>SICG01000058.1 GCA_009691525.1 Candidatus Latescibacterota bacterium | reverse complement strand
AGGTCGTTCCCCCGTCGTCGCTAGTCCAACTCTGCGGGTGGGCATGGCCCCCTTCCAGGGCCAGGGACCAGGCATTCATGGCCCCGGCTCCGGTCCAGAACTCGAAGGTGTTGGGCCCCGCCTGTAGCAACCCCGCTGCCAGCGGCACCGGGTACCAGGTGTACCCAACTGCCGCCGGGGCGATCGCGGGCAACTCGACGCTGTTGACCCGCAGCCGCAGGGGTTCGGGGGTATCCGGCCAAGGCCTGGCCAGCAGGTAGAGGGTAGCCGGCACAGTGGTGGCCGGCAGTTCCAGCAGCTTGCGGGCCTGCCGGAAGCGGGTCAACTCCTCGCCCAGAGTGGGGATCACGTGGCCTTTTTCGCTGTGGTAGAGTTTGCTCACTCTTCTCCTCCTAGCTGTCGGTTGGCGTGCACTTCGTCAGCGATGGGGTTGAGGTCCAGGAACACGCTCCTCCTTGGCTGGTGCTCTCTCTTTTTGGGAGGCTGTGAGCCGGGTAAAAAGTTGCTGTTCCCGCTGCGCGGCCTCAGGCCTTCCCAGGCGGATATAGGTCTGGGCCAGGTGGAGATGCAGCCTGGGAACCGGCGCAGTCATAGAGGCAGCCTGGAAGGTCTCTAAGGCGCTCTTTAGTCTCCCCTGCCGCAGATAGGCCAGCCCTAGCTGCTCCTGGCTCTCCCAGGAAGCCGGGCCCAACACCACTGCCCGTTCCAGGGTGCGGGCCGCCTCTGCTGTCCGGTTCAGGGCCAGGTAGACCTTGCCTAAGAGCAAGTAGGTGTTCGCCCGCTCGGGGTCCAACACCACCGCCTGCTCGAGGACTGTGGCGGCCTCCTCGTAGTCCCCCAACCCTGAATAGAGGAATACCCCGAGGTTGACGCAGACCTCCAGGTAGTCCGGCTGCAACACCAGGGCGCGCCGCAGGGCCTCGACAGCCTCGGCATACAGCCCTTGCTTGTAGTACTCCCTGCCAGCCCGGTAGCAATCCTCTGCCTTCCAGCCGGCCTGAACCGCCGAGGGTGCAGGGGCACGGCGCTGCTCCGGCCTTTCCCCGGAGTTTGGACCAACTGCCAGAGATCCGACTGGGCCAGCGGGGCTGTAGGAGGCGACCTGGTGTACCCCCCCCTCCCGGATCTGCCAGTAGCAGCCCGCCGCTAGCCCTTCCAGCACCTGCACCTGGCCGCTGGGCCAGCGGATCTCCACCTGTTCTGCCACAAGGTTGTGGCCTAGCCCGAAGAGGAGGCGGGGGTCGTGCTGCGACTGGAACCCGTAACCCCGCTGCACCTCGCGCACCTGCTCCGATCCGCCGGCCCGCACCCGCACCCAGGTCCCGATAGCATCCCGGTTACTCGTACTCCCTGTCAGTTCCAACCCCAGCCAATTGTTCCGGTTGCCCCCATCGTTGCGCAACAGGGTCGGCAGGTCGTTCATATTTGCCACCAGCACGTCCGCGTCCCCATCGTTGTCAAAGTCGCCGAATGCCGCTCCCCGGCTGACCTTCTCGAGCCCCAGGCCAGGGCCGGCTTCCAGCCCCACTTCCTCAAATCTTCCTCCCCTGTTCCAATAGAGCAGGTTCCGCTGGGCGTAAGCCAGGCCCTCCCTCTGGGTTCTCAGCTGGGGATAGAGGTGGCCGTTGGCCACCAACAGGTCCAGCCAACCATCATTGTCAAAGTCGAAGAACCCGGTACTCCAGCCCAGGAAAGGCCTGGCTACTCCTCCCAGGCCAACCGCGGAGGTGACATCGACAAAGCGGCCCTTCCCCTGGTTCTGATAGAGGGTGTTGAGATCGTCGGAGAAGTTGGTCACAAAGAGGTCCAGGTCTTTGTCGTTGTCAAAATCGCCGGCATGCACCCCCATGCCGGCCTGGGCCCGGCCGTCCTCGCTGTAGGCTACCCCGGCCAGCGCCCCGACCTCGGCGAAGGCCCAGTTGCCGTCGTTGCGAAAGAGCAGATTTGGCTCCGAGTCATTGGCCACATAGATGTCGGCATCGCCATCGTCGTCGAAGTCGCCGAACACCACTCCCATGGCCGGATAGTGATAGCGGCTGATGCCGGTCGCCGCGCTCATATCCGCGAACCGGCCATTCCCCTCGTTGCGGTAGAGCCGGTCGGGCTGGGCTACCATCCCCTTGGGCCCGCAGAACACCTCCATGCCCTTGTACAGGCAAGGCCGCCCTTCCCCCGGCGGATGGGCCAGGTCGAACTCCAGGTAGTTGGTCACGTACAGGTCCAAGTCCCCGTCCAGGTCCAGGTCCCCAAAGGCAGCACTGGAGCTCCAGCTCGAATCAGCCACTCCGGCCAGCACCCCCACCTCGGCGAAACGCCCCTTCCCCTCGTTGCGATAGAGCCTATTGGGCCCCCAATAGGTCGCATAGAGGTCGGGATCACCATCGTTGTCGTAATCCCCCACCGCGCAGCCCATGCCCCAGCCAGTGTGGTCCACTCCCGCTTCAGCACTCACCTCCCGGAACAGCCGGTTCTCGCCGCTTTGCTCGTTGCGGTAGAGCCGGCTGTGCGTCCCCGGCGGCGGTCCCCCCAGCCTTGTCCCCTCCACCAGGAACACATCCAGGTACCCGTCCCCATCGTAGTCCAAAAAGGCCGCGCCGGCTGACATAGTTTCCAAGATATAGTCCTGCTCCGGTCCTCCCGAGACATTGGCATGGTCCAGGCCGGCCAGCAAGCCCACCTCTGTGAACTGCACCGGTAACTGCTGGCCACCGGCGGTGGGAGCGGGCAGAGGCGGATCAGCCGCGCAGCCGCACAGGAGCAGGAGAGCTAGGCAAAAGAGTTGTAGACCTGGGCATCTCAACTGACCGCTCATTCTTACTTTTTGGCTTCATAGGTTTTTAGTTGCTCCAGCAGGGGCGGCTGTAACTTGGCCGGCGTCAGCGCCACGGCCTGGCGCTGCCACTGGGAGGCTTGCCGCCACTCGCCCTTTGCCGCATGAGCGCGCGCCTGCACCACCAGGCTCAACACCAGATGCTGGCGTGCCGCCGGCAGATCGAGTTGCCGGGCTGTGGCCTCCTCCAGGCGCTGTTGAGCCTCCTCTAGGCGGCCGGCCCTGGTCAACCCGATGACCAAGTTATGGTACGCCGCCTCATCCGGGGCCAAGGCCACGGCTCGCTGAAAATGGACGATGGCCTCCTCCAAGCGGTGCTCGCCGTCCAGCAGAATCCCCAGGTTGATATGTGCCTTGACATAGTCTGGCCGCAGCCGCACCGCCTCTGCCAACTGGCCGATGGCCTCCCTGGCCTGGCCCTGCTCCTGGTGCAGCATGCCCAGGTTGTAATACGCCTCGGCCAGTTCGGGATCGCGCTCAAGGGCCTGCCGGTACCAGGAGGCGGCCTCGGCCTGCTTGCCCAGTTGCCTGAGGGCATTGCCCAGGTTGTTGTAGGTGTCGGCCTGGTCCGGGTCCAGCGCGCGCGCCCTTTCAAACTGCGGCACCGCCTCTGCAGCCCTGCCCAGGCGCAGCAGGGCCAGTCCCAATTCTCCGTAGCCGCGCGGCTCCTCTGGCGCCCGGTGCGTCGCCTGCTCCAGGACCTGGGCCGTTTTCTCGTGCAGGCCGGCCTTGCCCAGGCGCGCGGCCAGCCCGAGTAGTTCGTCATAGGTGCGCCCATCCAGGGCCTTCAGATCCAGGGCGTACAACTGCTCCTCGTACTCTTCGATGGCCCGCGCTCCCGGATGGTCGGGGCGCAACTGCCGGGCCAGGGCAAACTCGCGTTCGGACCCGGCCTGGCGCTGCTCGCGCAGGATGAGGCCGCGCAGCACGTGCCCGGTGGCCCGGTGGGTGGTTTCGATGGCCTGGCGCAACTGCGGCTCTGCAGCAGGCTCCAGCAGGGCCAGGGCCGACTTGCGGTGCCGGCTCAAGAACTCGTACACCCCCACCTGCCCCTTACCTGGGGTTGCTCGCGATGGGGAGAATTCCAGGAGCGGTCGATCCGCGGTGTGCACCGCAACCCCCTCCAACTCGCCGGCCAGTTCCTGCTGGTCAGTGGCAAAGCAATCCAGCAAGAGCACTGGGTCACCTAGCCCCACCTCGGCCAGGTCGGCCTGGGCATGGCGGGCAAAGCGCTCCAGATACGCGGCCGCCTCCAGCCGCAGCGGCTCGGCCGAGCCCACCAGCAGGGCGTGTTTGTTGTAGTGGGTAGGGGCGAACCAGACGCTGAAGTATGGAAAAACCACATGAAAGGTCTTGAGGATGATCTTGAAGTCCTCCACCGGCATGTCCAGCGGTAGCCAGGAGGTCATCAACCCGCCGGGGCGCAGGCGCTCCCGCCCGTCTTGGAAGTACTCGCGGGTGTACAGCCCTGAATTGCCGGCGTAAAAGGGCCATATCGAGTCGTTGAGAATGGCGTCGTAGCGGCTGCCGGTCAAGCGCAGGTAATTGGCCCCATCCATCACCCAGGCCCTGAAACGGGGATGGGCTGCCACCCCGTGGTTGAGGTCGGGGAAAAAGCGCGCGGCAGTCTCCAGCATGCTCCGGCTGATTTCCGCCACCTCCAGATGGTCGATAGGGTAGCCGGTGAGCAGGTGCGCGGTCTCGCCGCTGCCAAAGCCAATCTGCAGCACCTGCTTGGCGCCGGGGTGCAGCAGCATGGGGATGTGGGCCTGCAGCTTCTGGGTTGAGCGCAGGGTGAGAGAGGTGCCAGCCACATCCGTCGAGCCAGTGGCAATGGTCCGCTCGCCATTGGGCAGGCGGTGAACCGTGGTGATCCCGCCCACGTCCTCGGCGGCGTATACCAGTTCCACCCGGCTGTCCAGTTCCCGTTCGCCGGCATTGTAGAAGCGCAACAACAGGTCTCCCGGAGTGGCGGCGATCAAAACCAGCGCCGCCAGGCACGACAGGAGCAGGGGCAGCCGCGGCCCGCGACCCCGCAGCACGATCGCGGCGATTGACAGGTTGAGCAGGGCCACGACCACCAGGCTCTGTTGGGTGCCCAAAGCCTGCACCAGCACAAAGCCCACCAGCAGCGGGCCGCACACCGCGCCCAGGGTGTTGGCGGCGTAGAGCAGGCCCACGGTCCGGCCGGGCTGCCGCCCCTGGGCACCGGCCCGGCTGAGGGCGGGAAAGGCCGCGCCCATCAGCAGGGCGGGGACCAACATAATGGTGGCGGCCAGCAGCAGTTGCTGTGCCACCCGCGCCGACCAGTCTCCTGAAAAAGCGCTGAACCAGCTCTCCAGCCGGCCAAAGAGCAGCACCGACACCAGGCCGCACAACCCGATCCCCAGTTGCAGCCAACCGAAGATCTTGTGGTAGTCCTGTTCTCGCCAGCGGCGCGCAAGCGCGGCCAGCAGGGCGCTCCCCATGCCCAGCCCCACCAGGAAGGTGGTCAGCATGATGGCAAAGGCATAGACCGTGGTTCGCAGCTTGAAGACCAACAGGCGCGACCAGAGCACCTCGTACCCCAGAGCGGTGAAGCCCGCCAAACCGGCGGCCAGCAGCAATTCGGTTGGGACGGGCACGCGGCTGTTTTCCGGGGGAAGCGCTTCCCCCGCCGGCACCCACCGCGCCGCCAGCAGAAAGAGGGCGCCCAGGGCCAGGTTCAACCCCGCCGCCAGGCTGGTACTGCCCTGCACCCCCAGGTGCTCGATGAGCACAAAACCACTGAGAAAACACCCTGCCCCTGCCCCGAGGGTGTTCAGGCCGTAGAGCAGCCCGACCCCCACCTCCACTCGGCGGTTTCTCCCGGCGGCGAACTTGCTCAACACCGGCAGGGTGGCGCCCATGAGAAAGGTGGGGACCAGCAGCACGGCAAAGGAGCACAGGGTGCGGGCCAACTGCAGGGCCCACAGCGAAAGGGCCAGTTGCGGGTAGAGCCAGGCGTACACCCCTTCGAGCCAGCGAATAGCCAGGGGCACGGCGAGAACCGACAGGCCAATCCCCACCTCCAGCAGGCCATAGATCCGCAACTCGTCTGCCCGGCGGTCGATAAAGCGGCCTGCCCAGAAGCTCCCCAGGGCCAGTCCGGCCATAAAGCTGCTCAACACCGCGCTGACGGCATGGGTGGTATTGCCGAAGACCCCACCAAACATCCGGGTCCAGGCCACCTCGCAGATCAGCCCGGCCATGCCCGAAAAGAAGAAGAGGAGGTAGAGCGGCCAGACCAACATCTCTAGAGCTGCCCGTCCAGCTGCCGCAAGCCCTTCTCCAGCAGGTGGCGGTCTTCGGGCAGCAGCACCTCCTGCATCCGCCTCAAGAACTCCAGCCCGCCCTTTTCCCTGAACTGCCGGCGCGCTGCCGGCGCGAGCCGTGGCACATCCCTGAGCTGGTCGCGCATCAAATCGGCCAGGCGGCGGCGCAGGACCAGGGGCAGTTCCCGGTAGGGCATCTTGCGCAGGAAGAGGATCAGATCATTGCGGTACAGCACTTCGTCCCACAAGGTATACCCCAACTGCTGGGCGCAGGTTTCGTAGTCCTTCAGCCCCTCCCTGGCCATCCTGCCCCAGCCCTGCCCCAGGGCGCTTTGTTCCAGGCTCTGGGCCATGCTGCGGGCGATCAGGTAGTGGCCATAGACCGTGGGGTGCAGGTACTCGGTGATCAGTTCATCGCCGATCAGCCCGTGGGGCGAATGGGCGCTGAAGGTCTCTTCCACGTCGCACAGCAGCACCTCTCCCGCGGCGCTGCCGGCCAGTTCCCGGATGATCTGGTTGAACTGGGCAGGGGCGCGAAAGGGCAGGCGGTCCAGATCCCGAGCCAAGGTGAACTCCTGGCGGGCCGCCTGGTAATCTGCCAAGCGCAGGTAGAGCTGGCCGGTGTTGAAATGGAGATTGGCGCAATCGGGGTGGTCGGCCAGGGCCAGGGCCCCGATCCGCTGCGCTTCCTGTAGCCTTCCCTGGCGGAGCAGCTCCTCCAACTGAAGGGCCGGTTCGGTGCCGTCGCACTCCGAACGCAAGGGGTGGAAATCCTTCACATTCGCCACCAGGGTGGACAGCAACACCGGCACCCCCCGCCCGCGGGCAGTCTCCAGCATCTCCTCCAGATTGGCCCGGTAGTTTTCCCCAGTGATCCGATAGCCAGGGTCGAACAGGCCAACCTCCTTGTCGACCAGGTGCATCCCGAAACTGACTTCCTCCTCCGGGTGCAGCCTGTGGATCAGTTCCTTGAGATAGTAGTAGATCTTGGAGCGCTGCAAGAGCATGTGCAGCCGGATCAGGGTCCGGTTATTGCCGAAGCGGAGAAAGGGGGTGGTGATGCCATAGGGGCCGATGAATTCGTTGTGACCCGTATAGAAGAGGACGAGGTCGGGCTGGTACTCGACCACCTCCTCGACAAAATCCAGAACGCAGAAACTGTTGATGGCCGTGATGCCGCAGTTGAGCACCTCGAAGTCCCGCTCTGGAAAGCGGTCCTCCAGCATCAGGGCCAGGAAAGCGGGGAAAGAGGCATAGGCGGGATTGGGAAAGCCCAGCAGGGTCGATTCCCCCAGGGCGAAGATGCGCACGGTCCCTGGCTCTTTCTGGCGGGAAAAACTGGCCGGGGTTGACACCTGGCGCCGGTGTTGGGGCTGAAAGAAGCGGTGCGCCACCAGCGGGTTGATGGCATAGACCTGGGGCTGGCCGCGGCGCTCCGGCACAAAGAGGTTGTTGGCCGGTCCGGTACCGGCCAGTTGCAAGACCAGTTCCACCACCCCCAGTAGGCCCAGACCTGCCAGCGCTGCCAGCAGCTTTGCCGCGCGCGAGGGCACCGCCTGACCGGTCTTCAATGGGCGACGGCGATCACCCGGTGAGCCACCTGGTGGGTAACCGCCTCGGCGTCCACATCTACCTCAATCCGGCACAAGTAGAGCCCTGGCGGCACCTGCTTCCCCCGGTTGTCGCGGCCGTCCCAGGCGAAGTACTGCTCTCCCATGCCCTTCCGGACGGCCTCCCACACCAGCCGGCCGCTCAGGTCGTAGATCTTCACTTCGATCCGGCGGTCGGCATTGAGATTGCCAATGCCAAAACGCACCTGAGCCTGGTCATTGATCCCGTCGGCGTTGGGCGTGAAGGGATTGGGCGCAATCGCCACCTCCTGGATGATCCGCGAGCTGAAAGGAACCGCAATGGTCAGGGTCTCTCCCGGCGTCAGCGAGGTGGCGTCTCCGGCGTCGACCTGCTGCCAAAAGTCGGGGGCGCTCGAATCGCGCACCAGCGCATCGATGGTAGTGCCGTTCAGCAGCACCCTGGCCCTGAAGCGCAGGCGCACCATCTCGCCGGCGGCCATGATCGAGCCCCGCTCGGCCACCGGCAGGGCATTGTAGCCCGCCTCGTTCAGCGCATTGCCTTCACTGTCAAAGGGGAACTCGCCGCCCTTACCCACTAGCTTGCGCAGATAGCGCACCTCGCCCGTGAGGGAATCCGGCAGGGCCTTGTACTCCAGCTCGCTGCCCACCAGTTCCTGGATGGGCGCGCCGTCGGCCCGGTGGCCAGCGATCGAAAAATAGAAGATGCGGCCCCGCTGTTCGGCTGGCAGGCCCAGGTAGGTCAGCTGGTTGAGCAGGCGGCCGCCTTCGTCCACCGGCACCTCCTGCCCCTCGGCAATGATGCGCCGGTTGTAGACCCGTGAGCCGGCGGCCAAGGGCGAGAGCAGGAGCTTGCGCGGCAGCTGGACGTGCAGGGTCGAGTTCTCTGCTGTCCCGCCCGCTGCCGCCAATTGGCCCGCCACCAGCTTGAGGGTATCTCCGGCAACCGGGTCGATCAGCGCCTGGAACTGCGCCCCTGAGGGCCCGGCGAACCAGTAGGTCGGCGCGCTGGAACCCGAATCGGCGCGCCAGCCGGCCTGGGTGAAATTCTGCGTGACACCCTGGGCAAAGTCCTCCTCTTGGCCCAGGCTCACCTCCACCAGCTTCAACCCCTGAATAGGCGTGCCGTCCACCAGAATCTCGTCGAAGCGGGTGCTGGGCTGGCCGCCCGGCTGGCGCTCGATAAAGGTGGGCCTCAAGTAGAGTTCAAAATCCTGGAGCGCGCCCACCGGCGCTTCGTCTGGCCAGACCTCTGCCAGAGTCTGGTTGGCCACCGGCGGAGTGAAGCTCACCTGCAGCGAGCGGATAAGCCCGGCCAGATCGGGCACCTTGGAGATCAGCTGCACCTGGACCTGCATGAAGCGCCTGGGGCTGGGGGAGCTAATCTGCTCCCCCGGACGCAAGTAGCGCTGGCTCCAGCTGCTCCAACCGCCGCCGGGGACCAGCCGGGTAACTACCGGCCCCTTGAAGGAGCCCGGCAGATTGTTGTAATCGGTCTCGGTCTTGGGTTCGCCGCCGCTGCCGTAGTACTCGGTGATCTCCACCAGGCGGTCCCCGGTGCGGGTGCGCACCACCACGTCCGTCAGGGCGCTGTCGGGGAGTTCGGCATCCCACCCGATGCTGCCTAACACCACCCCGCTGGGCAGTTCGATCAGGGGCGAGGTCAGGGTGACCTCAGAGGGATAACCCTGGCCGAAGACCTGGAACTCGGCGATGTTGTCGCCGGTGTTGTACCCTCCGGCGCGCCCGGCTGCCTCCGAGAAGATCTGGGTGGTCAGATAGCGCGCCTGCACCAGTCGGTCCAGTTCCTTTTCTATTGGTCCACCTGTGCGCCGGTCGATCTCGGTCCACCGCAGGTTGCCATTTGAGTCGCGCGAGCCGTCGGAGGTGCGGGTGACCATCTCGTCGATGCCGGCGATGTCCCCCAACATGCGGAACTGGTCCATCCAGAAGATCGCGCCCAGGTCCACGGTAAGCACCCCCCGGTCTTCGAAGCGGGGGTCAGGAGACCAGACCAGCTGGAGGTACTGGGTGTCGTACAGGCCGTCGAACCCGGGAGTGCCGGCAAAACTACCGGTCAGCTGCACGTCCCCCCCCCCATCGAGGATACCCAAGGCGATATTGTCCCCCTGCGACCACACCTCAATATCGGCCAGGCGGGGGCGCTCCCGCTGGAAGTAGACCAGCCGGCCCTGGCGCTCGGCACCCACCTGATCGTAGATGGTTTTATCTACTCTGGTTTCGCTGCCCGACGAGTTGACAATGTAGTAATCGATTCCCCCCTGGTCCTCGACTGGCAGTTGCAGAAACTCCTCCTGGGAAATTTCGCGGAACTTGTCGAATTTTGAATCGGTGATGGCCAGGCGCAGGCGGTGGATCTGGACGAAGGTTCCGTCCCCGTCGGGGTCGAGGTTGAACTCCACTACCCGCTGATCCACGTTAGGGGTGGTGGTACGGGAAGTCAGCGACAGCGCCGCGTCGCGGCTATTGGAGGGGGTAGAGAGGATGCGGAACTGTCGGAAGGGATCCCCCACCTCCTCCTCGGCGAAGCGCAGCACGATCCGCTGCACTGGCACCACCCGTCCCAGATCCACCTCTAGGTACCACTGGTCCAGGGAACGGCTGTTGTATTGGAAACGCCGCCGGTCCGAGGCAGTCTGGTCATAGACCACCTGATCCACCCGCTCTTCTTTGCCGGCCGCATCCCTGGCAAAATAGTAGATCGGCCCGCGCTTGGCCACGGGCAGAGCCTCGTATTCCTCCTGTGATACCGCACTGCTAGGCTCCCACCAGGTATTCGAATCGCCGTCCAAGATATTGGCAGCCAGCTCCGGATGGGAACCCACCTCCCTGATGCCACCGTAGTAATAATACCAGGTGATGGGATCTCCGGCCTTGATACCCTTCTTGTCGTCGTCCTTCTTATAGACGATGGAGACGCCGGCCACATTGGCCGGCACCGCGCGGATATTGAGCGGCTCGGGGCGTTCTTCTTTGTTCAGATCCTTGAGCAGCTTGTCATAGGCCTTGGTGTCGCCGATCAGCACCCTGAAACGGTTCAGGTCCTTTATGGCATCGGTTTGCTTGAAGATCAGCCGAGGCTGCACCGCATGGGTCCGGGAGTCGATCTCCACCGCATTAACAGGGAAGGTCCACTTAGCCCATTGCTCGGCCCGGTCTACCACAACTCCTCCAGCAGAGAGTATATATCCCTGTTCTGCTGACTGGGCCTGGGCGGCCCAGGCAACCAAAAGGAAACCCGGCAGCAACCAGTTTAAAATGCGAAGGGACACCATCTCCTCACCTCCTGGCGAGATTTCCTAACAATATAATAAAAACCGCCTATTTCTCAGCATGGGTTGAGCCGACCAGCAGCGCCTCGGGCAGGGCCTCAGCCAGGCGTTCCTCGAAAATTTGGATTTGGGCCTGGTACTCCCGGCGCAATCCAGCGGTCCACTGGGCAAAGTTCTGCTTGACTGCCCTTTCCCTCAACTGGGCTCTCGCCCGGGCCACGGCCTGCTCGTAGGGCTCTGCCTGGGGGCCTTCCCGCCGCACCACTTTGAAAAGCGAATACCCCCCTTCGACGGCCACCGGGCCGCCCAACTCCCCGAGGGGGGCCACCTTGAGGGCCTCCCACAGGGTGGGGTAAACCGCCTTTTCCAGGCTGCTCATACACGCCAGGCTGTCCGGACCCAGCTGCCTGGTGGGATACCCCCGTTCCCTGGCCAATTCCAGCAGATTGGCGTCGGCCCCCAGTTCCTCCTTGAACCGCCTGGCCTCTTCCCCATCGGCCACCACCAGCTCGTCGAAGCAGATGATCTCCGGTAGGCGGAACTGGTCGGCATGCTCGCGGTAGTACCGCTGTACCTCCTCCTCGCTCACCTCCACCTTACCGCTGACCTCTTTTTGCCGCACCTGCTTCAACAGCAGCTCCTCCATGATGGTCTCCTCCCACCGGCCCACCTCCGCCTCCTCTGGGATGCCGGCCTGCTTCGCCGCCTCCAACAGCATGACCCTGGGCAGCAGGAACCGGCGGCCGATCGCCGCCATAGCCGCCGTGTCCTGCAATGCTCTGGCCGGCGGGATCCGGTTGATCTTCACCATCTCCAGGTAGTCGCCAACCCCTACCTGCCCTCCAGTGTAGGTGAACAAGGGCGTCTGTTTTTCCTCCGGGGTAAACTGCCTTCCCGGACCAGACCAGCGCCGCAGCGCCTCCACCCCCGCCGGCGCCAGCTGCCAGTGGCGCTGGTAGGCTAGCAATTCGACCTGCTGGGCCTCTAGGTCACGCCGCTTCTCTTTCAGCAGCAGTTGCTTGATCTGCCCGGCATAGGTCTGCAATTCCGCCGGGCGATCTGCCAAAAAGCGCACCAGGTGGTAGTTCCTGCCTTGCGCGATAGGCGGGGAAATCTGGCCCGTGGCCAGCGAATCGAACACCCGACCCGGCACCCCGATACGCTCTGCCAGTGGCCTGGGCATGAACCCCAGCTCTCCTCCCCGCTGGGCCGACCTGGGATCCAGGGAGTGCTGCCTCGCCAGTTCCTCAAAGCGCGCCCCGCCTCTGATTTGGGCCTGGAGTTGGGTGGCCTTTTGCTCGCTGTCTACCAAAATGGTGCCCACCAGGCGTTCTCGGGTCCACCCCTGTTCAGCAAAATAGCGGCTGATCTCCTCATCGCTCACCACGGCCCTGGACAGCACCTCCCGTTTGCGGTACAGGGCCACCAACCGGTCGCGCCGCCTGGCCTCGAATTGGGCGAGCAATTCTGGATCGCGGTCCAGGCCCCGGGCTCGCGCAGTAGCCAGCATCAACTCCCGGTCGATCAGGGTCTGCAAATAATCCCTGCGCGCCTCCTGGCCTTGGGCCGCAGAGCGCAGTCCCGGGGGCAAGGCCAGGACCAGCTGCCGCACCTGTGCGGCAGTGAGTTGCACCTCCCCCACTTGGGCCACCACCTCCCGGTCAGTGGCCTGCTGGCAGGCCACTGACAGCAGCAGCAGCCACAGCGCGATTTGCATACAATATGAATCCTTCATGATACTTTGGATTGCACCTCCCTTGGGGGATATATTCTAATATGCCCATGCAGATCCCACAACCTGTCTGGCAATCTCGTTCTCTGGGGCCGGCCCTCGCCCTGGTGGCAGCGGCACTGTTGTGCTACGCCAACTCCCTGCACAACGGTTTTGTCTTCGATGACTCCGCTTATGTGGGCAGCCCACCCATCCAGCAATTCGCCGCGGGCCGCCTGCTCTTTGAGAACTGGCTCAACCTAAACCTCTATCGCCCCCTGGCGCTGCTCTCCATCGCCCTCGACCATCACCTCTATGGGACCGTGCCCTTTGGCTACCACCTCACCAATCTGCTCCTCCACATCGCCAACAGCTTGCTCTTCCACCGCCTCGGCCTGCGGCTGCTGGCCCGCCCGGCGGCGGCGCTGGCCGCAGCGCTGCTCTACAGCGTCCATCCGCTGCAGACCGAGGTGGTCAACTGGGTTTCGGCGCGTGGAGACCTGTTGCTGGGACTCTTCTTGCTGTCCGGCCTGCTGTGCCACTGCCGGGGAGCTCCACAAAGCTCGCCGCGCCACTGGCGTATCCTGGCAGGGGGATGTTTTGCCGCCGCCTTGTTGGCCAAAGAAAGCGGGGTCATGTGGATCGGGATGGTTTGGTGGTGGGACTGCTGCCCCCGAGGCCGCCTGGAGGGGATATGGGGGTTCTCTCTCCGGTGGCTCAGGAGACACTGGGGCTATCTGCTAGTCCTGGGCCTGTGGCTGCTTTTGCGCGGTGCTGTGCTCAGCACCGGCGAGCCCTCTGCCAGGCCAGTTTCGGCCAACTTCCTGGCCGGCACCCCCCTCACCCAGCGGCTGCTCACCCTGGGCAGCATTTTCCTGCGCTATCTGGTACTCCTGGTCTTTCCCATGCGCCTGTGCGCCGACTATTCATACAACTCTATCCCCCTGGTCGCCTCGCCCCTGGACCCGTGGTTCCTGAGCGGCCTGGGCATCGCCCTGCTCCTCGCCGGTCTCCCCCTGTACCTGTCCTCCCCTGCCCTGGCCTTTGCCGCCGGCCTCTTCTGGCTGGGGCTGCTGCCGGTCGCCAATCTCTTTTTCTTGGCGCCCAGCGCCATGGCCGAGCGCTACCTCTACCTGGCGCTGCCGGCCCTGTGCCTGGGTCTGGGCCTGGCCCTCGACTCATGGCTGGAACGCCCCCCTGCCCAGCGCCGCGCCGGTCTTGCTGTCCTGCTCGTCGCGCTGCTGTGCTGCGGCGCGCGTACCATCCAGCGCAACCTAGACTGGCGCAGTGATCGTACCCTTTTCACCGCAGTCCTCGCTCTCTATCCGGGCAATGCCCGTGCCCACGAGAATCTCGGCTTTGCCGCTTATCAGGGGGGGCAGCCCTCGGAAGCGATTGCCCAGTACAAAATGGCCTTGGCCATCCGGCCCCAAAACGTGCGGGTGCATTGCGACCTCGGCATTATCTACAGCCAGCTGGACCGCCTCGATGAAGCAACCGCTGCCTTCCGCGCTGCACTCCGTCTCAATCCCAACCACGCCCACTCATACTACGGGCTGGGGCTGGTCCACCACAAACTCGGTCAGTTCCAGACAGCCATCCATTATTATCAGGAGGCGTTGCGTTTGGCCCCTGATCACCGGGATGCAGCCCAAGGCCTGGCGAGCCTTAAAAGAAGATAATTCAATAAATAATATTTTGTTGAGAAAGTCAAATTTTAACTTGTCTTTGACATTACAGTTTCTTAATTTATAAGCGTTGGCGGCAACACCCTGTTCCCGCTAATGGTATAATGTATGGTTTCCCATATGCCATACCCCAGAGGAGGTGATGCGGCAGCCCACTGTTTGGTATTGTGAATACGCTTTCATGTTTCCAAAACCTACGTTTATCACTTACCAAAGGAGATGACCATGCGCAGATTGTGGATATTGATCGCCCTGGGTGTGATCGGTTCCGCAGGGTTGGCCTGGGGCCACTATCCTCCCGGCGAATTCCTGTTCGCGGTGCAGTTCCCCGACAATGCTCTGCCGAGCGTGGATGGCAACACCTCCGAATGGAGTGTCATCCCCAAGATTCCCTATGAGGTGGGCAACGACAAGTACTCCGACGCCGTTTACAGCAGGAAGCGCGGCGAGATCGACGTGAGCGACTTGAGCGTCCGCCAGCTCGTGGGCTGGAACAACAGCAACAACCGGCTCTACCTGATGGCCGAGGTCTTCGACAATGTCCACAATACCGACCGCGAGGATCCGGGCCAGTTCTGGGCGGACGATGCCTGGGAGATCTACATCAATCCCACCCATGACGACGCTGGCGACGACCAGGAGAAGGGCATCCCCTATACCCTCAAGCAGTCCTTCAACTTCGGCCTGCCACCGGTGGGCGGCAACTGGGGCCAGAACCTGCCCGACTTCCAATGGCGGGTCGATCCCAACAACGACGATACCTGGAATATTGCCTGGACCTTTGAGGGTGAGGAGTTCGGCGAGAGCACTTATTTCTACGAGATGTGGATCCAGCCCCTCGACTTCATCCCTGAAAGCGGCGACCGGCAGGAGTCCCCCGAAACCGATCTCGAAGAGGGCCAGATCATCGCCATGAGCTGGACCTTCGGCGACTTCGACGAGCCGGGCACCACCTACCAGGGCTTCTGGTCCACGTCCCCGAACGGCTGCTGCCGCGCGGACAACGACCTGGTCATGAGTGAAATGGACGACTCCATCGACTGGGGTGAGAGTGCCGTGAGTTCGGCCGTGGAGACCGATACCTGGGGCCGGATCAAGTCACAGTTTAGCGAAAAATAAGCCGCTATTGGATGGGCACTAGCCTCAGGGCCTTGCTTTAGGGGCTAGATGAAAAGGGCGACGGGCCTTCAGCCCATCGCCCTTTTAACATCTCAGAACACCTGGCCAGATATTTGTATCCGACTCTGCCCACTCACAGAGGTAGCCCGGCATGAAAAGATGGCGCGCGCTCTATTCGACAGCCTACGCTGCCTTGTTGGTCCTCGGCCTCACCGCGCCGGCGGCAGCGCAGGAGTACGGCAGCCGCCTCGGCGTGCAGCGCGGCGGCAAGGTGAATTTCTACCCCCAGGGCCCGGGCGTGCTCTTCGACGCCTTAGATCCGTCGCTGAAAAAATGGTACATCCCGCAGGAACTCTACAATGAGTACCGGTGGCGGCAGTGGGAGTACTCCAACTATGCCCGCGAGCAGTACAAACGCTACGTAAATACCAATCTCCAGGGCGATTATTTCTATGATTTCTTCGGCAACTTTGTCACCAGAGGCTGGCTGATCTTCAACAATGTCCAGCGGCAGCCCCTGCAAAAAGGCAACCAGCTCTTCAAGGACCGCAACTTCACTGGGTGGTTCAACGAAATGGTGGTCGCCTCAGATGCTAAGGGCCAGTACTACTACGCCCTGACCATCGCCAACGGCATTCGCACCACTCTGACCCCCATGACCTTTTCCAAACCCGACTTCGATGGGGTGCAGTTCGACGTGGCCACCGACAAGTACATGCTCACCTTTCTGTACTCACGCCTCAGCGAGTCGGGAGGTAGTTCGACCTTTGCCGAAGGCATCAACCGCACCAACAACACCAGCCTGATGGGCGGGCGCACCACCGTCCAGGTGGGCGACTTCACCACCCTGGGCTTCAACTTTATCAATGCCCACCAGTCCAACACGCTCACCGATGGTTTTGGCGGCAACCCCCTCACCGGGGAACTGACCGTAGACCAGAAGGCCGAGCCCATCTCGTGGATCGAGATCCTGCTCAGCGACGATTCACCGGAAGACGGGGAGGGCGGCGCCGCCTTCTTTCCGGCTGGCTCCGACATCACCATCACCTATATCGACGGCACGACCGAGCGGGGCAAAGAGATTGGCTTCGAGCCGATTATCGACGGCGGCTTTCCCCAGGAGGGTTTCATCTCTGCCGACGGCAACGAGCAGATTAAGCTGCGCTACGATTTCAACAGCGCCGACTTCCTGCTTACCGCCTCGCAGGACAAGACCCAGATCAAGAAGGTCGAATTCGACATGGTCATGGGCAATGACTACAAGATTCAGGTCGCCTCCGACCGCCAGACCGGCCCGAACAACGACCCCGTGTTCCTGATGATCACCCAGGCAGCCGGCAATGTCAAGGACAACACCAACCTCAAGGTGATCTCCTTTGAATACGGCCTGCCCACCGCCACCCAGGTCTTTGGCTTCACCATCGAGCTGGTCGATGTGGCCGGTTTCAACCTCTACGGAGAATTTGACAACAGCCATGTGTACCGGAAGTACCCCTACCCCAACAACGACCAGGGCAACACCGACCACAGCACCTCCTCGGGCACCAAAAGCAACCCCTCGGCCAATGCCTGGATGCTCAACCTCTCCAAGGTGGCCTACCCCTGGTTCTTCTTTGGCGAAGCCTTCAACATGGACCGGGACTATGCCACCAATATCTACGTCGCCGAGCAGGACGGATTTGTGGACTACACCTCCGGCTACTACCAGAATCGCGAGCCAGGCAACATCGAGCGTTTCGTCGTCGATTTTGTCGAGGACAACGACGACCAGGACCGCACCCCGGACTGGGGCCGCAACGACGCTCTAGTCACCGACTTTGCCGTGTTTCCGGGCTGGGACGAGAACAACGACTTTATCCCTGACTTCAACCAGAATGACAATGGCCGGCGCATCAACCTCATCCCGGACTACGAGGAACCTTTCATCCGCCAGAACGTGGACCGCCCGGAGTTCCTCTATGGCATCGACGCCAACAACAACACCTGGGCAGACCGCTTCGAAAACGACACCCGCCCCGACTATCCATATCAATTGGACCACCGCGGCTTCAACACCTACGGCGGCGTCTATCTCCTGCCGGTGGTGCGCCTGACCGTGGGGCACCTGCGCGAGAAGCTGCGCTCCGCGGCCCAGAAGAACTATACTACCTATGGCCTGCTGACCATGGACGTAGACTACCCCACCTGGGGCCGGTTCCGGGCCATGGAAAGCCTCAAGAGCATCGAGGACGACATCCCCGACGACCTGCTCCAATGGGACAATCGCAGCACCCTGCGCAACGATCGCAACGTCGAGGTCAAGGACCCTCTGCTGGGGCGCGACACCTGGTTCAATTCCCTTTACCTGAGCCACGATTACTCCCCCCTCGCCGACCTTCGCCTCAAGAACTCCATCAAACACGACCTGTGGCACCAGCGGCTGGGCGCCGCCGAGCGCCGCCGCTTAGGCCTGAACTCCGACGAGTTCTTCTTTGGAATCATCAACAAGCTGGAATACCTCTACCGGCTCGGCTCTGTCGAATTCATGCCCCGCTGGAAGAGCGAATACCGCCGGCAGACCTATGACCTGTTCACTCGCGATCAAGAGGCCGAGGAACTGACCGAAATCCTGGGTGCCCTCGTCCAATTCCCCTTTCTCAAGAGCACGGTGCTGAGCAGCGGCATCGAGTACGTCATCTTCCGCGACCTGCGCTCTAAGATCAATAACTACCGGTCCTTCATTACCGCCGGCCAACTCACCAACGTGGCAGCCTACCAAGGGTATGAACTGAGCACCCAGGTGGGCATGAAATTCGACGTGCGCGATTTCAAGGACCCAGGGGTGAAGACCAAGACAGTGACCGAGGGTTTCATCACCGTCTACGCCGGCCTAGGAAAATAAATGTCCCTTGCCCTGCTAAAAGTCGCACGTAGGCAGGGCGATGCGATGTCAGCGGCAAAAGGACCATGGACAGCGCCGGCTCTACTGTGGCTGGTAGCCTTTGGGCTGCGCTGTCTCTACATCCACCAGAGCGCCTCCAGTCCTTTCTTCGCCTTTCCCCTGGTGGATGCCCAGACCTATACTGAGGCGGCCACTCGCATGGCCGTGGAGGGGCAATGGGACGGGGGCGCCCAGCCTTTCTGGCAGCCCCCGCTTTATCCCTATTTTCTCGGCCTGCTCTTTGCCTGGTTCCGCCCTGACTACTACCTCCCCCGCCTGGTGCAGGCCGCCCTGGGTGCCACCAGTTGCGTCCTGGTCCTTGCGCTTGGGCGCCGTATTTTTTCCGCCCGGATCGGACTGGCCGCCGGCTTCCTGTGCGCCGCCTGCGGCCCGCTGCTCTACTACGAGGCCGAACTGCTCCCTCCGGCCCTGGCCATCTTCCTGAATTTACTCTCCCTGCTGGCCCTACTCTGGGCCCGGACCGGCGGCCCCCTCAGGCTTTTGGCTGCGGGCTTGCTCCTGGGTCTGGCGGCCCTGTGTGTGGCCAATGCGCTCTTCTTTCTGCCCGTCGCTGCCGGGTGGCTCTACTGGCAGAACCGCGCCCTACCTGGTCGGCGGCGACTGCTCCAGCTGCTGCTCCTGGGCGCGGGAACGGCCCTGGCCATCGCCCCAGTAACCTTGCGCAACCTTCTGGTCGGCGGCGACTGGGTGCTGATCTCCACCAATGCCGGCATCAATTTCTTTATTGGCAATAACCCCAACTACGAAGCGACCGTTCAGATCCAGCCCGGGCCGCAGTGGCTGGCCCTGGTCAGCCGCCCGCGACTGGAAGCCGGCCTCAGCCGGCCCGCAGAGCAGTCGGACTTCTTCTTCGCCCAGGCCTGGTCCTTCATCCGGGAACACCCCCTGGACTACGTGTGGCTCCTGCTGCACAAGACATGGTTGTTCTGGCATGGCGCCGAGGTGGGCCGCAACCAGGATCTCTACCACGCCCGCCACTACTCGGTGCTGCTGGGCGCGCTGTTGTGGAAGGCCGGCATTGCCTTCCCCTTTGGCCTGCTGTCTCCCCTGGCCTTGCTGGGCATGGGCCTAGCCTGGCGACAGGGCCTCCACCGCCGGCCAGGCTTCGCACTCCTGCTCTTGTTCACCTTCTCATATGCGCTCTCGGTTGTCCTCTTCTTCGTGACCACGCGCTACCGCCTGCCCGTGGTGCCGGTGCTGTGCCTCTTCTCCGTCTACGGCTTGGGCGCTCTCTTCACCCTGTTTCGGCAGCGGCAGCACCGCGCTCTGGTCGGCACCGGGACCAGCCTGGCCCTGCTGTCGGTCCTGACCAATTTCCGCGTCGGGCCGATGGACATGGAGGGCAGCGCCGAAACCCATCACCGCCTGGGTTTTGCCTATCAACAGCAGGGCCTGAGCGCCAATGCCATGGCCGCCTACCAAAAAGCCCTGGAACTGGACCCCCAGATCCAGGAAGCGCGTTTCAACCTGGGCTCGCTCTACGCCGCCCAGGGGCGCTACGACCGGGCCATCGCCACCTACCGAGAGTTCATCGCCCGTTTCCCCGCCCACCCCGAAGCCCGTTATGCCCTGGGCAATGCCCTGCTGATGAGCCGCAAATACCCCGAGGCCATCGCCGAGTACGGGCAGGTGCTGACCGCCGGTTCCAGCATCACCCCAGCCAGCCTGTGGGGCCGGCTGGCCTATGCCCACCTGCAATTGGGCCAGCCCGACCAGGCCGAACGCGCCTATGGCGAGCTCCTCAAGGCCAGGCCAGACTCCCTGCTGGCCCGCCTGCAGCTGGGCCAGCTCTACGAATCCCGCCAGCGATATCCGGCCGCCAGGGAGGAGTACCAAGAACTGCTGCGGCGCGACTCCACCCATGCCGAAGCCCGCTATCGGCTGGCCTATGTGCTATTGCAGGAAAAGCGGCCTGAAGACGCCAAGACCCACCTGGAGCAACTCCTCGCCCAACGGCCCGGTGAGGTGCAGGCCCGCTGGCTGTTGGCCAGCCAGTACGTGGTTGAGCATCGGGGCCCGGAAGCGCTGGCGCAGGCCGAAGCCATCCTGCGCCTAGACCCCACCCACGTGCCGGCCAACTGGCTGGCTGGCCATCTGCGCGTCATCAAGGGGGATACCCTAGGCGGGGTGGTCCGGCTGGAGCAGTTCAAGAAGCTCTATGTTGAAAAGCGGAGCGAGCAGATCGGCGAAGTGCTGCGGCAACAACTGCGCGAGGAATACGGACAACTTCTGAGGCCCTGAGTTGAGCCTATCCGCGAATCTGCTTTGCCGGCGGATAACTTCTCAGTACACCACCGCCACGGTCCGCGTGCGCCGGCTGTCCCTGGCGTCTCCCTCAATCTCCAGCCGCAGTAGATAGATCCCCGGCGGCACCCTGGCGCCACCGGCGTCTGTGCCATCCCAGGCCAGGGCCGCGTTGGTACTGCCATCGTAGTGCCCGCTCAGGCTGCCCCCCCGGTACAGCGTGCGGACCAGCCGGCCCGACAGGTCGAACACCTGCATCCTGGTCTGGGCCTCGCGGGTGAGGGCCAGGACATCGTAGGCGATGCGCAGCACGTCGTTGACGCCGTCGCCGTTGGGGGTAAAGGGGTTGGGCTCCAGGGAGAATGAACCGAGCAGGCTCCCGCGGGTGATGGAGGGGCTGAGCACGGTGATCCCCGAGGCGGTCGGCAGGTCTCCCTGGCCCAGATAGCCGGCATCGCCCGGATTGATCCGCTGTAGGGCGCCCTGTTGGGAGGAGAGGATCGCCTGCCCCCTGAACAGGGTGCTGTAAAGCAGCACCCTGCCCCGGAAGAAGATCTTTAGCAGCCGCTCGCCGCCGGCCGCCGGCCTGGAGATGAGGGGGAAGCGCACCAGGAAGTTCTTGTCATTGACCGACTGGATGGTAAAAGTGTCGCCATTGGCCGCCACTGCCTGGTAAGGCAGGGGGTGCCGGCTGCCGTCCTTGAGTTCCACTACCGGAAAGCCCCGGCTGTCGAGGGTGATATCCGCCTCCAGAACCTGCTCGGCGAGCACCCGTTCTTCCACTCCCCCTTCGACCACCTGGATCTTGTCGATGCCCAGCACCCGCGAGGGGGTGTCGACCTCAAAGGCGTCGAAGCCCTTCACCCCGGGGATGTCCATCAGCGCACGCACCGCGTAGGTAAAAGACACGGTTTCAAAGGCCTGCACCTCGCGCGGGTAGATCTCGGCGACCAGGTCGTCGGCAATGGGCGGCAACAGGTACTCGACCTCCAGCCCTTCCAGCATTTTGGTGGCGTCTATCCGGCTGTTCTGGAACTCCACCTGGAACTGGATGTAGCGCCTGGGACCGGGTGAAAGGACGGGGGTGCCGCCGGCCAGCTCACCGTTGCGGTACGGTGCCGACCAGGGACTCCAGTTCTCCAAATCGTCCTCGATGGCCCCCTTGTCCCACACCTGCGGCGGCGCGGCGTCCAGGTTGGGACTGAGCTTGAGGTACTCGTCCCGGCCCAGTTGTTCGCGGGAATTTTTCAGCGAGGTGAATTGCTCCTCGGTTTCGAGCTGTTCCACGTTCTTGCGCTTGTAGAGCAGCGGCGTGGGATCGCTCCCCGTGCGGGTGCGGATGAGGACCTGCGCCTGAGCGGAGCTTGCCAGTACCTGGCGCAGCGCCACCACCTTGCCGCTTTTCTTGCCCGGATTGGTGAGCAGTTGTCCGGTCCGGTCGTCGCGGCAGGCGGTCTGGTAGCATTGCCAGACCGTGGTGTAACCCACCCCGTCCTCGAAGCGCGAAAAGGTCTCACAGTCGCCCCAGTCGCTGGAGATATCCTCCGCGGTCTTGAAAACCTCGCTCTTGGTGGTGCAGTTGTCGTCCTCACCCCCGGCCACCTCCTCTTCGCCCACGCCCAACTCGACCAATTGCTCCTGCCAGTGGATATTGCCCCAGGTGGCCGGCGCTCCCAGGTCGTAGACATGGGATATGTAACGACTGCTGGAGAGGAACCCCTGGCCGTAGACCTCGAATTCGTCCACCTCGTAGGGCACCGAGGAGGTGGCCTTGAGGCGCACGAAGCGGACGAGTTGGGGCGGGCTCACCGGCACATCCACCACCGCCTCCTGGTTCTCGGTGGAGCGCAGCAGAATCTGGTAGTCCTCCAATTGCGGGGCCAGCCTGCCCGTGCCGTCCAGTACCAGGTTTTGGCCGTCGTGAACGGTCAATTCAAACTGGCGGAGAAAATCGCTCTGAAAGGCATACCCCGGCGCGCTCTGCACGGTGTTGCGCGGATAAAAGCGGACGCGGTTGACGCCGATGGGGCTGCCCAGGTCCAGCACCAGAAAAGACCCCAGGGCACCTCTAGTCCCCTTGCGCGCGAAGGCATCTGCCTCCCCCCCTGGCTGGATCAATTCCAGCAGCGAGAGTTCCAGTTCGTCCTTGGCCACATCCTTGATGGCTGGCGCCGTGATCCTGCCGTCCCAGGTCAGCGCTCTTTGGGCCACGTTCTCGCCCTTGGCCACGTGCTCCGGGCCGAGGGCCACCGGCAGCACCGCCAGGGTGGTGCCAGTGGGCAGGCGGTCGTCCTGGGTCAACGCCACCCTCTTGCCCGTCTGGCGGCCCGGGGTGGAGGACACCTCGCCCGTGGCCCGGTTTTTACAGACAGTCCGGTAGCAGTCATTTACGAAACCCCTGGTCCCGCTCAATCCGCTCTCGCAGGCCCCCCAGCCTTCTAGCACCGTGGCCGTGGAGGCGAACTCCTGCTTTTCCTCGCTGCAGTCGAGGGCGCTCTGGGTCTCCCCCCCAAGCCCTGTTCCTGCACTGCCCACCACGACCGGCCGCAAGGGCTCCACGGCCTGGAGGACCAGTTGGGTGGCCTGGCTCAGGCTGGTACCGGCCTGAAACTGGACCTGCACCCTGACCAGCCGGCCCTCGGAGAGGGTGTCTATCGACACCACTTCGCTGAGTTGGGAGAGCGCCTTCAACAGGAGTTGTTTGGTCAGTTCCTGCTGGGCGGCTAGCTGTTCCGGGAGAGTTTCCACCACGGCCTTGAGCAGCACCGCCGGAGCGATGCCCTCCAGCGCCTGCAGGGCGATGAGATTGCCGGGGGCATTGCCCACCTGGGTGAAGTCCTTGCCCACCTTGTACTCGGGGGCCAGGGGAATGATCTGGGTCCCGAAAGGTTTGCCGGTCCAAGAGACATTGCCATTGACTCCCACTCGCAAGGTGTCCAGGGCGTCCGCCGGCCGGGCAGTGAAGCCCAGGCCGGCTGCCAGCAGCGCCGCGAGGGGGAAGAAGGAGAATTTCATTGACCGGCCCCCGGAAATTGGCCCACTCAGGATGTGAGTAGGTGGGTGTTGATGAAGGCCTCTGGGCTGAGGTAACCCAGTCGGCTATGGGGTCTTTCGGTGTTGTATTGGCATCGCCAGTCTTCGATCACTACTCGCGCTTCGTGGAG
>SICG01000057.1 GCA_009691525.1 Candidatus Latescibacterota bacterium | reverse complement strand
ATGGAGGGCCTCAACAACAAGATCCGCGCTATCCAGCGCCGAGCCTACGGCATCAAAGATCAGCGATACCTCATGCTCAAGGTCCTCACCTCCTTCATCCCAGACCCCTCAAAATCGCCAAAATCACCCGTAGAAAAGCTAGTAGAGCCAGAAAAAAGGATCTGTTGACCATGACCAAAAGAGAGCTGAGAAACAACGCGCCCTCGCGTGACGGGCGTTTTTCCGAGCGCATCGCCAAGCTGCTGCAACCCGAGTCGATGCGGACCGATCAGTACCAGTACGGCATCGAGCGGGTCAACGGCCACGACGCCTGGGCTCTCTTCTGCGCCTGCGCTGCCGGCGATCTGGCGCGGGTGCGCGCCCTGCTCAACCGCGACCCCAGGCTGGCCAACGCCCAGCACTGGTACCAGTTCCCCATGCACATGGCCGTGCGCCAGGGTCACACCGAGGTGGTGCAGATTTTGTTAGAGACCGGCGCTGACCCCGGCCAGTCGCGCTTCACCTACAACTCGTGGGACAAGTTGCTGCGCATCGCCGAGGAGCGCGGCTACCGGGAGCTTCACCGGCTGCTGGCGGCGGCGATGGCCGAGCGGTTCAACTACCGCGCTGCCTTCGCCCCCCTGGCCGAGGCGATCAAAGAGGGTGCGCGGGCACGGGTCGAGGAGATACTCGACGCAAACCCCGCCCTCATCAGCGCTGCCGATGCCCTCGGCAACGGCCCCCTGCATTGGGCCGCACTCAGCCGCCAGCTCGAACTGATCGACTATTTCATCGCCCAGGGCGCCGCGCTCGAAGTGCGCCGCGCCGACGGCCAGACGCCGCTCCTGGTCGCTCTCAACGGCGACTACTGGTACCGCCGCCCCTTGCCTGCTGGGGCACAGGGTGATCGCGGGGTCGTCGTCCGCCACTTGCTGGCATGCGGCGTTGACTACGCGCTGAGCATCGCCGGTGCCGCCGGCGACCTGGCGCGGGTGAGGGAAATATTACAGGCCGACCCAGCCCAGGCCCGCCACCTCGACGCGGGCGGGCGCAGTCCGCTTTCCTACGCAGCAGGCGCAGGCCACCTGGAGATCGTCCAGAAGTTGCTCGACCTGGGTGCCGAGCCCAACCAGCCCGAGGCCCTGTGCGACCGGGGCGGTGCCCTCTTTGCCGCCAGCGCCGGCAACCACCTGGAGGTGGCCAAACTCCTGCTCGAACGCAGCGCTGACCCTAATGCCTACTCGGACTCCTCGGGTTGCTGCCTGACCATCGTCAAAGATAAACATGCGGATACCTGTGCGCCGATGCAGGACCTGCTGCGCCAGTACGGCGCTTTTTTGCCCCCGTACGCGCTCAGCAATGCAGAACTGGCCCAGGCCATAACCGAAGACGGGCCGGCGCTGCGCGACGGGCAGTTCCTGGACGATCTAATGAGACGCGACGATGCCGGCCTGTGGCGCCTGGTGATGGACCAGCGCCCCGACCTGATCGAGCGCCTCTGCCTCACCGATATCTGGAGCGGCCACCACCCCACTGATCCGAGCATCGTCCGCGCCCTCGTCGAAGGCGGCCTGGACATCAACCGCGCCAACTGGATCGGCCGCACCTTTCTGCACCGCGCTGCCGAAACGGGCGACGTGCAGGCAGCGCGCACCTATTTGGAGTTGGGGGCTGACCTCGACGCCCTCGAGTTGGAACACGGCGGCACACCACTGGCCGCCGCCGCGCGCAAAGGGCAGGTGGAGATGGTGCGTTTTTTGTTGGCGCGCGGGGCCGATGCGCTCGCGCCGGCGGGCTCGCCCTGGACTCAGCCGCTGGCCCAGGCGGAAAGGGCGGGGCAGTCGGAGATTGCCGCGCTGGTGCGGGTGTATTTGGGGGGGCAGGGACTGCCCGCTCTTTGAAACACTTGTCAGGGTGCGGCAAAGGCAAAGGGGAACTGCTGGTACTCGGGCTGGGTCTGGCGCCACTTGAGGTACTCGGGGCGCAGCTGGGCATCGGGCGGATAGGCCTGCTCCAGGGCATAACCTTGGGCCAGCTTCATGCGGGTGAAGCGTTCCTGCACCTCGTGTTCGATGCCAAAGGTCACCAGGGCCTCGACCTCGGAAGGCGGGATGACCACCACCCCGTCCTGGTCGCCCAGCAGGACATCGCCTGGCAGCACCGCGGTGTTGCCCAGGCGGACGGGCACCTGATAGTCGGCCGACATCAGGGCGCGGTTGATGCCGGCCCCGTGTATGCCCTTGCAGAAAAGGGGCAGGCCCACACTGCGGATGGTGCTCAGGTCGCGCACTGAGCCGTCGATGACGATGCCGGTGCCGCCCCGCTCCTTGACCCGGCGGGTGAACATGTCGCCCACCACCCCGGCCTCGAAGCTGCCGCAGGCGTCGATGACCAGAATCTCGCCCGGTGCGATGGACTCGATGGCGTCGCGGTGGGGACGGTCGCCCACTGAGGCGTATTGGGCCTTGACCAGATCCTCGCGCAGGGGTAGGAAACGCAGGGTGCGGGCCCGGCCCACCATCACCTGGCCCTCGGCCAGGGCCTGGGGCGGGATGCCGATCAGGTAGGTATGGTTGAAGCCGCGGCCCATCAGGTGGGCGGTGGCGGTGGGGGTGCTGACCAACTTCAGGCCTTCCAGTAACTGGGGGGAGAGGGAGGTGTCGGGGTTCTTGAGCATGGGAGATCCTTTCAGGTAAGAGTGCGGCATGAAATAGCCACCGCGGCGGGGCCTGTCAAGTCGAGGTGCTAGTTCAGGCCACAGCCAGATCAAGCCCGGAGGATGGTGTTCATCGCTCCGGCCGTTTCACGGTGGTGCGCTTCGCCTTGCCGAAGCTCTGCTTGAAATCCGCCAGGTCCGCCCAGTTCATCTCGCCGTCGCCGTTGAGGCGGGCAGGTCGCCGGTGATGGGTGTGACCTGCTGGCCGTTGACGCGCACCTCGTAGCCAGCGGGGGCCAAGCCCACCAGCCCCGCCTGCACGCCGGGGTCTGGCGAAGCGTCGCAGTGCGGGGTGAGGATGAGCCCGTCCACCGGGCAAAGTAACTGCAACTCGGGACTTTGCCCGGTGGCTGGCACCGCCGGCCAGGAGAGCAGTCCCAGCAATAGGATGAGCGAGAGTTTGGGGGCCATAGGCGGACCAATATAATAAAAATTTCTTGTCCATGGCCAGTTTGTTTGACAGGCTGGAAGAGATTCTGGATACTTTAACCTGGCAGGCGAAATCCAACAGAAAAGAGGAGCTTATGGCACCCCCCATCGCAGTGCAATTATATACGGTCCGAGACTTGTTGCCCGGGGATTTCGCCGGCACCGTCAAGGGCATCGCCCAGATCGGTTACGCCGGGGTGGAAACCGGCGGCTTTCAGGGTGTCACCACCCAGGAAGCGGCCCGCCTTTTCGCCGACCTGGGGCTCAAGGTGCCCAGCGTACATGCGGCCCTGCCCCTGGGCGACCAGGAAAAACCCACGGTGGAACTGGCTCAAGGCCTGGGCGTCCACCGGGTGGTGGTCAGCACCCCTCGCGATGCCTTTGCCTCGGCCCAGACGGTGCGCGCGCTGTGTGATACCTGGAATCAGGCCCAAGCTGTGGCCCAGCGGCACGGTCTGGAATTACATCTGCACAACCACTGGTGGGAGTTCAAGCCGGTGGGTGACCGCAACGGCCTCGACCTGCTGCTCGAGTACCTGGACCCCCAAATCGGCATCCAGGTGGACACCTACTGGGCGCAGACCGGCGGGTATGACCCGGCCGCAGCGGTCAAAAAAGTGGGCTCGCGGGCGCCCCTGCTGCACATCAAGGACGGTCCCTGCGACAAACCTGAGTCGCCGATGGTGGCGGTGGGTCAGGGCAAGGTAGATTTTCCCGCGATCATGAAGGCTGCCGGCACTCACACCGAATGGCTGATCGTCGAATTGGACCGCTGTGCCACCGACATGATGGTCGCGGTGGAGCAGAGCTATCAGTATTTGGCCGGCCAAGGCCTTGGCCGGGGAAGGGGCTAGGAGGAGGGCGATGAAAAAGGCATTGATGGTCTGGGGCGGCTGGCTGGGCCACGAGCCCAAGCAGTGTGTCGAGGTCTTTGCCCCTCTCCTAGAGGCCGCCGGGTTTGCGGTGCAGATCTCCGATACCCTCGACAGCTACAAAAACCAGGAGCTGATGCAGGAGTTGAGCTTGGTGGTGCCGGTGTGGACCATGGGCACCATCGAGCGCGAGCAGGAGCAGGGACTGCTGGCCGCCGTCAAGAGCGGCGTGGGCCTCGCCGGCTTTCACGGTGGCATGGGTGATTCCTTTCGCAACAACACCGAGTACCAGTTTATGGTGGGCGGCCAGTGGGTGGCCCATCCCGACGGCATCGTCGATTACCAAGTAGACATCACCGACCACCAGGACCCCGTCACTAAGGGTATCCCGAACTTCAAAATGCATTCGGAGCAGTACTACATGCACACCGATCCGGGCAACCAGGTGCTGGCCACCACCACTTTCAGGGACCGGCAGAGTTCTCCCTGGGTGAACGGTACGGTGATGCCAGTGGTGTGGAAGCGGAGTTGGGGGTCGGGCCGGGTGTTCTATTCCTCGCTGGGGCACGCGGCCAGGGATTTTGAGGTGGCGGAGGCCAAAGAAATCCAAAAGCGCGGCATGGTCTGGGCCGCTCGTTAATCACCGTTCGCACAGAGGAGATCGGCGCAATGCAGGTCATGGAGTTGATCAAGAAGATTCAGGACAACGGCACCAGCCGGATTTCGGGGGCACTGGCCGAGGTTCCCTGGGCGCGCCACCGGCGCAATCGCAATCTCAACCGGGTGTTGTGGGGGGCGGGCATCGCCGCGGGTTTGGCCCTGGTGGCAGTGCTGGCCTGGGTGGCAATGGGTCGCTGCACCGGCGAGAAAGCCACCGAAGAAGAAGTGGGCCTGTCCTAGTACTCATCTGCGTCGGGGAGAGACCCATTCCGACTTTTCTCAAGGCGCGTCCTTCCCCCTCGCTCGCTCTGGCTCCGCTACCCCACCACCCTTCCACGCAGACTTCCCTTCTCGACCACTCCCCGAGAAAAGTCTCCAGGGTCATCTCCCCTCCGCATGTCTAGTTTAGGGCGCGGTTGAGGTGGTGGC
This sequence comes from Candidatus Latescibacterota bacterium, assembly GCA_009691525.1. GTDB lineage: Bacteria > Latescibacterota > UBA2968 > UBA8231 > UBA8231 > SICG01. The sequence continues at coordinate 19,671 of SICG01000057.1, read as the reverse complement.
ACAGGGCCTTGAGGCGGTTGAGTTCGACGCTGCCCAGGGAGTGTTCGGCAAAAGCAGTCTTGTTGTGCCACAAGGGTTCGTCCAGGTCCACCAATCCCCGGCAGGCTTCCCCGTCGGGAGTGTTTGGAATAGGGGAGAATTCGGAGAGCATCAGCCGGATACCCAGCGAGTGGGCAAAGTGCATCGAGGCTTCCACTTCCTGCTGTTCTCCGCGCGGGTGCCCGGCGATGAGGTAGGCGGTGATCATCCGGCGGTCGGCCCCGGCCGCTTCCAAGGTCGCCACTGCGGCCACCAGTTCCGCCGAGTACACCTTGCCGCCGGTCTTCTTCTGCCAGGTGTAGGCGCTGCTCTCGAAGCCCAGGTAAAAGCTCTGGAAGCCGGCCCGCACCATCAGTTGCGCTACCGGGGGGGTGATGAAACGCGCGTTGAGGGCATTGGGGGTGTGCAACTCCAGTTCGTACCCGCGCCGGATCACTTCCTCCAATAAGGGCAGCAGCAGTTCTTCCTCCCGGAAGAGCAGGGCATCGTCGTAGAAGGCCAGCCTCCGCACCCCGCGTTGATGCAGTAAATCGATCTCCGCCAGCGTCCGCTCCACATTCCCCGAAAACTTTGGATAGAGCTGCGGCACCGAGCAATAGGTGCAGCGGAAGGGACAGCCCTCCGTGAGTTTGAGTACCCCAGTCTCCAGCCTTTTGTAGCCCTCCCAGAAGGGCAGAGCTTCCGCCTCGCCCTGTACTCCCAGCAAATCCCACAGCGGTCCCAGATCCTGTCCCGCCACCACTAGGTCAGCGCCCAGGGTACGCGCGTGTGCGGTACAAAGCGTGGCGTAGACCCCGCCCAGCACCACGGCGCTCTGGGGCGAGGCGGCGCGCACCTCCTCAATCACCTCGCGCACCCCCGGGTACCAGTAGGTCATGGTGGTCTGCACCAGCACTGCGTCGAAGGGTGCCTGGGTGCGGAGGAATTCGCCCAGCAGATGGCGCGGCAGACCGAAGCGGTGGTAGCGCCGGCGGATGGGGGCCAGGGCTGCGGGTTTGGGCAGGACCTCAGCGGGAAAGGCGCCCCGGCCCCAGGGGTCGCGTTTCAGGCCGGGGGGCATCCTCGGGTGCAGGCGGTCGAGAAAGTCGAAGAGTTGGAGTTCGGCTTGGCCGCGCAGTTGCCCGGCCACCCGCAGCAGGCCATAGGGTTTGAGCCAGTAGTCGTAGGCGGTGAAATCGCAGATGGGCGGATTGACCAGCAGGATGCGGGGCCGCATCAAACCTCGTAGCTGGTCCAGGTCCCGGTGCAGCCGTGCCCCCGGCGCACGTGGAAGAGCCCCTTGGCCGGTTCGGCGAGGTACCCGGTGATGGAATAAGAGCCCTTGGCCCCGTGCCGGCAGATGCCGCCCGGGTCGCCCTGGTGGTCGGCCATGATCTCCTTCATCACCTCCACGTCGATCTGGCCCCAATGCTGCTTCACCAGTTCGCGCAGGCGGTCGAGGCGCGGGCAGGAGTCGGGCAGGGTGGCGTCTTCGTATGGGGTGAACTGCGGAGTGAGGTAGTGGTTGGTGTGCAGCCGGCAGTCGGGGTGCTCGTCGGGGTACAGGGCCACGGCTTCGGGGCGGATCTCTACGTCGGCCACCGCGCCCTGCCCGTCGCAGAAGACCATATTGCCCGCCGAGCAGGTGCGATGCTCCTCGACCATGCGCAGGCACTCGGCCACAGTCTTCTTCTCCAGCAGGGTGCGTTTGAGCGGGTAGTGGGGCACGCCAGGGCGCCAGGGGGCGTTGTACAGGGCGTTGGCAAAGTGGGCCACTCCGTGCTGGTTCATGCCCATGTACCCGAGCTGGCCGGCAAAGGTGAAGGTGATGGCCCGGGGCCGGCCGTCGCTGGGTTTGAGGTGCAGCACGATCCCGAGGTCGGAGAATTCGGGGGGCAGGTCCTGGTTTTGTCCGGCGATGGGTTGGCCGGTGGCGGTGGCCGCGCCGGTGAGGGCGAAGGCGGTGCAGCCTTCTGGCCGGGCATTAACTGCCTCGCCGCGCACCTGGCAGAGCAGGGCCTCCTCGTAGGAAAGTTCGGCGCCGGCGGCTAGGCCGCGCACTTCTTCCAGATAGGCGGGGTTGAGGCGCTGGATGAAGGGCTCAAAGGCGCGGGCATTGCGGCCCAACTCGGCGCGGCCCCGGCCGGTGCTCTTCCCGATCCATCCGAGATATTTTCGTATCAGATCGCCGGCCTGCTGGCCGTGCTGGTAGCCCATCTCGTAGGCAGTGCCGGAGACGGAGATGAGGGGAAAGGTGTGCATGGGCTGCGACTCCTGTGTGTATGGCTAGGTGGTGCGCTGAGTCTAGGGAGTGATTGGGCTGCAGGCAAGGGTGCTTTGACAGCGCTATGGGGTGACCCTACCTTGGAGCAACCCATTTCGACAAGGAGAGAAATTATGCCAGGCCTTTCGCAGGCGGATCTGGATCTGCTGCGCAAATACGACACCCCGACCATCTGCAATGTGATCGAGTTGTTCGAGGTGCGGCCACATGACGCCGGGTACATGGACGCCCGCATCCGCGCCTGTTTTCCGGAGTTGCCGCCCATGGTGGGATACGCCTCCACCGCCACCTTCCGCTCGGCGGCCCCGGCCCGCTCGGGCGACGTGTACACCAGCCTCGACCGGCAGGTGGAGGAGTTCGGCGAATTGCCTGGGCCGCCGGTGGTGGTCTTTCAGGATTTAGATAGTCCAACGGTTTCGGCCACTTTCGGCGAGGTGATGTGCTCCACCTACAAGGGCTTTGGGGCGGTGGGCCTGATTACCAGCGGGGCGGCCCGCGATCTGGACCAGGTGCGGGCCTTCAAATTCCCGGCTTTCAGCGACGGCACCATCTGCTCCCACGGCTATGCCCATACCCTCGATTCGAAGGTGCCAGTGCATGTGGGCGGCATCACTATTTATCCAGGTGATCTGTTACACGGGGACTGCAACGGGGTGACGACCATCCCGCACGAGATCGCCTCCGAGGTGGCCCACCTGTGCGCCGAGTACATCGAGGGGGAGATGGTGGTGATCAACTATGTGCGCAGCAGTGCGCCTACGCCCAAGGGATTGGGTGAAGCGCGGGCCGAGTGCGCCCGGCGTTTCAAGGAGATGGCGGCGCGGATCAAGGGGAAGAAGTAGGGGCGGCGGGTTCGTAGCCGGGGCAGGTGAGCACGGGCAGCGGGGGATACTTGGGGAAGCGCGGATCGGTCGCGGCGCGGCGGCACATATAAAACGTTGAGCCGCGCTCGGAGTGGACGCGGCGCAGGTGCTGGCAGTGGGCGCAGAGGCCGGGGTTTGCGGGGGGGCTCTCAGTGGCCATGGGTGGTGGCTAAGATCGTCCGGGGCCAGGCAACCGGCAAGGAGGTAAGGGTTTGGCGGTGACATCGACGCCGGGAGAAACACCACCGCCGCTTTCGCTCACCCACGGGCTGTGGTCCCACTACACCGTCTTCGACGGGCTGGCTGGGATGCGGGTGGAGGACGTGTATCAAGACAGCCAGGGCTTTGTCTGGATCGCCACGGCCGACGGGGGCGTCAGCCGCTTCGACGGGGCGCATTTCGACAACCTGAGTGTCGCCGAGGGGCTGTGTTCAGTGCCGGCGCGCCTGGCCCTGACGATGACCCCCGACCTGCAGACCGACCGTATCCAGGCCCTGGCCGGCGCCCTGAGCCAGGGGGCCGGGGTTGAGCAGTTTATCGGCCAGGGACTGGCCATGCGCAGCGTCCTGGAGCAGATGCAGACCCTGGCCGGCTGGCAGGTGCGGGTGCTGATTGCCGGTGAGACCGGCACCGGCAAGGGCCTGGCGGCGCGGGCCATCCATGCCTTGAGCCGGCGGGCTGGGCCTTTCATCCAGGTGAACTGTGGCGCCATTCCGGCCGGCCTGGTCGAAAGCGAATTGTTCGGGCACGAGCGGGGGGCCTTTACCGGGGCCGTGGCCCGTAAGTTGGGCTGCTTCGAGGTGGCCCAGGGAGGCACCCTCTTTCTGGACGAGATCGGCGATCTGCCCCTCGAATCCCAGGCGGCGCTGCTGGAGGTGTTGCAAGAGGGGGGTTTTCCGGCGGGTGGGTGGGCGCGAGCGCATCCGGGCCGAGGCGCGTATCGTCGCCGCCACCAATCGCGACCTGCAGCGGGCGGTGGCCCAGGGGCTCTTCCGCATGGACCTGTTCTATCGCCTCAACGGCTTCACCCTCCACCTGCCGCCCCTGCGCGAGCGCCGCGAGGACCTGCCGCTGCTGGTCCAACATTTTGTCCGTCGTTTTGCCCAGCACCTCAACCGCACCCCACCTGTTTTGCGCCCCGAAGCCCTGGCCTTGTTGCAGCGCTACACCTGGCCGGGCAATGTGCGCGAGTTGGAGCACCTGGCGCAGCGGGCGGTGCTCCTGTGCAAAGGCGGCTTCATCGAGGTGGAGGACCTGCCGCTGAGCGTGATCCAGGGCGAGGAGGTGGGGGCGACGGGCTTCGTGCCCCTCGAGGAATACGAGCGGGCGTACATCGAGAAGGCCCTGGAGGTCGCGGGTTGGGTGATCTACGGCGAGCGGGGCGCAGCACGGCTCTTGGGGGTGGCCCCGGAGAAACTGCGCTCGCGCATGCGGGTCTTGAGGATCAAGAGGCGAGGGTAGTGTTTGGCAATTGCACTCAAATCGAGTACAATTACACTCAATATGGATACGAACCTCAACAACCCCATTTCCTCCGCTTTATTTGGCGCTACCCGCCGGGCAGTGTTGGCTTTGCTCTATGGTCAGGCCCAGGAGTCTTTTTACCTGCGCCAGATTGCGCGATGGGTGGGCACTGGACAAGGAGCAGTGCAGCGAGAACTCAAACGCCTTGCCGGGGCGGGGATCATCCTGCGGCAACAGAAGGGAAAGGAAGTCTATTACCAGGCCAATCCCCAGTGCCCGATTTTTGTGGAACTCAAGAGTCTGGTTCTTAAAACAGCTGGAGTGGGCGAGTTGCTGCGCGAGGCTCTGGAGGGTCTGTCGGATAAGATAATGGCGGCCTTCATCTATGGTTCTTTGGCCAGCGGCCAGGAACAAGCAGACAGCGATGTTGACCTCATGGTCATCGGCGCGGCCAGCTTTGCCGAGGTGAGCAAAGCATTGCGCTCTGTTGAGGAGCAGTTGAGCCGCGAGGTCAATCCGGCGGTTTATACAGCAGCGGAATTTAAGGGCAAGCTGATTTCCGGGCATCCTTTTCTGAGCAGGGTGGCCAAAGAGAAGAAGATTTTCCTGGTCGGAGATGAAAATGAACTTGGACGACTGGCTTAAGAACGGCTGGCTCATCGAACACCGGCCCAGCGCCCGAGAGATCACCGATCTGCTGGCCGCAGTAGCCAGAGACCTGGCTGATTGCCAGGTGCCCGCACTCAGCGAGGACTGGCGGTTCAACATCGCCTACAATGCGGCGTTACAGGCAGCCACCGCCGCGCTGGCTGCAGAGGGGTACAGGTCCGCGCGGGAACAGCATCATTTCCGCATCATCCAGTCCCTTGCTTTCACCATAGGGGCAGAAAAAGATGTGGTCGATTTGTTTGACCGTTTCCGGAGAAAGCGGAATTTCGGAACCTACGAACGCGCCGGGGCCGTGTCGGAACACGAAGTAGAGCAGGTGCTCGAATTGGCGCAGGGTCTCAAAGGCCAAGTGGAAAAATGGCTGCGGGAGAAGCACCCTGAATTGATTGTAGGCTGAGAGGGCGAGTGGGGTGCGGCCCGGCTACTGGGAGCGCCCCCGGAGAAACGGCACTCGCGCATGGGGGTGCTGGGGATCAGGCGGCGAGAGTGAGACGAATCTATGCCGGCGTTTTGTCGCCCTTATCCTCCATGACTTTGAGCGCACGCGGCGGAAGTTTTTCCGGGGTATCAACCATCAGCACCCAGGCGTTGGTATCTACAGTAAGGTGGTCGTTGGAGGGAAAATTACAGAAGGTGATTGTGAAGCTATCGCCGTTGGTCTATTCAACGAGGAACTGCAGAAGGCAATTGTGAAACTATCAGAGTGTTTTGGTTGGTGGAGTTTCTGCGCAGAAAATTGCACAAATACTGCACAAAACAAAAAGGGCTCACAGCAGAAACGCCGTAAGCCCTTGTTTTTGTGGTGCACCCAGAGGGACTCGAACCCCCAACCTTCTGATCCGTAGTCAGATGCTCTATCCAATTGAGCTATGGGTGCAGCGGGTAAATAAAATAGCCGCTGCCACCTCCTCCGTCAAGGGACGGGCGGCGGATGGTAGGGTCATTCGGTGCGGCTACGCCCCAGGTGGGCGAGGAAACTCATCGCGTCTGGTACAACCCCTGCCGGCGGATGTACTCCTCGACCTTTTCGGGGACTAGGTAACGAATGGGCAACCCCTGATTCAGCCGCTGGCGGACCTGGGTGGAGGAGAACTGCACCACCGGGGTCTCGATATGTACCAGAGATTTCCCCAGTTCGGGATCTGCCTCCTCGCGGGGGCTCAGCCGGGTGCCGGCCACCACCGTACACAAATCGAGGATGCCCTGGGGATTGTGCCAAGTGGAGAAGGGCGCCACGTTGTCGGCACCGATGATCAGGTAGAGCTGGGTTTCGGGATGGGTCTGGTGCAGATTCCTGAGGGTGTCGACCGTGTAGGACTTCCCGGGCCGTTCCAGCTCGAGACGGGAGGCGGCGAAGGAGGGAAACCCTTCGATGGCCAGTTCGACCATAGCCCAGCGGTCTTCCGCCGAAGCGGCGCACTTTCCCTTGTGGGGCGGATCGGCGGCCGGGATGAAGAGCACCCGATCGAGCCCGAGCTTTTCGCCGGCGAACTGGGCCAGCAGCACATGGCCGCTGTGGATGGGGTCAAAGGTACCGCCGAGGACCCCCAGCCGCTGCATAGACCCTCACTCCCCTGCCGGCGTCCCGATCTCAGTCAGCCGCTGCTGCACCCTGAGCTTCAGCTTTTCGTCCTGGGTCTCGCGCAGCACTTCCTCCCAGCGGCCTCGGGCCTCGGGCAGGTTGCCCTTCTTAAAGGCCAGTTCCCCCAGTTCGGCCAGCGTCCCCCAGTACCAGGGGGTGTCGGGGAAATCCTGCAGCAGTTTCTGGTAGAGGGCAGCGGCAGCATCCAGATGGTCCTGCCGCTGATAAAGCCGGCCGCCGAGGAAGAGTTTCTGCGCCAGCAGGCTGCGGCAGGCTTCGATGCGCTTGCGGGCCTGATCAACCAGCGGGCTCTGGGGATTGTCGTCAATAAAGAGCCGGAATTGGACCAGGGCGTCGTTGGTCTCCTTCTGGTCCAATTCGGGGCGGCGGCGCTGGTGGTAATAGGATTCGCCGATCTGGTACTGCGCTTCGTCCACCCATTGGCTGGAGGGGTAGGAGTCGACCAGACGTTGGTACTCGAAAACGGCGTTGACGTAGTCGGCGCTGCGGAAATAGGCCTCGGCCAACAGGTACTGGGCATCGGCTACCAGCGGCGACCCCGGATAGCTGCCGACCAGCTTTTGGAACTTCTCCACCGCCTCCGGATAGCGCTTCTTGTCCAGAGCCTTCTTGCCTTCGGCAAAATAGGTCTCATCTGCCTTGAGGGTCATGGCCTGCTTGCTGCTGCAACCCACAACTACCGCGACGGCGATCAATGCCGCCTGCCATTGCGCTCTGCGCACCAGCTTCCTTTCAACGGTTGGAGAAAAACAGGTGGATCAGTCCCCCCAACACGGTGGAGACGATCACCGGTTCGACGAATTTGCCCCAGCTCTGCCGCTGCACCTCGATCTTGGCAAAATCGTAGGCCGCATCCTGTAATAAGGGTAGCCGGTCCATGGGCACGCGATCGGCGAGATGGCCGGCCACCTCGCCCTGCCAGTCCAGGGGCGCTCCCTTGGCGCTGCCACTCAATTGCAGGACCAGGTTGACCCGGCTGTCGCGGTGAAACTGGCCGCTCCACAAACTGGAGCGCCCGGTGACCCCCAGGTCGAGGATGCGGTAGCTCAGCCGGGGCGTCCCAACGGGAGCGGTGGCTGAATCCAGGGTGACCGTGAAACCACGGGCTAGCAAGCCTTCGGCTAACAGATGGTCGACCAGCCAGGTGGCCGCATGTTTGCCCTGAGGCACGACCAACAATAGCTGGTCGCGCCCCACAGCCTGGGTTTCCAGCTGACCCAGAGCCTGGTCTACGGCCTGCTCCACCGTGCCGACCACCAAGTCCATATTGGTGAGCACCGGGACCGCCGGCGCCGGCGCTGCCAGGACCAATAACAAGATAGGCAGCCAGGCATAGATCTTTCTGAGATTCACCGTGTTTCCCTTCGACAGCGGCGGGCAAAAAGGGCGTGGCACCAGACCTGGGTCAGTGACCCAAATCTTGTAGTTCTCTGCGGGCAGCGGGCGCGTACTCGCTCTCCGGGTACTCGTCCAGCAGTTTTTGGAAGGTGGCCCGCGCTTTGTCAGGCTCCTCGAGGACCAGATGGCAGCGGCCGATCTTGAGCTGGGCGTCATCGGCTTTTTCGGTCTTGCCGTACACAAACACCTTGGTGAAAGCGGTCAAGGCCTGGCGGTACTTGCCCAGCCCATAATAACACTCGCCGATCCAGAACTGGGCGTTGTCGGCCAGCTCGTCTTCAGGAGCGGTTTCCAGCAGCTGGGTGAATTGCGCCAGCGCCCGATCGTATTGGCGCACCCGGTAGCTCTCGCGGGCTGTCTGGTAGAGGGAGAACACCTCCGGGCGTCTGGCCGACTCTATCGCAGCGGCAGCCGCACCGGCCGGCTGCGGAGCGGCCAACTGCCGGCGCAGCAGGTCTAACTGGCTCTGTACCAGGTGCAAGTCCTCCCGCAATTGGGCACCGCCCTCCTCGACCTGGCGCAGCCGCTCGGCCATGGCCTTCTCCCGATCGTAAGAGGCTTCCACCGCCTGCTTGAGGGCTTCGAGGTCGCCGCGGACCTCGCCCTGGGATTGCTTTACCTGGGCTGCCAGTTGCTGGTTATGGCCGGCGCAAGCCGCCAGGCCGGCGACCAGCAGCAGCAAAATCGATCGGCGCACAATTCTCATCTGACTGTGTTTAGGACTAAAAGAGGGGTGAAAAGTTTCAAAAAATATAAGCACTCCTCCCCTACGGGGCCAGCGATCCTACTTGCTCTGTGCTCGGTAGACCAGATCCTTGGGCGGGTTAAGGGCAAACTCCTCGCAGCGGTCGGCGTAGAGCAGGGAGGGGCCGTCCTGGGGGTCAATCTGCAGCGCCTGCTCGAAAAGCTTGCGGGCCTCGGCAAAATCGAACTGGTCGTAGCACTGCATTGCCCGGGCGTAGAGGTCAACTACTTCGTACTGTTGGGGGGTCAGCTTGCCCTTGCGGTCGAGCACCTCGTAGGCAGTCACTGGCTCCTCCTTGCCCATCACCTGGATCAGGTCCAGGCGGCGGGTCTCGACCAAGTCCTTGACCTGGGCATAAACCTGGTCGTTGATCATGATGTTGGTGCCATAGACCTTCTGCCCGCTCTCGAAGCGGGCTGCCAGGTTGACCACGTCCCCCATCATGGTGTAGTCGGTGCGCCGCCGCGAACCCATGTTGCCCACCACCATCGGCCCGCAGGTGAGCCCCATGCGCACCTTGACGAAGAGGCGGCCCTGCTGATCCCAACGCTGGCGCAAGTCCTGGAGGCGCGGGGGCAGGTTCTTGTCCTCCTTCCATCGCTGACGCAGGGCCACCAGCTCGTGCTGCTGGTCGATACAGGCCATACAACCGCGCACTGCGTGGTCCTCGTAGCGGATAGGTGCCCCGTAGAAGGCGATGATGGCGTCGCCCTCGAACTTGTCGATGGTGCCGCCGTAATTCTCGATGATGTCGCACATCTCGGTGAGGTACTCATTGATGAAGCGCACCAACTCGCTGGCGGTGAGGCACTCGGAGAAGGTGGAGAAACTGGCGATGTCGGAAAAGAAGGCGGTCATCACCCGTTCCTCGCCGCCCAGCTGGTCGATCATGCCCGGGTTCTTCATGATTTCGTCGACCACCGCCGGCGACAGGTAGTGGCCGAAGGCGTTCTGCACGAATTCCTTCTCTTTTTCCTTGAGGATGAAACCGTAGATGGTCATCGCCAGGTAGCCGAGGATCAGCGTCGACACCGGCCCCAGCACCTCCAGCCAGAAATTGGCATGGGTGAAGGCCAGTAGGGCCACCACACTGTAGGTACCCAGCAACCCGCCCACCAGCAAGGCCCCGTTCAGCACCTTGAAGCGGGGGATCACCAGGGAGAGCAGCACCCCGATACCCACGATCAGCAGGGCGTTGAGCCAGGCCGGAATACGGTGAATAAAACTGTGGGAGAGGATGGTGTTGAGCACGTTGGGATAGATGCCCACCATCGGGTAGCTGCCCTGAAAGGGGGTGACGCTCAAGTCGGTGGTGCCGGCGGCCGTGAGACCGTAGAAAAGAATCTTATCCTTCAGCTCCGTCGGCAGCAGCGGCTGGCCCTGATAGATCACGTAAGGGTAAAAGAAGAGAGGGCGAGCTGCCGCGGGCAGCTGGCCCTCGACCAACAGCCCGTGCACGAACTGGGTGCTCTGCCGCAATCCTTCGGCGTCCCACTGGGGCAGGGCAGCCTGCAGCTCCGCCGGGGTGGCCTGGGGGTGGGCTTCCAGGAAGGCGGCCACCTGATTGGTGCGCTGGATGCCGGAGAAGAGTTCCAGCTGGGCCGGGGAGGGCTTCTCCACCCTCTTGGCCTTCCAGAATTCAGCGGCGCTCAGCTGGGAGTTCTGGCCCAGGGCCTGCTCGATGCTTCCTGCCTGCAGGTAGGTGATCACCGCGGTGCGCGCGGCGCCCTGATCACCCGCCCCGGCGGCGGCCAGGGCGGCGGGGATCTCCCCGGGGTTGGACCGCAGGGCGGGGTTGGCGACCACCAGTTCCTTGAGCTTGTCGAAAATCTGTTGTCGTTCCTCGCGCCGCGCGGCCTGGCGCAGCCCGTAGTGCGAGTAATGGATGAAGGTCTCGTCCCATTTGCCCGCCCAGTTGACATACATGTTGCCCCGCCGGTCGATGGGCACGTCGATATCTTCGACATGCCCGTCCGGGAAATGGGCCCCGGGCAGGCGGACCCGTTCTCCGGGCCGCACCTCTACGGTTTCGATGGGCACCTGCAGATAGTCGCAGATCATCAACAAAGCGATGGAGGGGAAGACGATGCCCTGGTACTCGTACACCAGCGGGTAGCGGCGCCGAGCCCCATCCGGATCGGGCACCGTCTGGGCGTAGGCAAAGCCCCGCGCCGCCTCGCGCAGCAGCTTGAGCGGCGGTTCGAAAGACACTCCCTGCCACAGCGAACCGGTATCACCCACCAGGCGGGGGGCATGCTGGCGGACGACAGCCAGCGCCTTCTCTTGGTCGGGGGAGCGGGCCTCGACCTGGACGGTGCCGGCCTGGAGTTCGTCGGGATCGGGCACCACCACAAACTGGGCCAGGTACACGTTGCCGGCTTCGCTAATGGCGCGACTGAAATTCTGGTCGTAGTCGGCCTGATCCAACAGGTTCATAACCGCCGTCGAATCTACGGTCTTCAGCGAGCGCAACTGCTGCTCGGACAGGGAGCGGGCACTGGGCTCGATGAAGTACACGTCGAAGCCCACCATGCGGGCGTCGTACCGGTCCAGGGTGCGCACCACATCGGTGTACTTGTCGCGGGTCCAGTCCTGGTAGCGGCCCTCCACCTCCACGCTGCGGTTGTCGATATCGATGGTCCCCAGGTGGGGGTCCATGGCCGGCAGACCGAAGAGCAGATTGCGCAGGTGGAAGCGCCAGTCGTACGTCACCAACTCGGCCCGTTCGTAGGCCTGGGTGAAGGAGAGCAGAAAGGTCACCGCCGCCACCAGGAGGCCAAGGGCCAGCTGAAACCGGCGGGAACTAGGGGTCGTCTCGGCCATGGCCGTCCTCCTCAGCGGGGGGAGATACCCGAGCGCTGCCTAATATACAAAAAAAAAGCCGGGGTTCGCACCCCGGCCTGCACTCGTGATCTCTGCCGCCTCTATTTGGTCGCCAGCTCGCCCAGCCGACTCTGGGCCTTGGTGCCCCAGGCGGTCTTGGCGTGCTCCTTGGCTATCTCGCCATAAGCCTCGCGGGCCTCCTTGAGCTGGCCGAGTTTTTCGTAGCACTGGGCGATGTAGAACCTCTGCTGCGGCACCGAATCAGCCTTGGGATTCTTGGCAATGCTCTGCTGCAGGGTCTCGATGGCCTTCTTCAGTTTGTCCTGGCTGGGATAACGTTTGGCCCCCTTGTAGTAGAGCTTGTCGAGGACCTGGTCCTCGGCCTCGGCGCCGCGCACACCTGCGACCGTGACTGTCTGCTGGAGTTTGAGGTCCTCCTTTTTGACCATCTCATCGACCTGGGTCCAGACCGTGTTCAGCCACTCCTCGTCCGCCTTGGTGGCGGCCTTGGCGGTGTCAGTCTGGGCGGCCTCCTCGGCACTGGCAGTACCCACCTGGCCGGCCAGTAGCAGGGCCAGGGGCAGCGCGTAAATCCAATAGAGCTTCTTCATACTACAACCCTCCTTCTATGGTAATAATTACCCGATACTCAAAATAATCAGCATTTTTCCGGGACCGGGACATGACCGGCGTCACATCCGGGCATCTTTCTACCACTAGTGGGACGCCCTTGGCCCTCAGGGGTTCCGCGAAGCACTATTACTGTCCGTCGAGGATATCCAGCAAGCCCTGGTAGCGGCTGTCCTGCTCGATGACCTTCCGGTAGATTTCGACCGCCTCTTCCCGGCGGCCCTGCACGTAACACATGATGGCCATGTTCAGCTGTATGCCCGGGTTGGCCGGCTCCAGTTCGGCGGCGCGCGCAAAAGCGGCATAGGCCTCCTCGTACTGTCCCTTCCTGGCCAAGACCACCCCCCTGAGATTGAGGGCGTCGGCCATCTCCGGGGCCAATTGGAGCACCTGGTCCAGGTATTCGAGGGCTTTGTCGAACTGATCCTGTTGCACGTAGGCCAGGGCGCTGTGGTACCCTTCGTCGGAGGACTCGGCGCCGGCCAGGAAGTCGAGCAGGCCGGCGTAGCTCTCGTCCTGGGTGGTCAGCTGCTTGAAGATCACCTCGGCCTTGGCCCGGTCCCCCTGCAGATGGTAGGCCAGGGCGACGTTGAGGCGGAAGCCGGACTGGTCAGGCACCAGATCGGCGGCCTGCTCAAAGAGCGGGCGCGCCTCTGCGTACTGGCCCTTGCGGGTGAGCACCACCCCCTTGGCATTGAGCGCGTCGGCGTACTGGGGATCAGCCCCTAGGGCCAGCTCAAACTGTTCCAGAGCCTGGTCGAGGCGCAACTGGCGCAGGTAGTTCACCCCGATTTCGTAGTACTGCTGGGCGTCGCCCACCGTGGCGAGAAAGTCGAAGAGTTCGCCGTAGCTGGCGTCAAGGGCCTTGACCTGTTCGAAGAGCTTATCGGCCTGCTCGCGCTCGCCCTTCAGGTAATAGGTGAGGGCGATATTCATACGAATGCCGTTGTCGTCAGACAGTTGTAGGGCGCGGTTGTAGAGTTCCAGCGCCTCGTCGTAGCGGCCCTGGTGGGTGAACACTACCCCCTTGCCATTGAGCGCATCGGCGTGGTCCACCTTGAGCGCCAGAGAGCGGTCGAACATGCCTAGCGCTTTTTCGAGGTGGTTGATGCGCAGGTAGGCAACCGCGGCTTCGTACGCCCCCTCCGGAGTGTCCAGAGAGGTCACCAACCCCATGGCAATCTGGTCGATGCGCTGGTCGAAGAAGGCGAGATCCTTGGCCAACAGGCTGTCGAGGGCAGCGGCGGCCGGCAGCTCCACCCGCACCGAGGGGAGGGTGGGGGCCTTGTAGGTCTGCATCCACTGCTGGGTGTAGAGCTCGTTGATCAGCTTACGGATCTTGAGCACCTTGTACTCGGCAACCCCGTTGCGCCAGGCGTCGGCAAAAGTGAAGCCGAACATGGTGGTCTCCACCGGAATCCAGACCCGGCCCTGCCACTCGACGTACTCCGCCGAGCTGGTGAACTGGTCGGCCGCCCGATCGGGCGGGATACCGCTGTCGAACATCAGGTAGATGTGGCCCTTGCCCGGATCGTTGGCCTCGAGAAAGGCGGTGTCGATGCTGAGGTTCTCCAGCAGCGAAGCATAAAGCACGGCCAGGTCATCGCAGTCGCCGATCTTGGTATCCACTCCGGCTGGCTTGTCCAGCAACTCGCTGGGGTACTGCACGGTGTCGAAGATGGTTTTGTCGGCGGCGATGCTGGCGAAAGGCAGCTTCTGGTCGGCCTGGTAGCGGATCTTGTACACTCCCAGGGCATCGAAGATCAGAGCGGCCTTGCCGATGTTGCCCCGGTTGAACTTGGCGGCCAACATGCCGTCGTAGCGCTGCACCAGGCCGCGGGCCAGCCCGGCCACCGCCAAGTCGGCGGGGGTGACGAAGGCAGCCACCATGCCCGCTTCGTTCCAGCTCAACTTGTTCTTGCCAGCTACGTACACCCGGTCTAGAGACCTCTCGACCAGCTGTTCCTGGCCGTTGCGCGAGTAGCGCACCTGGATCACCGGGTTGACGAAATTGTCGTAGGTCGCCTCGGGCTGGTTGAACAGGTCAGGATCGAAGGTGACCTTGAAGGTGTATTTCTCGGAACTCTGTGGCGGCAGCAGCACCTCTTCCTGGTGGGGCGTGCTCATCATCCTGGGCAGGAAGAGGCTCACCGTCGCCCGCACCGGCTCCTGAGCCGAGTTGCCCAGCACGACACCGAAGAAGTCGCTTTCCTGGTAGTGCGGGTACTGGGAACGGAAGACCGGTGAAGGCCGGATGGTCGCATCCTTGATGCTGACTACCCTGGGATTGTAGGACAGACTCAGGGAGGTGTAATGGGTGGCGCCGAGGACGGGGTGGCGCTCGTACGCGTAGTCGAGTTCGGCAAAACGGTACTTGAGCCCCACCCCAAAGCTGGCAGTGGTGGCGTCGGCGAAGGTATCGGGGGACTTGCGCTCCGTCTTGACCCCGGCGCGCAGGGCCAGTTGCCCGGCCAGCCAGTACTCGGCCCCCAGACGGAAGTGGTCGTCCACCTCAGAGGACAGCATCAACCCCTCGAGGGGGCGGTACGCCAGGCCCAACCGGTAATGACCCTGGTAGAGCTTTTCGCTCAGGCCGCCCTTGTGTTTAACCGAGGTGCCGCCCAGGTCCTGAGCCACTAGACCCAAGCGCAGATTTCCCGGCAAGGGCACCAGCAGTCCCAGATCGAGGCCCAGCCCGGTGGCACTCATCGCCGAGGTCCCGTCCAGGTCGGTGCTCTGGGAAAGGTACTTGCCGTTCACCCCAATGGACGCGTTGCCCACCCAGCGGCGCAGGCGCTGGATGCCGTTGCGGTACCCGTAGGCAAAGCCGAACTGGTTCTGGACGTTCTTCAGCCCCAGGCCCGCCCGCACGTCGTCGAAACCGCGATAGGACCAGTCGAGCCCCAGGGCGTGGTTGTCGGCCATGGGCAGGACGTAGCTGAAATAGGAATCTTTTAAGCCGAGGCCAAAATGGTCGGCGTAGGCAAAGTCAATCTCCTGGCGCTGCAGGGCAGCGATGGCCGCCGGATTCCAGCGCACGGCCGTGGCGTCGTTGGCCACCGCCACAAAAGCCCCGCCCATGGCGATGGCCCGCACCCCGGCATCCACCTGATTGGGGGGAGTGGCCGCAGCCGGCCCGGACAACAGCAACAGCACCAGAGCTATGAATGGGATCGCGCGCACGCTCACGGCTCCTCGATTTCCACCTGATCGCCGGCCCGGACCGCATCCCTCAGCACCGCCGTGGCGCTGCCGGGGAAAGACACCTTCACCTGGTACGGGCCGGCCAGGGCGCCGAAGATCAGCTCAAAGCTGCCCGGACCGGAGAGCACTTGGCGGTAACCCTGCAGGTCGCCCGTGGCTGCGTCGAGCAGCCGCACCACGGCGCCGATGGCCTCGCGGTGGGTCTTGCCCCGCAGCCGCACCCGGATGAAGGGCGTGCTCTCGGCCCTGTTCTGGAGGAGCCGGCTGCCCTGGGTCGCCCCGTTGGTCAGATAGAAGTCCGGGGCGCCGTTGCCGTCGTAGTCGGCCCAGCCCAGGGCGGTGTAGTACCCACGCACCCCGGAAACACCGGCGTCATTGGAGACATTGGCGAAAGTCCCATTCCCTCGATTGGCCAGCAACACCACTGGCTGCGGCTGGCGGTCGGCGCCATTGGCCAACAACAGATCCAAGTAGCCGTTGCCGTCGTAGTCGGCCCAGCCCACCCCGGCGGTGAGCCAGCCCACCCCGTTGTTCTGCCGCACCCCGGCCTGGGCGCCCACCTCGACAAAGGTGTCGCTGCCCTCGTTGTGGTACAGGGCATTGGCCCCCACATTGCCCACATAGAGGTCTAGGTACCCGTCGTTGTCGTAGTCGCCCCAGGCCGCCGCTTGGCCGATACCCTTGTCGGCGACCGGGCTAGTGGCCAGGGCGGCAAAGGCGGGGGTGCCGGCGTTCAGGTCATTGCGGTACAGGGCGTTCTCCTGTTCGCGGTTGACCACGTAAAGGTCGAGATCCCCGTCGTTGTCGTAGTCGGCCCAGGAGACCTCTTTGGTGTCGCGCCGGTCGTTCACCCCCAGGTCCAGCACCTGGGCAAAGGTGCGACTGCCGGTGTTCTGGTACAGCTCGTTGTCGTAATAATATTCGCCCAGGTAAAAATCCAGCCAGCCGTCGTTGTTGAAATCCCCCCAGGCCACCGAGGTGGTGCTGCCACGGCGCTCCACATCGATGCCGGCCCGGGCCCGGCCCACCTCGACAAAGGTGTCGCCCTGATTCTCGTAGAGATAATCCTGGTCGTAGAAATCGGCCACGTACAGGTCTAGATCCCCGTCGTTGTCGTAATCGCCCCAGGCCGCCGCCGAACTGTTGCTGACCACGTCCACCCCCAGGGCGGTGGCCACGTCGGCAAAAGCGCCATTGCCCTCATTGCGGTACAGGGCGTTTCTGGGCACGGAGACCGCCGTGGCCCAGTTGGTCACATACAGATCCGGATCCCCGTCGTTGTCATAATCGCCCCAGGCCAGACCGGTGCTGTAGAGGCTGCTGTTGAGGGTCCCGCTGGCCTCGGTCTGGTTCTGGAAGGACTGGGCCGCCAGCCCCAGGGGCCAGGCCAGCAGCGCGGCGCTGCACAGGATGGTCTTTATGCCTTTCATCTGACCACCGCCACGATTTGCTGGCGGCGCACGCTGCCCGCACTCACCACCACGATATACAGGCCGCTGGCCACCACCTGGTGGTCCTCATCCTTGCCGTTCCAGCTCAGCGCGATGCTGCCAGGGGCCATAGGGGCGTCTCTCAGGATCACCTTCTCCAGCCGGCCCGAGGTATTGTAGATGCGCACGGTCACATTGGCCGGTCCCGTGAGGCCAAAAGAGATATCGGTCTGGCTGCCCAGGTTGCCGCCAGCCGGCGCAAAAGCCCGGGGCTGGCAGTCGAGGGATTCGATGGCCAGGCTGCCCACCGGGGTGCGCAGATCCTCGAAGAGGGCGTAGACCCCCAGTTGTTCTACCGCAGTGCGCACCTGCTTGCCGGCCGGGTCCACCAAGCCGCCCACCCGCTGCCACTGGCCGTTTTCGCGGCGGAAGAGCCCCAGTTGGGCGGCGCTGTGGCTGCCCAGCTGGGCGGCAGTGTAGCGCCAGCTCAGGGTGGCCGGTTTGCGCAGGGTCGCTCCGCCGGCACCCATCTCATAAGCCGGCCCGATCTGGCTGAGGCCCGTTTCCTGGACCACGGGTTTGGCCGCCGGGGCTTCCCAGGGCTGGATGGTGATTTCACCCCTGCCACCCTGCAGCGCATTGGGCGGGAAATAGAGTTCGACGGTCTGGGAGGCATTGCTGATCCGTCCGCCCTGGGCCAGGCTGACCAGCCGGGCGGCCGTGCTGAATTTCCAGCTGTAGTCCGTTGCGACCAACTCGCCCAACACCTGGCGGTCCACCACCACCTCGTATTCGGTGAAGGGCCGCAGGCCGCTCAGGGGAGCAAAGCTGATCAGAGTACCGCTGGGATCGATGCCCGGGTTGGTGATGGGCACCACCTCAAAGGCGGCATCGGGGGTGTCGAGCGAACGGGCGCGCAGCTGGAAAAAGTCGGCACCCTGGCTGGCCACCGGCCCAGAAAAGGCCACCTGCAGGGTGGGCAGTGCCGTGGAGACACCCTCGGCGCCCTCGGTCGGCACCGTGGAGTCCACGGTGGCCACCGCGGTGGTGAAGGACCACTGCACATCGGCCTGATCCGCACCCAGGGGACCGCGCACCCGGGAACTGATCACCGCCTGGTAGGCGCTGCCGGCGACAAAATCGACAGAGGGGAAACCCAGCGTGCGGGTGGCCAAGTCGTACTGGAATTCACTCCGCTCCAGGGAGATCTCCTGCCCGCCCCGACTCAGGCGGAAATTCTCCGGGGTGATCTGGGCGGTGTCGAGCGGGCTGGAGAAGACCACCTGCAGACGCCGGCGACCGGCCGGAATGGCCCCGCCCGCCGGCGGCACGGTCCGCTCGATGGTGGGGATGCGGGTGCTGAAATTCCAGGTATAATCCCCCTGATCCCGTCTGAGGGGACCGCCCAGGACGGCGGCCAGCCGCACCTGATAGGAAGTGCCTGCCTGCAAGGGCTGAGCCAGTTCCAGGTGCAGGATCTGCCCTTCGTAGCGCAGCTCGGTCAGGGCCAGTGCTTGGCCGCTGCCCCGCACCTCAGCGGTTTCCGGCTCTAGGGCGGCTTCGTCCAGGGCCTCGGTGAATTGCATCTGCAGGTCCTGGATGCCTGGGGCGATACTGGTGTCTCCGGCGGCCGGCAGGGTCTGGACCAGCTGCGGCACCGGGGTACTGAAGGTCCAGCGAAAGTCCTCGGCGCGCAGCGGACCAGCCACGCTGCGCGAGATCACCACCTCGTAACGCGAACCCGGGCGAAACCCTTCTTGCAGTTCAAAACTCAGGATGTGGGTAGCCGCATCAAAACGCGGCTCGTCCCGCAACGCGGCCTCCACCCCTTCTCGCAGCACCTGAACCGACCCGGCCAGGGGCTCGATCCCGCTGTCGAAGGAGACGGCCACCACGCCCGCTCCCAGGGCAGCAGTTGAACCGGCCGCCGGCGAGACCGCGAGGGTGTCGGGCGCCAGGGTCTGGAAGGACCAGCTCACCCCCTGCCCCACGCCCAGAGGGCCCAGGGCTTCGGCGGCGATCGCCACCCCATATGTGCTGCCAACCTGCCAACCTGCGGCCGGCGCCAGTCCGTACTGGCCCTGGCCCCGGGCCACTGGATCGCCCAGCCGCAAGGCCACCACCTGACCCTCCCACTGGAGGGTGAAATTGGCCGCCTTCACCTGCGAAAAATCTAGTGGCCCATCAAAAATAACCACCGCCTCTTCGAGGGCGCCGGCTTCGACGCCGACGGTCCCAGCCGCCGGACTGACCTCGACCAACCTGGGCACGCCGGTGCTGAAATTCCACAAATAATCCGTTGTCCTTAGGGGGCCGCCCAGGGCAGCGGCCAGCCGCACCTGATAGGAGGTGCCCGCCTGCAGGGGCTCCTCCAGCACGATGTGCAGTTCCTCGTCTCCATAGAGCAGATCGGCCAAGCCCACGGCCTCGCCGCTGCGGAACACCCCCACCTTGGTCTGGTCCAGCAGTTCTGCATTCAGGGGATTGCTGAAAGAGGCCGACAGCTCCCCGGTCCCGGCGACTACCGCAGTGTCGCCGTC
>SICG01000056.1 GCA_009691525.1 Candidatus Latescibacterota bacterium | reverse complement strand
ATAATGCCGAAATAGGAAAGGGTTAGTACCAGCGCGATCACCAGCGCGATGAGCATCATGACCCACTGCTCGCGACTGGGCGGTTCCGGGGGGGGTTGATGGGTGCCGAACAAGGGTTCCTCCGTCGCAGTGCCGACTAGGGTAGGCGCTGGCAAAGGGAAATGCTCAGCAGGGTGCCGGGGAAAAAAGCGGAACGATGTTCAAAATGGCGGCGTCCCCGGATATACACCCGGGTGTCGCCGGATTTGATCTGCAGATTGCCGTCATAACGCCGACAGATCTGCTCGACGACGTAGAGGCCAAGGCCTCTGGCCGGATCGCGCGAGCAGTTCTTCTTGAGGGAGTTGAGGATGGCCTGGGCGTGGGTCCAGTCCTCCACCTCGTAGCGGTGGGCCAGGCTCTTCTTGATGCCTATTCCTAGATCGCCTACCCCGATAACCGCGTACTTGGTGCGGGTCCGGGGATCCTGGTAGCGCTGGACCGCCACATAGCCCCAGGTCGTGCTGTGGTCGAGGATATTGTGGCACAGTTCGGCGACCACATTCTTGAAGCGGTTGATCTCGACGGGGGTGTACTGCAATTCGGCGGCCAGGATCACTTCGACCCGATCGGCAATGCGTTCGAGCACCCGCTCTACATCGACCCGCTCTTCGATGCGCGTCAGTTCCAGCAGGGCCTCGCTGTCGGGTATTGCCCGGTCCTGGTCGGTAGCCAGGGGAGGGCCGCTCAGCTGGGCAAACCCAGCCACTGCCTCGTCGAAGCGCATGCGCGCCAGGTAACGGCGCAGCTGCGGCGAGCGCGGCAGTCGATACTGCACCTGCGGGCAGAGGGTGCGGGCATAACGCCCCATCAGGCAGAGGATGACCAACCCGAAGGGGGGGATGAACACCACCTCCCCTAGATCCACCTCCAGGGCTGTCCCCGGTGGTATCTGGTGCAGGTGGCGGAGGAAATCGGGCAACAGGTCATCGGCAGCCCGGGGCGTTAGGTAGGGCTCAGCGAGGGTAAAGGTCAAGCAGCGCACTTTCTGCGGTGAAGCGAGAGGTGGTCTGTTCCGCGAATTGACAAAAGCGACTTAAATATAGATGATCCCCAACTTAAACTAGTTTATAGGATCTCCTGCCAGTGATTGGCAGGGACCTATTAACAGCTCCCGAGCCCGGTTTTCATGTCCGATACTACTGCCGAAATAGTCGCCTTGTCCATGGACCCCAAAACCCTGGCGCAGTTGATTATCGGCCTCGAGGAAGACGAGGAGCACCGCGTCGAGGACCCCGGCCTGGCCGGCGAACTGGCCGCCCAGGTCAAGGACGATATCGACCAGCTGGTCGAGCTCAAACATCACCACGAGGCCGATGGGGAGGAAGACCATTTCGGCGAACTCTCCGAGGCCGCCGAAGGTACCGAACTCTTTGGTGACGACAACACCGACCTGGAAGACAGTGCCGCCCAGGAAGAACGCAAGGCCAAGGCGCAGAGTCGGCAATCTGCACCTAGTCCCCTGCCTGCCGAACCTCCAGACCTGCGCACTCAGCCCCCCCAGGACCAGGCCCACTAGATTTTTATGGAGCGTTTCTTTTCCCTGCAGCAGCACGAGGAAGCCCTGGGTTATTCCTTCAGCGCCGAGAACCTCGCCCTCCATCAGGAGGCCTTGGGCACCTTTGTCGAGCAGCTGCTGAGAACGCCGCGGGCCGCCGAGGAACTGGTGCCCGGACGCCGCCGTTCGCTGTTCTGGGCCATGGGACTGGCCATCTTGTTGAGCCTGGCCTCCTCGATCTGGGCTGTCTTGCACATGAGTTATGCGTACGGGGGTATCAACCTCAACGGCTGGTTCTTCGGCTCTGAAGGAGGGCCAGTCTATCCCTTCAACTACATCAATGGCGAGCTCAATAATCCCGACGGGCCAGACTGGGCCGGCTGGCTGGCCACCCTCTCGGGCGGCACGGTGATGGCCCTGCTGATGGTGGCCCGGCAGCGCTTTCTTTGGTGGCCCCTCCATCCCCTGGGCTTCGCTGTCAGCACCATGTCGATAACCAATTACATCTCCTTCAGCGTTTTTCTGGCCTGGACCTTCAAGTCGCTCATCGTCAAATACGGCGGGCCTTCCCTCTTCACGCGGGCCCGGCCCTTTTTTCTCGGGCTGATCGTTGGCCAGTTCACCTGCGCCGGCATCTGGCTGGTTATCGACCATTTCACCGGCATGACCGACAACAATATCTATTCGGTTTGAAAGGGGCTTTCCATAGCGCTGATCCGCTGACCTTCAGCTTGACATCGGCCTAGCGCTGGATTAAGCATATAGAATATACCTCCACCCTAGACCCGCCGAGCCCATGCTTCCAGCCCGAGATCTGGGTCTCTTTCTCTGCGCCGCTCTGACCCTGGCGCCTTCCCCTGGCCAGCGCATCCAACGCAACAGTGCCCTGGACATCTCCCGGGTCAAAGCCGCCCAGTGCGAGTACCGGGGCATCACCGCTTCTTTTGAGGAGTTGACCCGCGCCTATGCCATCGAGGTCTATCGGGAACCCGCGCTGGTGCGCTGGGAAAGCCGGCCCGGCCCTCACGATCCCGAGCACGAAGCCCTGGTGACCGCAATCTTTACGGCCAAAGCGCTCAAGCAGTCGCTGCCTGGAGATACGCCCTTAGCGCAGGCCCGCGAGGACGCCGTGCCCGCCTTTGGCGTCACCTGGATATTGAGCGAACTGGGCACGGTGCGCATCGCCGCCCAGGATGAGTACGCCCAGGATGCCCTGGCCACCTTCAGGCAGACGGTAAACTCATTGCTGGCGCAGATGGTCTACTCCCTCGAAACCACCCAATTGCGCGCCGCTCCGGCCCCGGACCAACAGGTGGTCGCCACCCTGGAACCCGGCACCGCCCTGGTGCAGGAAGAGCAACGCCCCGGCTGGGTCAAAGTGCGTGTTCCCGCCACCACCACCACCGGCTGGCTGCCCCAGGACCAGTTGCGAGCCCTGAGCCATGAGTGAGACCCCCGCCCCGTTGATCCGGGTGCGCAGCCTGGACAAGACCTACATCATGGGCCCGACCCAGGTCCTCGCCCTGCGCGGGGTGAATCTGGATATCTTTCGCAACGAATACGTGGCCATTATGGGCCCCTCTGGTTCGGGCAAGTCTACACTGATGAATATCCTGGGCTGCCTGGACGTGCCTTCGGGTGGCTCCTACGAACTCAACGGCCAGCAGGTGGCACGTATGGATGACGACGAGTTGGCCCGCATCCGCAACCAGGAAATCGGTTTTGTCTTCCAGACCTTCAACCTGCTGGCCCGCACCGACGCCCTGGGCAATGTGGCGCTTCCCCTGGTCTACGGCAATACCCCTGGCGCCGAGCGCCGCGCCCGGGCTGAACGGGCCCTGGCGGCGGTGGGTCTCACCGAGCGTATGCATCACCGCCCCAATGAACTATCCGGCGGCCAACGCCAGCGGGTGGCCATTGCCCGGGCCCTGGTCAACGAACCTTCGATCCTGTTGGCCGACGAACCCACCGGCGCCCTGGACAGCCGCACCGGTGCGGAAATCATGGAACTCTTCGCCCGCTTACACCAGGAGGGCAATACCATCGTACTGGTCACCCACGAAGAAGACATTGCCGCCCACAGCCACCGCATCGTCCGCTTCCGCGACGGCCTGGTCGAAAGCGACGAAGCGCGGAGTCCTGCGTCTTGAGGCGCCTGCGTGACAAGAGGGTCTGGGCCGGGGTTGGGGTGCTCCTGGCTGGGGTCCTGGTCTTCCTCAGAACCCTGACCGGTGAGGACCTGGCTGGCATGCCGACCTGCCAAGCAACCAAGGGGGCATTCCAGGTGACCCTGCTGGAAAGCGGGGAACTCCAGGCGGCGCGAGGCGAGAAAATCAGCACCCCGCGGATCGAGGGCGGCGACCTCAAGATCGTTCACCTGTGGCCGGAAGGCGAGAAGGTGGCAGTCGGCGACCTGTTGCTTCAGTTCGACAAGACCGAACTGGAAAACAACATGCGTTATATCGCCGGCGAACTGGAAAAGTCCGAGGCCGATCTTTCAAAGGGCCAGGCAGCCCAGGAGCAGCAACTCAGCCAACTGGAGTCTGGCATCGCCCAGCAGGACGCCACCCTCGAACTGGCTCAACTGAAACTGAAACAGACCGACTACGGCACCCCCTACGAAAAAGCCGAGGCGGAGATCGGCCTAGGCCAGGCCCAGCGGGCGCTGGAGCAGGCCAAGAGAGATTTCGAGGCCCGCAAGCTGATTAACAGGGTGGAGTTGGCAAAATTGCAGCTGAGCATCACCCAGGCCCAGAAGAACTACGATCGGGCCAAGAGCGACTACGACCGGCTGAGTGTTTTCGCTACCCGCCCCGGCATCCTGGTGTATGAGAAGGTCAACCGCGGCGGGGGTCGGATGGAAAAAGTAAAGGTCGGGGACAACGTGTGGGGCAACATGACCCTGTTGAGCCTGCCCGACCTGGAGGCCATGCAGGTGCTCGCCAAGGTGGGCGAGATCGACATCACCCGGATCCAGCCGGGCCAGCCGGTCCTGATCCGCCTCGACGCCTTCCCCGGCCCAGTTTTCCACGGCCAGGTCGCCCAGGTGGCGCCGATGGCCAATCCGGATATGGACGCCCCCAATGTCCAGGTATTTGCGCTGGTGGTCGACATCAAGGAGCAGGACGATCGGCTCAGGCCGGGCATGTCGGCCTCCATCGAGATCGTCATCGACACGGTGCCCGATGCCCTCTCCGTGCCCCTTGAAGCCCTCCGCGAAGAGCGAAGTCATTCCCTGGTGTACCGGCGGGAAGGCCGCGGCCTGGAGCCAGTGCACGTCAGAGTGGGAAAACGCAATGCGGTTGCCGCAGTGATCGATTCGGGCCTCGAGGAAGGCGCGGTACTCGCCCTGAAGCCCCCTGCCCAAAACGAGGAGTAGACATGACCCAATCCACCCCTTCCTCCCCCCCTGCAGAACCTGTTACCCGGTACGGGAAAGGACGCTACCTGGTACTTGGGGCGCTGGTGCTGGTGGCGGGGGCGCTTTACCTGGGCTCCCACTTCCTCTACCCAGAAGAGGCCAAAGCCCTCACTTCCATGCCGATCATCCAAGGGGAGTTCCTCATCTCCCTCAAACTCAAGGGCGGCGAACTGGAGGCCATCAAGTCCGAGCAGATCATCTCGCCCCAGGTGCGCGGCCAGCTCAAGATCACCAAGCTCTGGCCCGAAGGAGAGAAGGTGGAGGTGGGTAACCTGGTGGTCCAGTTCGACCCGACCGAGTTCGGCAAACGGGTGACCGAAACCGAGCAGGCGTTGGAGGGTTCCAAGGCTTCGTTGGAAACAACCAAAGCCAACCAGGGGGTGGAGATCTCGCGCCAGGAGTCGGACATCGAAAACCAGAAGGCCCAACTGCGCCTCTCCCAGCTCCAGGTCGAGAAGATGAAATTCGAGGCGTCGATCCAGAAGGAAACCTCCAAGCTAGAGGCCAGGAAGGCCGAGCTTTCCCTGGAGCAGGCGTACAAGAGATTCGAGGCCCAGAAGGTGGTCAACGCCGCCGAATTGAGGAAAACCGAGCTGGAAGTCGCGCAAAAAGAGCGGGAATTGGAGCAGGCCAAGAAAGACCTCGCCAACCTGGATGTACACGCGGAAAAGCCAGGCATCGTCGTCTACGAAAAGGTGTGGAAAGCCGGGCGCATGGAGAAGATCCGCGTCGGCGATGAACCCTGGGGCGGGCAGAAACTGATCACCCTGCCCGACCTTTCCCGCATGCAGGTAAAGACCTTCGTCAACGAAGTCGACGTCGACAAACTCAAGGTCGGGCAACGGACGGTTATCAACCTCGATGCCCTGCCCGAGTTCACCTTCCACGGCTCCATCACCAATATCGCCACCCTGGGCCACGAAAAGGAGGGCGAGAAGAACGTCAAGGTCTTCGATGTGACCTTGGCCATCGACGAGGAAGACGCCCGACTGAAGCCGGGCATGACCGCTGCGTGCGACGTAATCATCGAGACCATCCCACCACCGGCCCCGGAAATCCCCGGAGCGGTGAAGAACGAGACGGCCCTCGAAACCAGCCCCGCCGGCCTCCCCCTTTACATCCCGCTGGATGCAGTGTTCGAAAAGGACGGCAAGACGCTGGTTTACCGCCTCGAGAAGGGCAAAGCCCAGCCGAGGGAGGTCAAGTTGGGCAAAAAGAACGAGAACTACGTGATCGTCGAGGAGGGTCTCAGTGCGGAGGACCGGATCACCCTGCGCGACCCCACCCTCGCCACCGGGCAACCCGGCGGTCAGGAAGCTGGCCAGCAGCCCCAGGAGCAGGGGGTGAAGATCAAATAATGGACCTGCGCGAGACCTTTGCCCTCAGCATCGGCGGCCTGTCCTCCCACAAGCTGCGCACCCTGCTGACCATGCTGGGCA
Organism: Candidatus Latescibacterota bacterium; assembly: GCA_009691525.1. Taxonomy (GTDB): domain Bacteria; phylum Latescibacterota; class UBA2968; order UBA8231; family UBA8231; genus SICG01. Next base: position 18,555 of record SICG01000056.1, on the reverse strand, counting down.
TCATCTTTGGGGTAGCGGCGGTCATCTCCATGCTCTCCATCGGCGAGGGGGCCAAGCAGGAGGCCCTCGAACAGATCCGGCAGATGGGCATCCACAATATCATCGTGCAGCACTGGAACAAGCAGGCCGAAGGGGAAAGTGCGGAAACCAACACCGAGAAAAACCTTTCGGTCGGCCTGAGCACGGCCGACGCCGACGCCATCAGCAAGATCTGCCCCTTGGCTCAGATCGTGGCCCCCCAGCGCGAAGTCAAGGTCAAGGCCCAGACCGTCGGGCGCTCCTTCCAGAGCATGGCCGTGGGTACCGTTCCCGAGTACTTCTCAGTACTCGACGCGCGCCTGAACAGCGGGGTTTATTTCGGCAAGGAAGACCTGGAACAGGCCCGCCGGGTCTGCGTGCTGGGCAGCGACGCCAAACGCGCCCTCTTCTTCTTCGACAATCCCCTCGGCGCCCAGGTCAAGATGCAGAACCAGTGGTTCACGGTGATCGGCGTGCTGGAGGACAAGGGAGCAGCAGGCGGCAAGTTGGGTGGGGTGCTGGAGGTGCGCAATACCGACGAGGATATCTATATCCCGCTGAGCACGGTGCTGCAGCGCTTCAAGTGGGACCCCGGCCAACCGGAGTTGACCCAGGTGACCATCAAGGTGGGGGATCCCGAAGAGCTCCAGGAGGCCTCGGATATCATCCGCAACATCCTCAAGCGCCGGCACCGGGGGGTGGACGACTTCAAGATCGCCATCCCCGAGGAGTTGATGCGCCAGAGCCAGCGCACCCAGCAGATCTTCAATATCGTCATGGGCTGCATCGCCGGCATCTCGCTGGTGGTGGGGGGCATCGGCATCATGAATATCATGCTGGCCTCGGTGCTGGAACGCACCCGCGAGATCGGCATCCGCCGCGCGCTGGGGGCCCGGCGGAAGGATATCCTGTCGCAATTTCTGATCGAGGCGGTGCTGGTCAGCCTGATCGGCGGCCTGATCGGGGTGGTGCTGGGTTATTCGATGACCAAGGTGATCACCCTGTACGCCCACTGGAAAACCATCGTCGAACCCTGGACCATTGCCCTGGCCTTTGGTGTTGCCGCCGCAGTGGGCATCGGCTTCGGCCTGTACCCGGCCCGCCAGGCCGCCCTGCTCAATCCCATCGACGCGCTGAGGTACGAATAGGGCACCTCCCGGTGCACCTACTGGAATTTCAGTTGGGCCCAGTGTTGAGCGTCACGCACCACCTGCTCCGGGTGCGCGGAAGAACACAAAAGGTGCCCCTGCGTGGGGCGCAGGGTCGGCTGCGTGGCGTCCTGGTAGCGGAAATCGAGGCTCCAGCGCACGTGGTCGGCCTTGTTGGGCAGGCCGCGGTGGAAAAGCAGGTTGCTGAAGAACACCACATCCCCCGGATCGACCTCGATGTTCACTGCCTGATCTTCCACCGGCCCGACCACCGCCTCGTTGATCTTGAGGTAATGGGTTTCTTTCTCGTGGGTCACCACCCCCTGCCGGTGGCTGCCCGGCACAAACTGCATACACCCGTTGGCCACCCGCGCGGGCACCAGCGGGGTCCAGACGTTGAGCATCCGCAGGATCTGGGCTTCCCCCGGCGTGTACCCGGCGTCCTGGTGCCAGAGCACCTCGGTGCGCGGGTCCCCGGGCAACTTGGGCCGCACCGAGTAATTGGGGTACAGGCGGATCTCGGGGCCCAGTACCTGCTCGGCCACCGCCAGCAACGCGGGGTGGGCGAAGAGCCCGAAGAGCCCGGCCCGGTGCAATTCCTCCCGGAAGGTGGTCGGAGTCTGGTCCGGCAGGTCACCGAAGAGCCGCATCAACCGGGTGGTGAAGGGGGCCTCGGCAAAGGTCTGCCGCACCCGGCCCTCGGCCACCAACCGGGCAGCCACCTCCTCCACCAGCACCTCGCATTCGCGCTGCACCTGTGTCAGACAGCCAGGATCCAGCGCTCCGTGCAGGATGAAATAGCCCTCGCGGTCAAAACACTCGCGGGCAAAGGTCATGGCTTCTTGTCCGCATAGTAGCGCAGGCCCGGATAGGTGTTGCCGGCGAAATCCTCGTCGTCGATGGGTTCGCAGATGTTGAAGGAACACTCCCCCACCCCGCGATCCACCTCCACCCGGACCAGCAGCCGGTGTTCCCCCTCGGTTAGGTACCCGGCCTGGCGGTCCTGCCCCAGATGGTGGGCGCGTTCGCCCTGGTGGCTGTAGACGGCCACGTTGTCGATCCAGACCTGCACTCCTTCGTCCGAACCGGCCCAGAAGCGCACCGAATCCGCCTGGGGCATGGCAAAACGGGTGTACGCATAGATCGCCCCGGGCCGGCTGACCTGCACCTTGTTGGTCAGATCCAGGCGGTCGTGGCCGAACCAGGTGACCTCGGACCAGCCCTGCTTGCCCGGCGAAGGCGCCAGTTTGGTCCGTTCTTGGTCGCTGAACTGGTGGTCCGCCGGGGCAGCCCACAGGATCAGCCGTCGCGGCCCCATCCCGTATCGGGCCTGGTACTTCCACTCGTCCCACCCCCCGTCGTCGCCGCCCTGGTAGGCCGAACCGGCTTTCTTGAAACGACGGCTGAGATCCTCCACCTTGCCGCCTTTCACCTTGACCTTTTCGTACCGGCCAGGCCCCAGGCCCCGCTGAAAAGCCAGGTCGGCGAACTCCATGTCATCCGGGTTGAAGCCCATCAGCCGGGCCGCCACCAGGTCAGTGGCCACTGGATCGCGGCCGGCCAGGATCAGGTTGGTGCGCACCGCATCCCCCTCCTGCAAGGCCCCGGCCTCGTGTCCCGTAATCCCATCCACCACATTTAAATCCATGCGGGTGATCGACCACAGATCTACCATGAATTCGTCGATCAACACCGGCAGATGAGGCATGCCGGCGTGGCGGTCAGTGCCGTTGGCCTTGCTCCAGCCGTAGATCGCGCCGGGCAGGATGCCGAACTGGTTCTTCATGCAGCAGGTGATCTTGGAACCGTGGGTCTTGGTCACTGGACAGTTGATCCAGGCGTCGGCGTCCATAATCGCCGTGGCGATGTCGTAGTTCGGGTCAGCCATCGCGCCGCCGGGCACCTCGAGGGTGTAGGCCTGGTCGAAGTTCAGGTCGAAGCAGTCGATGTCCACCCCCTGGCCGCGCAACTCAGCGACCACCTGCCGGTACCCGCCGATCTCGAAACCGTCCCGCGCCCACCGCCGGCCCCACCGGGGCGCATCGGCCTGGAGCAGTTGCCCCTGGCGGTCGGTGGGCTGGGGGGACCGCCAACCCCCTGCCCCCTCGGCGATGAGGATACGGGCCCCGGGTGCCACCTCGTGGACCAACAGCGCCACCCCGCGCACCACCCGCGCGTCGGTGACGATCCCCGACCCCGAAGGCTGAGCCACGGCAATGTTGGGTTTGATCAGCACTAACTTGGCGGCGAAGGGCACCACTGCCTTCATGCCGCCGGCCAGGTCCACGGCCCGCCGCACCATGGCCGCCACCTGGTCGGGCGTCAATTCGCTGTCGCGCGGGGCCGGGGCACTCAATTGCGGGTCGTCTGAGGCGACCAGGCCAATCACGAAATCCTCGGCCCGGACCGCCTGCCCCACCAGCGCCGCGACGAGGACCAACCAGATAAGGCTCACTTTTTTCTGCCTTGGTAACGCGCATTGGGGGCCTCGAGTATGGCCCGCTGGCGCTCGCTGAGGTCCGGGTACACATCTGCATCGAAATACCCGGCGGCCCACGAGAGAGGATGGGGACTGTACTTTAGGAAGAGGGTGCGGCGCTCGCCCTTCCCGGTCCAGGGCAGGGTGCCGTGGGTGAGGGCCTCGGTGAAGATCACCGCCGAACCGGCCGGTCCGGTGACCCTGGCGACAAAAGGCGGCAGACCCTCTCCCATGTCCCGCCACTCCTTGGGAAAGGGCAGGTTGCTTTTGTGAGAGCCGGGCACACACCCGAAACCGCCCTCTTCGGGACCCACGTCCATCAAATTATAGGCCACCACCGTCAGGCCGTTGTACATGCGGCCGTTGCGGTAATGGTAGTATTGCGCCGGATCAAAGGGGGTATTGCCCCCGTGTAACCAGCTGCCGATGGGCCCATTGCCGCTGCGGATCACATCCAAATACAGGTGATCCAGCCTGAAGTTCGGCCCCAGCAGGGCGTCGAGGTACGGCGTGAGCAGCGGGTTGTCGAGCAGATCGCGGTACCCTTTGCCCCAGTCGAGTTGTCCCCCGAAACGGTGGTGGGTCTGGTCGGGCGTGCAGTCCCGGGCAAGGTGTTCGTCCAGCACGCGGTTGAGTTCCTGTACCTGCCCGTCTTCGAGGGCGTGGCGCACTACCAGGAACCCCTGCAGATCGAATAGAAACGCCTCTTTTTCTTCCATTTACTCTCCTTTGTGCGGCCCGCTAACTCAATATATCCCCGTCCCCTCTCCTTGTCGATAGACGGGGGCAGGCGGCGAGAAGTTGTAAATGCCCCTTTTATCTGCTATCTTAGCCACTCGCGGATGAGGAGGAGATGGAAACCCTGAACCTCGAAGAGCTCAACCAGCGTTACGCGCTTCCGGGCCTGCTGCGCTTTGCCCCTGGTCCAGGTGGCCTGCCCACGGTCCACATCAGCGACCCGCACGCGCAAGGCATGCTGGTGCTGCAGGGTGCGCACGTGCTTCAGTTTCAACCCCGCGGCCAGCAGCCTGTGCTCTGGGCCAGTCAACACAGCTTCTACGCCCCCGGCCGGCCCATACGGGGGGGCATTCCGCTCTGCTGGCCCTGGTTCGGAGCCCATCCCACCGACGCGACCAAACCCGGACACGGTTTCGCCCGCACCTCGGCCTGGGAGGTATTGGGCACCAGCGCCGGACCCACAGGCACCAGTATAGAGTTGGGGCTGCTGCCCACCCCGGCGACCCTGGCGCTGTGGCCCCATCCTTTTTCCCTGCGCCTGCGCGTCCTCTTCGGCGCCCAGCTGGAGGTCGAATTACACGTCCACAACCCCGGTGATCAAGCCTTCACCTTCAGCGCCGCCCTGCACAGCTATTTTGCCGTCAGTCAGGTCTCGGCCATCACCATCACCGGCCTGGAAGAGAGCCCGTACTTCGACAAGGTCGGCGGTGCGCCCCTGCGCCAGGAAGGCCCGGTCCAGATCAGCGCTGAAACCGACCGGGTGTACCAGGACACCACGGCCGAGTGTCACATCGAAGATCCCGGCCTGGGCCGGCGCATCTGCGTGGCCAAGCAGGGCAGCCGCTCCACCGTGGTGTGGAACCCCTGGGCCGCCAAGGCCACCCGCATGGAGGATTTCGGCGACGAGGAATACCGCCAGATGGTCTGCGTCGAGACCGCCAATGCCCCGCCCGACCAGGTCACCGTGCCCCCCGGATCAGCGCACTGCCTGCAGGCCCTCATTCGCGTCGAGCCTATTTGATCCCTGAGCCGATGTTCTATCCCCTCTTCCTCTGCCGAGGACCAGAGTGGCGGCCGTGACCCTTCCCGTCTGGCTGGTCATCGCCACGCTCCTGGCACTAAATACCTTCTATGTGGCGGCCGAGTTCGCCGTGGTGGGTGTGCGCCGCAGCCGCATCCGCCAGCTTGCCCAGGAGGGAAACGCCCTGGCCAGAGGCCTGCTGCCCTTATTGAACGACCCGCAACGCCTCGACCGCTACATCGCCGCCTCCCAGATCGGCATCACCCTCTGCAGCCTGGGCCTGGGTGCTTTTGGCCAGGCCACCCTAGCCATCGACCTGGTCCCTTTCTTCACCCGCTGGGCAGACCTGCAGGAACTGACCGCCCGCTCCCTTGCCTCGGTGGTAGTGCTGGCCCTGCTCACCGCCCTGCAGGTGGTCTTCGGCGAACTCGTGCCCAAGGCCATCGCCCTCCAGCACCCGGCGCCCCTGGCCCTGTACACCTACCTGCCCATGCGCTGGTCGTTATGGCTCTTCAGTGGCTTCATCACCGCGCTCAACGGCAGCGGCAACCTCTTTCTCCGCCTGCTAGGTCTGCCCCAGACGCGGCATCAGCACATTCACTCCCCCGAGGAGCTGGAGCTGCTCATCGCCGAAAGCCGGGATGGGGGCCTGCTCGAACCCGAGGAACAGCAGCGCCTGCACCAGGCCCTGCGCCTGAGCCGGCGCACTGCCCGCCAGTTGATGGTGCCCCGTCGGTCAGTGCTCGCCATCGATGCCCAGACCACTCCGGCCGAGCTGTTGCGCCAGGTGGCAGAAAGCCCCTTTACCCGCCTGCCGGTGTACCGGGATTCCACCGAGCAGATCATCGGCATGGTGGAGACCAAGGAGGTAGCTGGCCTTTTTGTCCTGCGCGGCCAGCCTCCCACCGTCGAGGAGGTGCTCCAGCCCATGCCCCGGGTTCCGGCCAGCCTCAGCGCCGACCGGCTGCTCACTGTCTTGCGCCGGGAGCGGGTCCGCCAGGCGGTGGTGGTCAACGAATTCGGGGGCATGGAGGGCATCGTCACCCTCGAGGACGTGCTGGCCGAATTGGTGGGCGAGATGGGCGACGAATTCAAGGAACTAGGCCCCCAGCCCGCACCGCTGGCCGACGGCCGGGTGCGCCTGCCCGGTCTGCTGCCCCTGGACCAGGCCCCGGCCTGGACTAGGGTGGAATGGCACAGCGAATCCGACACGGTAAGTGGTCATATCCTGGCGGTGGCCGGACGTTTTCTGGAGGTCGGCGAGAAACTCGACATTGAAGGCGTGGAAGTGGAGGTGGAGGCCCTAGACGGGCACACCATCGCCACAGTGCTGGTGCGGCCCCGCCCGCCCCTCGACGCTGGCGAGGAGGCCTGAGGTGGAATTCCTGCTGCCTTTGGCTGTGGTTGCCTTGCTGGTGGGGTTGAACGGCCTGTACGTGGCCGCCGAATTCGCCCTGCTCAGCGCTCCCCGCCAGATCATCGAGCGCCGCGCCGCTGCCGGCCACCACCTGGCAGCCTGGGCCCACCGCGTCTTGAGCGAACCCCACCTCCAGGTGCGCTACGTGGCGACTGCCCAGCTGGGCATCACCCTGGCCAGCCTGGGATTGGGCATGTACGGGGAACACACGCTGACCCAGCTCCTGGCCTCCCGGCTCGAATTCCTGGGCGCTGCCCGCTGGGTGACGGCGCACAGCCTGGCCACTGCCTTGGCCCTGGGGCTGATAACCTATTGCCACATCGTTTTTGGCGAGATCGTGCCCAAATCCCTGGCCCTGATGCGCCCCGAGGCGGCGATGCTGGGCATCGCCCGGCCCATGCGCTGGACCCTGGTCCTGCTCTACCCGCTGGTGCTGGTGCTGGAGGGCGCCGGCCACGCCATCCTCGGCCTCCTAGGCATCAAGCGCCGCCAGAACACCACCAACTACTACACCCCCGAGGAACTCGAGTACATCGTGCGCGAAAGCCAGGAGGGCGGCAAGCTGCAGGCCGAGTCGGGCCAGGTGATGCGCGAACTCTTCGCCTTTGAGGATCTCACCGCCGGCCAGGTCATGACCCCCCGGGTCCACCTGCACGGGGTGCCCAGCGATGCCACTCTGGAGCAGCTGCGCCAGGTGCTGCTCCAGGACCGGCACACTCGTTATCCAGTCTACGAGGAGGACCTGGACCACATCCGCGGCGTGGTCCACATCAAAGATCTGTTGAGGATGATCATGGCGGGCCGACACCTCTCCCCCACCGACATCCGCCCAGTGGCTTTTGTGCCCGAAACCGCCGGCCTGAACACCGTCATCGAGGCCATGCACCGGACCCGCACCCAGATGGTGGTGGTGATGGACGAACACGGGGGCACGGCTGGGTTGGTGGTCAGCGGCGATCTGGCCGCCGAGATGGTGGGCCAGATGGGACAAGACGCCAACGCCGAGGAGGAGGTGTACCGCGGGACCGACGGCACCCTGCGCGCCGCCGGCACGCTGCGCCTGGAGGAATTGGGCCAGCACCTGGGACTGGTGCTGGAACACGAGGAGGTGGACACCGTGAGCGGGCTAGTGCTGGCCCTGCTGGATCGGCCCCCCGCAGTGGGCGACGAAGTGACCTGGTCCGGGATCCGCTTCCGGGTCGGCGCGGTGGAGGGCCACGGGGTGGCCCAATGTGTGGTGTGGCTCGAAAAACCAGCCGCGCCAGATGTTTGAGGAATTCCCCCCGAAAATTCGCCTGCTCGATGCGGGCGCAGGTGTCGGCAGTTTGACCGCCGTCTTTGTCGAAACCCTCTACCAGTGGCACTCACCCCCTCCAGCCCTTTCGGTGCTGGCCTGGGAGATCGACACAGCCCTTGGCGATCCATTAAATGGCACCCTCCAACTCTGCCAAACCGAATGTGCGCGCCTGGGAATTGACTTTGAGGCGCTTGTCCACCAGGGAGATTTCATCAAAGATGCCGTGGAAATGATCGATGGCGGCTTATTTTCTTTTACTAGGGAGACGATAGACTTTGCCATCCTCAACCCACCTTACCGCAAGACTCGCAGCAGTTCTGCAGAGCGCTATCTCATGCGCAGAGTGGGAATAGAAACCAGCAATCTCTATACTGCCTTCATGGCCCTGGCGGTGAAGTTGCTCGAACCAGGGGGCAGTTGGTTGCCATCACGCCGCGCACCTTCTTTAATGGTCCCTATTTCAAGTCATTCCGTGCCTTCTTTCTGGCCCAGATGGACATTCGGAGAATTCACAGCTTCGAGAAGCGCGATCTGCTATTTGAGGATGCCGATGTCCTGCAGGAGAATGTGATTCTGCATGCCATCAAAGAAAAGCAGACGACACGACAGGTGGTAATTTCTTCAAGCCTGGGAGCTGAAGATCAGTGGCTCAGTTTCCGCCGGGCAGAAAAGTCAGAAGTTATCACCCCTGACGATCCCGACTGCTTCATCCGTATCATGGGAGATGATCTCGACTGTCAAGCCGCTAACTGGGTCAATCAACTCCCCGCCGATTTGCCAGACCTGAACCTCTCCCTTTCCACTGGCAAGGTCGTTGACTTCCGCGCTAAAACATCGCTTCGCCTTGAGCCTAGACCTGACACGGTGCCGCTGATTTACCCTGGCCACCTTCAGAACGGTGTTGTTGTCTGGCCTAAAGTTGGTTGGAAGAAGCCTAAAGCCATCTGCAGATCCGCTGACACTGAAGCCCTATTGATGCCCGCTGGCATCTATGTGGTGGTGAACCGATTTCCCACCAAAGAGGAACGCCACCGGGTAGTGGCATCGCTCTTTGACTCCGCTCCGTTTGAGTCCGAATGGATTGGCTTTGAGAATCACCTCAATGTCTACCATCAAGGTGGCACAGGTCTTGACTTCAATCTGGCAAAGGGACTGGTTTCCTTCCTCAACTCCACGCTCATCGACACCTACTTCCGCTAGTTCAGCGGTCATACGCAGGTCAACGCCACTGACCTGCGACAGCTTAAGTATCCGACCAAGGCTCAACTGGAGCAGTTGGGATCGAAACTAGGGCATACCTTCCTTCCCAAGATGAATCTCTTTGCGAGGTACTACGGAAAACAGTATGCGCCCAATTCCCGCGAAACCGTGCGGCGCTTTACCGTTCACCAGTTCATCGATGCTGGTATAGCGACTGCCAATCCCGATGACCCGACGCGCCCAATCAACAGCCCAAAAGCGGTGTATCAGCTTGAAAAGTCAGCTCTTGAGCTGCTGCAATCCTATGGAGCCAAAGCATAGGATAAAAAGCTGGCGCAATACCTCTCCTTAGTGATCGCACTCAAAAAACGCTATCAAAATCAGCAGAGGACCCCGAACGTGAGTTCGGGGGTGAATGCTGGGTTGGGTGGGGATAGGTCTCCACGTGCCACGGGCGTAAGCCCGTGGGTTTCTACGCGCGCGAACGCGAGATAAATCTGATACCGGTGAGATTGCCTTCAGGGAAAGAGATCAAACTCTCGCCGGGCGGACAAAACCCCCTGATAAAGGAGATCATCGAGCAATTCTGTCCGCGTTTTGCTCCTGGTAGCCACTTGATCTATGTCGGTGAAACCGACGAAAAGTGGGCAATTTTTGATGAGCAACTGCTGAAAAACCTTGGTGTCCGTGTAGATGTCCACGGGAAAATGCCCGATGTGGTCGTCTATTATCAAAAGAAAAACTGGACTATTGCTGATCGAGGCCGTCACTAGCCACGGCCCTGTAAACGCCAAGCGTCGTGGTGAACTCAAAAAATTGTTTGCCGACAGCAAGGCGGGCCTCGTCTATTTGACGGCTTTTGCAGATCGGAAAGCTATGGTGAAATACCTCAGCGACATCTCGTGGGAAACTGAAGTATGGACCGCAGAAGCTCCAAGCCACATGATCCACTTCGATGGAGAGAGATTCCTGGGACCTTATCCTGAAGGCGAATGATCTCCATGGCGAAAACACAAAAAAGGACCCGGAACAATCCGGGTCCCGCAACGCCCCAACGTATGGGGCGTTGCGCAGGTGGAGCGGTGGGGCGGGGTGCGCCTACCAGTCACTTGATCTCGAACACCACCTCCACCTGCCCGGTCACCTCCAACTGGCCCGCCTGCACTGGCACCGACGAGGCACCGGAGGCGTCCTTGGCGATGTCGACCCGGGACATCACCGGCCCGTACCAGGGCGAAGTCTCGCGGATGCTCAGCACCTTGCCCAGCTTGCCCCCGGCCGCCCCTACCAGGGCCTCGGCCCGTTTGCGGGCATCGGCCACGGCCTGGACCCTGGCCTCCTGGAGCAGCGAATCCGGGTCCTCGAGGGCAAAGTAGAGCCCGGAGACATTGTTGGCCCCCGCTTCGATGCCGGCCTGCAGGATATCCCCCACCTTGGCCAGGTTGCGAATCTTGACGTTCAGCATATTGGTGGCCCAGTACCCCACGATCAAGCCCGCCTGGTCCTTCTGGTAGTCCATCTGCGGATAGACATTGAATCCGGTCGTTTGTATATCCTTGGCCCCGATGCCCTGGGCGGTGAGGGCCGCCTGGATGGCCCCGCTGCGGGTGTTGTTGTCGGCCACTGCCTTGTTCGCCGAATCGGCAAAGGTCTGCACCCCCAACTGGGCCTGAGCGATATCGGGATCGGCCTTGACCGTGGCGCTGCCCGTGACATAGATTCGGTCGTCTCCCCCATCGGCGGGCGAGATGATGGTATCACCCGTCTCGCAGCCGTTGAGCAGCGCCACCAGCAGCGCGCTGCCGGCAATCAGATACAACTTGTCCACCTTCATCACTTCCTCCTTTTAGTCTGAATGACGCTACTCGATGCCGTATACTACCTGCAGGCGGATGCTGAAACTCAGGTCGCCAGCGCTGTCATACTTTGCTCCTGCATCGCCGCCTTCGTGTACATCATGGAGCCGCCGCTGTGGCCCTCCATTTCGCTGATACTGATCACCGGCCCCAACCGCCCCCCGTGTAATTGGGCCAGCTGCTCGGCCTTGGTGCGGGCCTGGCCTGCGGCCAGCCTGCGGGCCTCGGCAGCGGCCGAGTCGGGCTGATCCACGGCAAAATGCAGGCCAAAAATCTGGTCGGCCCCGGCCTGGGTGGCCTGTTCCAGCACCGCATCCACCCGTTCCAGATCGCGGATAGTTACCAGCACCATATTCTCCACCCAGTACTTGCCTTCCTCCACCCCGCCCTTTTCGAGCGGACGGGGTGGTACGTAGTCGAGGGAGAACTGGGTGGTGCGGATGTCCCGCTCCTCGATGCCCACCTCGTGCAGAGTGACCAGCACCTGCTGCATGGCAGCGCGGTTCTGGCGCATGGCCTGGGCCACGTTAGGCGCACTCGACCGGACCCCCAGGCTGGTGCGGGCCACGTCCGGCTTCACACTCACCTGTCCCTCGCCGCTCACCTCGATCTGCCGCGGCATCTTTGCCAGGGCCGGGACGGCCAACATCAGCACACCAACCAAAACCCAGACTGACTGCTTTGTCTGCTTCATTTTATCGCCTCCCTTTATAAGTTGCGCAAACTCCGTGCCTGGAACGCGCCCTCTGAAAAGGGGTGAAAACTCTTGCTGCCGGCCTCAAAAATCTGCCGAAACCTCAGGTTTCCGCTCTTCCCTTGCCCCGGGCACCCGCTTGGCCTAGACTAATACCCTCTATGAGCTTCCTGCTGATCACCCTGGGCATGGCCGCCCTGATCTACGGATACCCGGGCTGGCGGCTCATCCCCCCAGCCCAACTCCCCCCGCCCTGGAATCTGGCCGCCTGGCTGGTTCTAGTGCTGGTGGCGGTCCTGCCCTTCGCCTCCTTCTCGCTGCGCCAGCATCTGGACGGGATCTGGGCCAGTCTCTTCTCCTGGTTCACCTATCTGAGCTTGGGCTTTTTTGTCCTGCTCTTCAGCCTGCTGGCCCTGCGCGACCTGGGCTGGTTGCTGTGGGCGGGCCTGGAACGCCTCCTGCCCCTGGCCCAACCCCTCAGCCCCCCCGATCCGCTGCGCCGCCAGTTCGTGCTCAAGGCCGCCAACCTGGGCACCCTGATCTTCGCTCTGGGGGTTTCCGGGTTCGGGTTTTATCACGCCCGCCGCCGCCCCCGAATAGATCAGGTAAAGGTCTACTTCCCCGACCTCGCCCCCGAGTTGGAGGGATTGCGCATCGTCCAGTTCAGCGATGTACACGCCGGTCCCACCATCAAGAAACCCCAGGTCGAGGCAATGGTGGCGGCCATCGAGGAACTGCAGGCCGACCTGATCGTCTTCACCGGCGACCTGGTGGATGGCAGCGTGGAGGATCTGAGGGCTCAGGTAGAACCACTGGTCCGCCTGCGCGCCCCCCTGGGTTGTTATTATATCACCGGCAACCACGAGTACTACTCGGGGGTGGAGGAATGGCTGGCCGAGGCGCGGCGTCTGGGATTCACGGTGCTGATCAACGAACATCGACTGCTGCTGGAAGGCCGGCTCCTGCTGGCCGGAGTGACCGATTTCAACGGCGGCGATCACCACCCCGATCATGCCTCCGACCCGGCCGCCGCCCTGGGCCCGGAGCCCCCACCCGACGCCTTCCGCCTGCTCCTGGCCCACCAACCCCGCAGCATCTTCGCCGCTGCCCAGGCCGGCTACCATCTGCAGCTCTCGGGCCACACCCACGGCGGGCAGTTTTTGCCCTGGAAATACTTCATCCCCCTGCAGCAGCCCTATATCGAGGGCCTGCACCTTCACCAGCAGACCTGGATCTACGTCAACCGCGGGGCCGGGTACTGGGGCCCCCCTATCCGGGTGGGCGCCCCCTCGGAGATTTCCCTGCTCACCCTGCACCGAGCCTGAGATGGAAGCCCTGGGCCGGCATGTGCTGGTGGACTTCTACGGCTGCTCCCCAGCCCTGCTCGATGACGCAGGCCACCTGGAGCGCGCCCTGACCGAAGCCGCCCTGGCTGCCGGTGCCACCGTGCTCAACGCCACTTTTCATCGCTTCTCCCCCTGCGGGGTCACCGGCGTGTTGGCCATCCAGGAAAGCCACCTGGCCATCCACACCTGGCCCGAACACGCCTTTGCAGCAGTGGACCTGTTCACCTGCGGCCAGACCATCGACCCCTGGCAAGCCTGTGCCAGACTCAAGCAGGCCCTGGGGGCCGCCTATGGCAAGGCCGTGGAATTAGAGCGCGGCCAGCCGGATTTGCAGGTGCGGCAGCGGGTGATTTAAAACGAGATGTTGAGCGAAAAGCCGTAGACGTGTTTGCGGAAGAAGCCCTCCTCGCGCCGAGTGCCGTTGCGGGAGTAGCTGTACTGCAAACCCAGGCTGTACGAGGTGCTGATCTGGCGGGTCAGTTTGGTGAAGAGCAAGGTCTGGGCGTATTCCTCATCGGCCACCTTGGGCCCTTCCGGGGTGATCTCTTCGTTGTAGCGCCGCCGCTGGGTGGTCAGGTAAAATTGCCCATCCACGCCATAGTACAAGTGGCGGGAGAGCAGCAACTCGATTTGATGGACGCGGAAGCCATAGCCCACGCTGTTCGAATGGTTGTCCACCAATGCATACCCCGCATCCACCAACATCTTGCCGTGTACATTCAGCCCCAGGCGCAATTCCCGCTCCCGGTCGCGCTGGTCGCGAGTGGAAAACACCACCGCCCCCTCGCTGCCCTGGGCCAGGGCCAGCCGCCCGTAGTCCAGCCAGCGCCAGGCCGCCCCCAACCGGGCCTGGACCCGACGGCCCCGATTGAAACTCAGGTCCGCGCCCAGTCCCTGCAATGACAGGCTGGCCAGATCCGCCTCGCGGGGATCATCCCCGCTGCGCTGGTACCGCAGAGAACCCGCCCACCCCTTGCCCAGCGTCGCATGGGCCTCAGCTCGCAAACCTCCATGTAAATAACTGTCCTGACTTGAGATGCGATTGACATTTTTGACCTTGACCAGGGCGCTGCCACTCAATTGCAGACGGGGAAACACCTGGGCCTGGCCTTCTAATTCGAGTTCGCTGGCCATCACCTCCCCGCGCGGAACCATCTCCCCTTCCCCGCGCCAGAAGCGTTTGAACCCCCACTGATGTTTGACCTGGACCCCGCCCCAGGACTGGTCGAGCAACTGGCCAGCGGTGTCCAGGTAGAAACGACTCACCAGCCCTCCCCGGCGCCCAGGATAGGTCTCAAAGGGGTTGTCGTCGTATTCCAAGCCGACCACGGCCTGCATGCCCTCGGCAAAACGGGGGGTGGAAATGGCCAGACAGCCCAGCATCACCAGGTGCAGCCACCGCTTGTTCATTCGCGGCCCTCCAGGGAGGTGCCCAGCTGCAGGCGGAAGGTCTGGATGCGTTCGTGCAGCACGCTCTCCATCTGGCGGATCTCCCGCTGGTGGGCCTTCAGCTTGTAGATCTCCAGACGCAGGTCATCGGCGCTGAAACGTTCCAGGGCCAGCCGCTGGCTGCCCGAGGCCGAATGCCTCCCCCCGGCCTCGGCGGGGGCTGGCTGGCGCGTATCGCCGGCTTTGATGCTGGACCCCGGGGCTAGTTCCAGGGCCGTGGCCCCCTCCTGCATCACCTGGCGGTCTGGCAGGTGCTCATCAAAAAGACTGATTTGGGCGGTGAAAACCCGGACCTGGTTGCGCAGCCGGCGCTCCTCCTCCAGGCGGCCCAACTCTGCGGCGGTCCTCTTGGCGTCGGTGTGCAGCCGGCCGGCCATGTCCTCCATCAGTTCGATCTTTTGGGCGATCTCCTCTGGGCCGTCCTCGGGGTTGATGACCAACTCTTCGGCGTACCGCATCCGCCCAGGGTTCAGTTGCTCGCCGAGGGCCTCGCGGGCCTCCTGGTAGAGCATCAGGCGGCCCACCACCTGGCGGTTTGGCCCCTCCTTAGCCAGGCGCTGGATCAGCTGGCCGATCTCCCAGTCGTAGGCCACGCGCAACCGCTCCCGCACCTCATCCTGGGTTCCGGCCAGCGAATCAACACTGTGATCGATCTCAACCAAGCGGTGCACCAGGGCCAGCGAGGAGCGCAGGGCCTGTTGCAGCAATTCGGCATCCCCCCCCGCCAGTTTGAGGCTGTCGATCTGGGCCGAGAGCTGGTCGGCCTGTCGCACCACCTGCACCCGCTCTCCCACCAGGGTTCGCAGCGCCGCGGCCAGCTGCTGCTGGTCGGCCCTGAGCCCTGGGATCTGCCCTTCCTCGCCGACAGCCAGCCCCAAAATCAGACCGATCATCCCGAGGGTGAACCAGATGGTCTTCACGTCTTCCCCAATCCGTATTTGTCTAATTTATAATACAAGGCGCTGGTCTTGATGCCCAGCAATTCCGCCGCCCGGGTCTTCACCCCCCTGGCCTGCTCCATGGCGCGCACGATGCGTTCGCGCTCCTGTTTTTCTAGATCCCTCTTCAGCGAGCTGCTCCCCAGAGGGGCCGCCTCGGGTGGGGAGGCCGGTGATTCCCCGCTGCCCAGGGGCAGGTCGTGAGCTCCCACCTCCTCGCCGTCGGCAAGTACGATCGTCCTCTCGATGACATTTTCGAGTTCGCGCACATTGCCGGGCCACCAGTAGTTCTCCAGGGCCTTCATCGCTTCGGGGCTTAGACGCTTGAGAGGCAGGTTCATTTCCCGACATTTTTTGCGCACGAAGTGTTCGACCAGTTCGCGAATATCCTCCTTGCGCTCGCGCAGGGAGGGCAGGTGGATGGGAATGACCTCCAGGCGATAAAAAAGATCGTCGCGAAAAGTCCCGTCCTTTACCCATTCCCGCAGGGGTTGGTTGGTGGCGGCCACCACCCGCACGTCCGAGCTGAGGGTCTTTTCCCCCCCCACCCGGTCGAACTCCTTCTCCTGCAGCACCTGCAGCAGTTTGACCTGGGCGTCCAGGGGTAAATCGCCGATTTCGTCCAGGAAGATGGTGCCGCGCTGAGCCAGTTCAAATTTCCCCCGCTTCAGGCGCACCGCCCCGGTGAAAGCCCCTTTTTCATGGCCGAAGAGTTCGCTTTCGACCAGTTCGCGCGGCAGGGCCCCGCAGTTCACCTTGACAAAAGGCCCCTGGTGCCGGCCGCTCTGGTTGTGGATGGCGCGGGCCACCAACTCCTTGCCCGTGCCGCTTTCGCCGTAGATCAGCACCGAGGAGTCGGTGGCCGCCACTTTTTCTACCATGGCCAGCACCTCGCGGATGCGTCCAGACCGGCCAACGATCTCGCCATAGCGGTCGCCGATCTCCTCGCGCAGGTAGCGATTCTCCTCCTCCAGACGTTCCCGGTCGAGGCGGGCAAGGCGGTGTTCGATGGCCTTACCCACCTTGATGGGCAGCACCTCGGTGAGGTTGCTCTTCTCGACAAAGTCGATGGCCCCCTGGCGCATGGCCTCCACGGCCAGACCGATGGTGCCCACCGCCGTCAGCACCATCACGTCGGTGTCCGGGAATTCTGCCTTGACGGCGGCGACCACCTCCAGGCCATTCATGCCGTCCATCCGGTAATCAGTGATCACCAGATCATAGCTCTGGGCCCGCAGCATCTCCAGCGCCTCCGGGCCGCTGGCCGCCACGCTGGTCTCGTGGCCCAACCGCCGCACCTTCTCGGCCACGGCGTGGCGCATCTCGTCGTCGTCCACCACCAAAATACGGCTCATCGTTTTTGCTCTCTAGGCGCGTGGCGCCCCATTGGTGTTGCCAGGCAAGATCACCCGACAAACCGTGCCCTGCCCTACGGTGGTCTCCACCTCGATACGGCCCCGGTTCTCCTCAAGGGTCTGCCTGGTGATGGCCAGGCCCAGCCCGGACCCTTTCTGCTTGGTGGTGAAGAAAGGCTCAAAGAGCCGCTCCCGCACCTGGGGCGGGATACCCGGCCCGGTGTCCTCGACCTCCACCACTACTTCGCCGCCCTTCTCCCGTCCGCGGACCCACAAATGACCGCCCTTTTTCATCGCCTCTACACTGTTCTTGATCAGGTTGAAAATCGCCCGCCGCACCTGCTCGGGATCGGCATAGATCTGCAGACCCGCCGCCATCTCCTGGCGGTATTCGATCTGGGCAGCCTTCATCTCCGGGGCCATCAGGAAGGCCGCGTCCTCTGCCAACCCACCCACCCCGACCCATTGAGGGTTGGGAGGGGCCGGCCGGGCAAAAGCCAGAAATTCGGTGATCACTTTGTCCAGCACCCGCACCGCCTCGATCACCTTGCGGATGTGTTGCCGGCGCGGGTCCTCGGCGGGCAAATCGTCGGCGATCAGGCCGGCATAGATCTCGATGCCGCCCAGGGGATTGCGGATCTCGTGGGCCACCCCGGCCAGCATCTGCCGCAGCTGGGCATCGCGGGCCAGCAACTGCCGACGCATCTCCTCCATCGTCTCCCCCAGATAACCCAGTTCGTCCCTGGCTGAGGTGTCCACGGCCTGCCCCAGATTTCCCTGCCCGATCAGCCTGGCCGCCAGCACCAAACGCTGAATGGGCCGCGTCAGGGTGCCGGCCAGGACCAGGGCCACCACCACGGTGAGCAGGAGGCCGACCCCGGCGTAGATCAGCAGGGAGCGCTTGAAGGCCCGGATCGACTCCATGAAGCCCACCCCCAGGTCCACCCCCACCGCCGCGACGATCTGGTCGCCAGTGTAGACCGGCGCGTACCCAGTCATGTAATAGGTATCCCCATCTGGGAAAAGCACTGAATGGATGGCTTCCCCCTCCCAGACCCTGGCCAGTTCCAGCCGGTCCCGGATACGCAGGTCGTGGTGCTGTCCGCCGATGGGGGTCTTTTCTTCGGTGTCGATCAGATTTAAGCCCTCGCGGTCAAAGACATAGATGCGCTGGGCCCCCACCTGTTCCTGCACCCGCCGCAGCCGGCTGTTCATGCTGCGGTAAAATTTAAAGTCCTCGCTGCCCGGCTTCAGGCGGCGGAGCAGATCGAGATTGGGCAGCGAAGCCACCAGCCGGGCCACCGAGACCAGGTGGGCCCCCATCTGCTGCTCAAGGCTGCGCCTGGTCAGCGTATATAGTCCCCAGCCGGTGCTGCCCACCAGGGCCATGACCAGCAGTACAAAACTGAAGACCAGCCGGCGCCCGATCCGGCCCCGGGAGCGGGTCTGCGTTGGGGTGCTGCTCAACCGCTATACTCCTGATTTGATGGATGTACTGAAATTTACATTGGTGCCGGATGCCGGACAAGTCAGGCACACGCAAGAGCTATGCCAGAGGCTTGAGATCGCAAAATTACAAGCTATTCAACGAGTTGCCTG
>SICG01000055.1 GCA_009691525.1 Candidatus Latescibacterota bacterium | reverse complement strand
TTGTTTATTTTTCTTCTTGAAACATTTGCCCCGGCACGCCGCTCTCATATTGTGTGGCATGAGTCCCACAGGGAGGAAGGGCAGTGTCTGCAGAACAGGAACTGATCGGGCGCTGCGCGAGCGGCGACGAACTCGCCTTTGCCGAACTAGCCGAGGGCCACAAGGTCATGGTCTTCACCATCGCCCTGCGTATGCTGCGCGACCACAGCGCCGCCGAGGACCTGGCCCAGGAGGTCTTCCTGCGGGTGTACCGCAACCTGTCCACCTTTAGGGGCGACGCCAAATTGTCCACCTGGATCTACCAGATTGCCTACCGGCTCTGCCTGGAGGAGTTGCAGAAACCCCACCGTCGCCAGCACTACATCTCCCTCGACGCCGGCGCCGATGAACTCCAGGCCGCCGATCCAGGCCCTGCCGGCGTGGACCTGGGCCAGACCCTCGACTATTACCTGGGCAAATTGCCGCCCCACTACCGGATGGCGCTCACCCTCTACTATTTGCAGGACCGCAAGTACGAGGAGATCGCCGCGGTGATGGCCATACCGGTGGGCACCGTCAAGACCTACCTGCACCGCGCCGAGGCCTGGCTGCGAGAACATGTCGTAGAAGAGAGGTGTGCGGGATGATGCGCTGCGATGAATTCCAGACCTGGTTCGCCGATTACCTGAGCCAGGCCCTGCCAACGCCAGAGCGGCGCGAACTAGAAGACCACCTGGCCCTCTGTCCCTCGTGCAGACAGGACCTAGAGGCCGAGCGCCATCTGGATCAACTGCTGGCGACCCAGCCCCTGGTGCCGCCTTCGCCGGACTTCACCTTGCAGGTGCTGGCCCGCATCCACCGGGAACGCGCACCCGCCCCCAGCCTCGCCAGGTGGCTGCTGAACGGCTTGCCGTTCGCCGCCTCAGCCGCCGCGCTGCTGGTGGGTCTCAACCGCGCCCTCGGCGCGCTGCCGGCCCGGGTGCGCCAGGCACTGGAGCCCTCGCTGTGGGGCAAGGCGCAGGTGTTGATAATGCAGAAGTTCGCCGCGCTCGATTCCCTGGGCAGAGAGACCAGCTTTGCTTTGCCGGCCAACGTGCTGCCAGAGATCAACCCCCTGCTGTCCTTCAGCGTGCTGGCCCTCTTGACCCTGGCCCTGTACCTGTCTCTGGCAGAGGACCGCTAACCCACAAAGGCGCGGGCGTTCTGGAAGAGCCTGAGCCAGGGGCTGTATTCCCCGGTCCAGGTGGGCGGGCGCCAGGAGAGCTGGACATTGCGGAAGACCCGCTCAGGGTGGGGCATGAGGATGGTGGCCCGGCCATCCGGGGTGGTCAGGCCGGTGATGCCACCGGGGGAACCGTTGGGGTTGAAGGGATAGCGCTCGGTGGCCTGGCCCTGGTTGTCCACGTAGCGCAGGCAGACCAGGGCCTGCTCCTGGGCGTCGGGGCTGGCAAACTCGGCACGGCCCTCGCCGTGGGCGCAGGCAATGCCCAGGCGCGAGCCGGCCATGCCGACAAAGAACACCGAGCGGCTCTGGGGAACCTCCACCGTCACGTAGCGAGCCTCGAACTGCTCGGAGCGATTGCGCCGGAAGCGCGGCCAGTGTTCGGCTCCAGGGATCAGATCCTTGAGCAGGGAGAGCATCTGACAGCCGTTGCAAACCCCCAGTGAAAAGGTGTCGGTCCGGGCGAAAAACGCGGCGAAACGGGTGCGCATTTTTCCGTCGAAGAGGATGGAGCGAGCCCAGCCGGCCCCGGCCCCCAACACGTCCCCATAACTGAACCCCCCGCAGGCCACCAGCCCCTGAAAATCGTCCAACTCGACCCGACCCTCGCCCAGGTCGGTCATGGTCAGGTCCACCGCTTCAAAGCCGGCCCTATCGAAGGCCGCGGCCATCTCCACTTGGCCGTTGACCCCCTGCTCGCGCAGCACCGCCAGGCGGGGGCGCTTGCCCACCACCGCTGGGGCTTCCACCCGATACGTAACCGCAAAGCTGAGCCCTGGGTCTGCGGTAGCGGCCAGGGACTCATACTCCTCGCGGGCACAGTCGGGGTTGTCGCGCAGGGCCTGCATTCTATAGCTCAGCTCGGACCAGGTCTGCAGCAGGGCATGCATGGACTCGCTGAAGAGCATCCGCCCCTGATGGCGGATCTCCAGCTTTCCCGAGTTCGCCGGAGCGCCTAGCTGGTGGCTGCAAGTCTCCAAGCCGTGGCTGGCCAGCACCGCCAGCACCTTCGCTTCGTCAACGGCCCGGTACTGGAGCACCGCCCCGATTTCTTCTGAGAAAAGCGCCGCGAAGATCTCCTTCCCCAGCGAGGTGATATCGATCTCCACCCCGCAGCGGCTGCCAAAGGCCATCTCCGCCACCGTGGAGAAAAGCCCGCCGTCCGAGCGGTCGTGGTAGGCAAGCAGCAGGGGGTTCAACTCCTGAATGGCAGCGTAGAATTTCCCCAACGTCTTCGGCTCTACGTCCGGGCATTCATTCCCGATCTGGTCATAGACCTGGGCCAGGACCGAGCCGCCCAGGCGGTGGCGGCCAAAACCCAGGTCGACCAGCAGCAAGCGGGTGTCCGCTTTCTGCTTCAATTCGGGGGTCAGGATGCGGCGGATCTCGGGCACTGGCGCAAAAGCCGAGATCACCAGGCTCAGTGGCGACACCACCTTGTGTTGTCCCTGGTCATCCTCCCACACCGTGCGCATCGAGAGGCTGTCCTTACCCACCGGGATGGCCACGCCCAGGGCCGGGCAGAACTCCAAACCCACGGCGCGCACGGTGTCGTAGAGCAGCGCATCCTCGCCCTCCTCGCCGCAGGCGCACATCCAGTTGGCCGAGAGTTTGATGTGGCCGATCTCGCCGATGGGCGCGGCGGCGATGTTGCTGATGGCCTCGGCGATGGCCATACGCCCCGAGGCCGGCGCGTCGATCAGCGCCAAGGGGGCGCGTTCCCCCATGGCCATGGCCGAGCCGGTGTACCCGGTGTACGAATGGGCGGTGGCCGCCACGTCGGCGATGGGGGTCTGGTACGGACCCACCAGCTGGTCGCGGGCCACCAAGCCAGTGACCGTGCGGTCGGCGATGGTGATCAGGAAGATCTTGGAAGCCACGGCCGGAAAACGCAGCACTCGCCGCACCGCCTCCTCCAGGTCCAATCCTCCCAGGTCGAGGGCCGGCAGTTGCTGGGCGCGGTGCTGCACCCGACGGGTCATACGCGGAGGTTTGCCCAGGATCACCTGCAGGTCCAAGTGGTGGATGGGGTAGGTGTCGGTGAGCGGATCGTGCAGGGTGAGGGTTTGGTCCCCGGTGATCTCGCCGATCACCGCAAAGAGGCAGCGCTCGCGGCGGGCCAGGGCGGCAAAACCCTCCAGGGAGGCGCGGCCGATGACCAGCACGTAGCGCTCCTGGGCTTCGTTGCACCAGATCTGCATCGGGCTCATGCCCGGGTCATCGTTGGGGATGGCCCGCAAGTCAAAGCGGGCCCCCACCTCCTGCACCAACTCGGGGCAGGCATTGGACAGGCCGCCGGCGCCCACGTCGTGGATGCTGAGGATAGGGTTGTCCACACCCAAAGCGATACACCTGTTGATAAGTTCCTGGCAGCGGCGCTCCATCTCGGGGTTGTCGCGCTGCACCGAGGCGAAGTCTAGATCTTCGAGGTTGGTCCCGGTGTCCATGCTAGAGGCCGCGCCCCCGCCCAGACCGATGAGCATGGAGGGACCGCCCAACTGCACCACATAGTCCCCTTTTTGCGGCAGGTGTTTGTCCACATGTTCGGCGTCGATCAGCCCTACGCCGCCAGCCACCATGATCGGCTTGTGGAAACCCCGATGCCGGCTCTCCACCTGCAACTCGCAAGTGCGGAAGATACCCAGGATATTGGGCCGGCCAAACTCGTTGCCAAAGGCCGCCCCGCCGATGGGCCCCTGCAGCATAATCTCCAGGGGTGTGGCCAGGCGCGCGGGGTGTGTGGCCCAATCCTTTTCCCAGGGTTGCTGCCAGCCGGGCAGGCGCAGGTGCGAGGTGAAGAAGGCGCACAGACCCGCCTGGAACTGCCCGCCCACCCCGGTGGCCCCCTCGTCGCGGATCTCTCCGCCCACCCCGGTGGAAGCCCCCGGATAGGGGGAGATGGCGGTGGGGTGATTGTGGGTCTCCACCTTGATCAGCAGATGCACCTGCCGGCGGCGGAACCGGTACTGGTGCGCCGGCTCCCAGGGCCTGAAGACTTCAGTCTCAAAACCCTGAATCACCCCGGAGTTGTCCGAGTACGCCTTGACACACCCCTCTGGATGGCGGGCATGGGTATTGCGGATCATGGCGAAGAGCGAGTGCTCCTGCGTCTGTCCCTCGATCACCCAGGCGGCGTTGAAGATCTTGTGCCGGCAGTGCTCGGAGTTGACCACCGAGAACATCATCAACTCCACGTCCGTGGGGTCGCGGCCGAGGCCGGCGAAGACCTGGAGGAAGTAGTCGATCTCCTCGGGGGAGAGGGCCAATCCCATCTGGGCGTTGGCACCCTCTACCGCTGCCCGCCCCTGGCGGCGCAGCGGGATATACACCAGCGGCAGGGGCGCCACCTGGCGGAAGAGCAGCTCGGGATCGGCCACCACCGCCTCGGTCATGCGGTCGTGCAAGAGGGGCAGCACCGCATCGAGTGCCTCTCCCCCAGCAAAGCGGTACGCCGTGCCCCGCTCGACCCGCGCCACCGCCTCCAGCCCGCAGCGGCGCAGGATCTCGGTGGCCTTGCTGGACCAGGGGGAGATGGTGCCCGGGCGCGGGCAGATCAGCACCTCGCCTTCGGCAGAGGCAGCCAGGTCCGCGCCCAGCACCTGGGCCAGACGCTCGGCCTCGGTCCCTTGCAAAGGCCGGCTCAGGTGGACCAGGTAGAGAAAGTGGATCTCCAGGCCGCTGAGCTGGGGCAGACGAGTGCGACAGCGGGCCAGCAGGGCGTCCCGGCGAAAGGGCGACAGGGCCGGCGGGCCGGCGAATTTCAGGAGCATAGGACCACAGCGGGAAAGGAGGAGGGAGCGGATAGAGCAAATTTAGGGGCTGTGCGGAACCTCTTCAAGATTTGGCGGATGAGTAAGATTTATAGCACAGATAACGCCCGCTCATGGGACCACGCACATCTTGGCCACCGCCCCATCCTTGAGCCTGGCCAGCCCCTCGCGGTAGTGCTCGAAGTCCACCTTCATGCCGACGATGGGCTTTATCTTTACCGCACCCCCGGCGATCAGGGCCATGGCCAACTCTGCCGACTCGCGCGAATGCCCCGGATACCCGCACAACTGCACATTGCGGCCCCAGTGGTCCATGGTGAAGCGGATCTCGCCGTGTACCACCCCGAACAAATGCACCGGCCCGGAGGTGACCCGCATCAGATTCTGCGCCGAGACTGCAGCGCCCGCGCACTCGAAGGCCACCTCGTAGGTGCGCGCCGTCAAGGCCAGCGCCTCCGGCGAAGCCGGATCGTGCGCCAGATCCGCCCCCAGAGTCAGGGCCAACGCCCGGCGCGCCGCGGTCGGCTCAAAGACCTCCACCCGCCGCGCCCCCAGGGCCCGTGCCAGTTGCAGGGCGATGAGCCCGGCGGCCCCGGCCCCGCCGATGGCCACCCGTTTGCCGGCCAGGTCCCCGGCCCGGCGAAAGGAAGCGGCCACACACATGGCCAGTTCGAGGATGGCGGCCTCTTCCAGGGGCAGATGGTCTGGCACGTGCATGAGATCGTCGGCGGGGATGGCCGCGTATTCGGCGTAGTACCCCAGACGGCCCGGCAGCTGGGAACTGCGCGAACTCCAGGCCGCCACCCGGTCCCCGACCTTGAAGGCATCCACCTGTGCGCCCACCTCCACTACTTCCCCGGCCACCTCGTGCCCGGGCACCCCCACCGCAATGGGGTATTTGGGATAATCGGGCCGCTCGAAGATATCGCGCCCGGCCACCATGTTCAGGTCCCAGTGGGAGCAGACGGTGGCGGCCCGGATGCGGACCAGCACCTCACTCGGGGCTACCTTGGGCACCTCCACCTGTACCAACTGCACCTCGCCAGGGGCGACGATCTGCAGCGCACGCATCTGTTCGGCCATGATTCCTCCTCAGAGGTTGCGCCAATCGAGGCAGACGCCGAGAAAGGCTTCGGGTTTATGCAGCACTAGCTGGTACGCCTCGCTGGCTTTTTCGACCGGCATGATATGGGTCATCAGTTCGCGCACGCGCAGCGCCCCTTGCTCGACCAGGCCGAGGGTGGCCTCCAGCCGCTGGCGCGTCCAGCCGGCCGGGGCGTGGGCAGTAATTTCGCGGCTGTGCAACTGCTGGATGCTGAGCAGGTGCTCCCCCTCGCGGTAATAGCCATTGAGCACCAGGTGCCCGTCGCGGCGCACCAGGCCCAGCACTTGCGCCACACTCTCGGCGGTGCCGATGGAATCGGCGACAATGTCGAACCCCCCAGGCGCCTCCTGCTGGGCCACCTCGGCCAGGGGGGTCTGGCGCACGTCCACCGCCAGTTCAACCGACCACTGGACCGCCGTGGCCAGCCGCTCGGGCCGACGCCCCACCAGCACCACCCGCGCCCCCCGGTGCCGCAGCATCTGCGCCAGCCACTGCCCCACCAGCCCGTCCCCAATCACCAGGGCTTTATCTCCTTGCCGCACCGGTGGCCGGGACCCGCCGTTGTACCCCACCTGGGTCAGCACCAGCGCCGCAGCCTTCACCGGGTCCAGCCCCTCGGGCAAGGGGATCACCTCGCTCTGGGGCAGCACCGAGTGTTCAATATGGCCGCCCCAGCCGGCGATCACCTCTTCATCGGCGAGTTTGGCGGTGGTGGCGAACACCCGCTGCCCGATGTGCAGCCCGGTGACCTCCGCACCCAGGGCCTCGACAACGCCCACCTTCTGGTACCCGGGCACCAGCGGATAGGGCATGGGCTTGCCGCCCGGGGGGTGGAACTGCCCGGTGATCACCCAGCGTTCGGTGCCGGTGCTGATGGAGGAGTATTCGGCGCGCACCACCACCTCCTGGGGCTCTGGGTCGGGGATGGTCACCTCGCGCAGGACCACCTGGTCGGCGGTCAGCGCACACACGGCGCGGGTCTTGGGCATGATCGAGGGCCTCGCTTTGTATGGACTCTTGATATTGCTCCCTCCAATAATAATCGCCTTCGACCCCACAAACCAGACGCCCCCAGGTGCCACGGCCTGCAGTTGTGGGCCGCTGTCTTTTGCCTAAGGGCCGTTCTCCCTTATTTTATCTAGTTCTTACATCGGCCCCCGAGCAGCAGCCACGAGATCTGTCATGCAACCATTTGATCTGAACACCGCCAACGCCGCCTACCTGGAGCAACTCTACGAGTTGTACCTGCAAAACCCGCAGTCTCTGGACCGAGTGTGGGTCGCCTTTTTCGCGGATCTCGACTCAGCATCTCAGGCTCCCGAGCAAAAACCCGGAGAGGAGGGGGCAGAGCACCGAGGAACGGGCCAGGAAAGGCGCCAGCGCCAACGCACCGACCGCGGCATCTGGGCCCTGGTCCATGCCTACCGGGAACTGGGCCACTTCATCGCCAACCTCGATCCCCTGGGCCACAATCAGACCAGCCACCCCCTGCTGGAGCTGTCCCAGTTCGGCCTGGGGCCGGAAGATCTGGAAAAAGGCGTCGGCTCAGGTGGTTTCCTGGGCCACACCGACGGTAGCCTGCGCGACCTGCTGGCCAAGATGCGCACCACCTACTGCCGCACCCTGGGCGTCGAGTACACCTCCATCATCGACAAAAACCAGCGCGACTGGCTGCAGCAGCGCATCGAGCCGCACCTCAACCGCCCCGATTATTCGGCCGCTCAGTGCCGTCAGGTATTGGCCAGGCTGCTGGCCGCCGAGGAATTCGAGCAGTTCCTCCACACCCGCTATCTGGGCCAGAAACGCTTCTCTCTCGAGGGGGCCGACAGCCTGCTGCCCCTGCTGGATAGCCTGGCCGAACACGGCGCTGAGCTGGGAGTCGAGGAGATGGTCTTCGGCATGGCGCACCGGGGCCGGCTCAACGTGCTGGCCCATCTGCTCAAGAAGCCGTACGAGTACATCCTGGCCGAATTCGAGGGCGCCTCGCACCGCGAGCGCTCCGAAGAAGAAGGGGACGTCAAATATCACCTGGGTTATTCCTACGACCACACCACCCCCCAGGGCCGGCCCATCCATCTGTCGCTGAGCGCCAACCCCAGTCACCTGGAAATGGTGGACCCGGTGATCGAGGGCATTGTACACGCCAAGCAGGACTACCTGGAGGATCACCAACGGCGGCGGGTGGTGCCGGTGCTCATCCACGGTGAGGCTGCCTTCACCGGCCAGGGCATCGTCGCCGAAACCCTCAGTCTCTCCCAACTGGAGCACTACCAGACCGGCGGCACCATCCACATCATCCTCAACAACCAGCTGGGTTATACCGCCACGCCAGCGGAAACCCGTTTCACCCCCTATCCCACCGACGTGGCCCGCCAGATCCAGGTCCCGGTCTTTCACGTCAACGCCAACGATCCCGAGGCCGTGGTCCAAGCCGGCCGGCTGGCTATCGAGTTCCGCCAGGAATTTCGGCGCGACGTGCTCATCGACCTGTGGTGTTACCGCCGCCACGGCCACAACGAGGCCGACGACCCCACCTTCACCCAACCGCTGATGTACAAGGAGATCGCCAAACACCCCACGGTCTGCGAACTCTACGCCTGGGAACTGGTGGGCCAGGGCAAGATCACGCCCGAGGAGGTGGAGGAGCTGCGCCGGCAAGCCCGCGAGAAGTTAGAAAAGGCCCAGGAAGCCACCCGCGGCCTGCAGGTGAAACCCCGGCTCTCGGTCTTCAGCGGGGTGTGGAAGGGTTTGACCTGGGCCGAGGGTAACTGGGACGCCGACACCGCCATCACCCCGGAGCAGGTGGCCCAGGTGGCGGCGGCAGGCACCCAGATACCCAGCGGTTTCTCTCTCAGCCGCACCCTGCAGCGGCTGGTGAGCGCCCGCCTGGAGATGGCCCAGGGACAGCGCCCGGTGGACTGGGGCTGCGCCGAGATGCTGGGCCTGGGCTCCCTGATGCTCGAAGGCGTGCCCGTGCGCCTGGTGGGCCAGGACAGCCAGCGCGGCACCTTTAGCCACCGCCACGCCGTGTGGCACGACACCGAAACCGGCCAAACCTACACCCCCCTGGCCCATCTATCCGAGGGCCAGGCCCGCTTCACGGTGGTCAATACCATGCTCTCCGAGCTGGCCGTGCTGGGTTTCGAGTACGGCATCAGTTCGGCAGACCCGCGCCGGCTGGTGATCTGGGAGGCGCAATTCGGCGACTTCGTCAACTGCGCCCAGCCCATCATCGACCAGTTCCTCTGCAGCAGTGAGGCCAAGTGGCAGCGGATGAGCGGCCTGGTACTGCTCCTGCCCCACGGTTTCGAGGGCATGGGACCCGAGCATTCCAGCGCCCGCCTGGAGCGTTTCCTGCAGCTCTGCGCCAAGGACAACATGCAGGTGTGTTACCCCACCACTGCCGCCCAGTTTTTCCACCTCCTGCGCCGGCAGATGCGCCGCAGCTTCCGCAAGCCCCTCATCGTCATGACCCCCAAGAGCCTGCTGCGCCACAAGTCCTCTTTCTCGCCCATCGAGGTCTTCACCGCAGGGAAATTTCAGGCGGTAATCGACGACGAGGCGGCCACCTCGCCCGGCAAGGTGCGCCGGCTGATCCTCTGTTCGGGGAGGATCTACTACGATCTGCTGGAAGCCCGCCAGGCACGGGGCGACGACGGCGACGACGTGGCCCTGGTGCGGGTAGAGCAGCTTTACCCCTTCCCGCGTGCTGAATTGGAGTGGGTGCTGGCCCGATATGCCGAGGTCGAAACCTTGTGCTGGGTCCAGGAGGAACCGCGCAATATGGGCGCCTGGAGTTTTGTCTGCCCGCTCATCCAGCACCTGCTGGGCGAGGAGCGCCGCCTGGGCTACGTGGGTCGCGACAAAGCTTCAAGCCCGGCCACTGGCTCCTATCCGATGCACCAGCGCGAGCAGCGCGAGATCGTCGCCCAGGCCCTGGGCCTGGCCGCCGCCCCTCCGGCCGAAGGACACGAGGAACTCTGGATCGAAGTGGCACAGTGAGGAGAACTAAATGGCAACCGAGGTAGTCATCCCCAAACTGGGAGAATCCATCGCCGAAGTGGTGCTGCTCGAATGGCTCAAGGCCGACGGGGAACGCGTGGAACGCGACCAGCCGGTCTGCGTGTTGGAGACGGACAAGGCCAATGTGGACCTGCCCGCCCCGGTGGCCGGGTACCTGCGCCGGCTCAAGGAGCCGGGTCAGACCCTCAAGGTGGGCGAGGCCGTGGCCCGTATCGAGGCCGAAGCCGGAGCCGCCGCGCCTGCACCGGCATCCGCTACAGCAGCGCCGACGCCCGCTGCACAGGGAGAAAACCTCAGCCCGGCCGTGCGCCGCCTGGTCGAAGAGCATCACCTCGACCCGGCTTCCCTCTCCGGCACCGGCAAGGGCGGCCGCCTCACCAAGGAAGACGTGCTGGCCCATCTAGAAAAACAGCGGGCGCCCGCACCCGCTGCCCTGCCTCCTGTTCTGGCTGCGCCGGCACCGGCACCGGCACCCGCGCCTATATCTGCGACCGCAGCGGCACCGCTCCCCCCAACTGCACCTGGCGAGGAACGGACCCGGCGCGTGCCCATGAGCAAGCTGCGCCTGCGCATCGCCGAGCGCCTGGTGGCCGCCCAGCACCAGGCCGCCATGCTCACCACCTTCAACGAAGTGGACCTGAGCGCGGTGATGGCGCTGCGGTCCCGGTACAAGGAGCGTTTTACTGAGGTACACGGGGTCTCCCTGGGCCTGATGTCCTTCTTTTCTCGGGCAGTAGCCCTGGGCCTGCAGAAGTTCCCAGCAGTCAATGCCCGCATCGATGCCCTGGACGTCGTCTACCACGACTACGTACACCTGAGCATCGCCGTCAGCACGGAGCGCGGGCTGGTGGTGCCGGTAGTGCGCCACGTCCAGGAGATGTCCCTGGCCCGCATCGAGACGGAGATCAAACGCCTGGCCAAGGCCGCCCGCGAGAACAAACTCAGCCCCCAGGACCTGAGCGGGGGCACCTTCACCATCACCAACGGCGGCGTCTTTGGCTCCCTGCTCTCCACCCCCATCCTCAACCTGCCCCAGAGCGGCATCCTCGGCATGCACGCCATCAAGGACCGGCCCATCGCCGTGGAGGGCCGGGTGGAGATCCGCCCTATGATGTACCTGGCCCTCTCCTACGACCACCGCCTGGTCGACGGCGAGCAGTCGGTCTCCTTCCTGGTGCGGGTCAAAGAATTGCTCGAAGACCCTTCGCGGATGTTGCTGGAAATCTGAATGTAGGGGCGGTCCTCTGTGGCCGCCCTCCAGTTAGAACGATTTCGGAGCACAATGCCTGAAAGCAGATTTGACCTGATCGTCATCGGCGCCGGCCCCGGCGGGTACGTGGCCGCCAGCCACGCCGCCCGCCTGGGACTCAAAGTGGCCTGCGTGGACAAGGGCGCCCTGGGCGGCACCTGCCTGAACGTGGGTTGTATCCCCAGCAAGGCCCTGCTCGAATCGAGCGAGCTGTACTATCAGAACAAAAAAGGCCTCGCCCATCACGGCATCAGCCTGGGTGAGGTGGGCCTGGACCTCAGCGCCATGATGCAGCGCAAGGCCAAGATCGTCCAGACCATAAACCAGGGCATCGCCGGCCTCTTCCGCCAACATAAAGTAGAACCCATCTCTGGGGCGGCCCGCCTCAGCGGCCCGGGCAAGGTGCAGGTAGGCGAGCAGGAGTTGGAGGCCCGCCATGTCCTGCTGGCCACTGGCAGCGTCCCCATCGAACTCCCCGGCCTGCCCTTCGACGGCCGGTTTATCCTCTCCTCCACTGAAGCTCTGGCCTTTGACAAAGTCCCCGAGCGCCTGCTGGTGATCGGCGCTGGCGCCATCGGCCTGGAGCTGGGCTCGGTGTGGAGCCGCCTGGGCAGCCAGGTGACGGTGGTCGAATTCATGGACC
Source organism: Candidatus Latescibacterota bacterium (assembly GCA_009691525.1). Lineage (GTDB taxonomy): Bacteria > Latescibacterota > UBA2968 > UBA8231 > UBA8231 > SICG01. The sequence goes on along the minus strand of SICG01000055.1, from coordinate 13,116 downwards.
AGATCCTGCCCGGCATGGACCGCGAGATGGCCGGCCAGTTGCAGCGCCTGCTCCAGCGCCAGGGCCTGAGTTTCCAGCTGCAGACCAGCGCCAAAGGGGTGAAGGTGGAAAAAGGCCGGGTGACGGTGCAGTTGGAGGGCGGAGGAAAAGCAAGTGCCGAGACTGGTGACGCGGTGCTGGTAGCCGTGGGCCGCCGGCCCGTTCTAGATGGGTTGGGGCTGGAGGAACTGGGTGTCGCCCGCGACCAGCGCGGGCGGGTGCAGGTGGACGATCACTTCCAGACCAACATCCCCGGCATCTACGCCATCGGCGACCTGATCCCCGGCCCCATGCTGGCCCACAAAGCCGAAGCAGAAGGCCACGCCCTGGCCGAGATCATCACCGGCCATCAGGCCCAAGTCAATTACCAGACCATCCCCAGCGTAGTCTACACCCATCCCGAATTCGCCTCGGTGGGCCTCAGCGAAGAAGGGGCCAAAGCCCAGGGCCGGCAGGTACGGGTGGGCAAATACCTCTTCCGCGCCAATGGCCGGGCCCACTGCATGGACCAGATCGATGGGCTGGTCAAGATCATCGCCGACGCCAAAACCGACCGGCTCCTCGGGGTGCATGTGCTCGGGCCTCAGGCCTCCCACCTGATCGGGGAGGCAGTGGTGGCCATGGAGTTTGCCGGCAGCGCCGAAGACCTGGCCCGCACCGTACACGCCCATCCCACCCTCTCCGAGGTAATCAAGGAAGCGGCCTGGGCGGCGATGGGTCCATGAGTGAAGGCCAGAAGGGTTTGACCTGGCGCAGCCTGGGCCTGGGCCTGGGCTGCGTGCTGCTGATCAGCCTGGGCGCCCCCTATTCGATCTGGATGGTGGGCTCCTCGGAGATCACCTGGTCCTATTTTCCGGTGGGCGTGGGTTTCCCCTTCTTCCTCATCGCCCTGGGCAATGCCCTGACCAGGTACTTCCGTCCCTCCTGGGGGCTGTCGCCGGCTGAGATGGTCACCATCCTCAGCATGGGGCTGGTGGCCAGCGGCATCCCCATCTTCATCGTCGGCTATACCCTGGCCGTCATCTCCAAGCCCTATTACGGCGCCACCCCAGAAAACGAGTGGTACAGCTACATCCAGCCCTATCTGCCCGACTGGGCCATTCCCGGCAACGACGCCATGCGCCCCTTCTACGAGGGGCTGCCGGCCGGCCAGTCCCTGCCCCTGGGTGCCTGGCTGGGACCCCTGGCCTGGTGGTTGAGCCTGTTCCTGGCCCTTTACTTCGTCTGCTTCTGCCTGGTGGTGATCCTGCGCCGGCAGTGGGTGGAGCACGAACGCCTGGTCTTCCCCCTCACCGAGGTGCCGCGCCTGCTCATCGAAGCGGCACCCGGCGAGGCCCTGCCAGCCATCTTCCGCGACCGCCTCTTCTGGATCGGCGCCGGCCTGCCCCTCTTCATCATCCTCTTCAACATCATCAGCTTTTTTCAGCCCGGCTTCGCCCAGATCGCCGTGTATCAGGACTACCCCGTCGAGATTCTGCGCGGCCTGCCCCCCCTCAACCTGATCGTCTACTTTCCGGTGGTGGGCTTCGCTTTCCTGGCCAGCACCAACATCCTCTTCAGCATCTGGTTCTTCCACCTGATCAGCCTGGTCGAGACCGCGCTGATCAACTGGGCCAGCCTGACCACCACGCCGGATCCCTATGTCTGGGGCACGACCCCCACCCTCTCCTGGCAGGGCTTTGGCGCTTTTGTCGCCATGGTGGTGTGGAGCTTGTGGATGGGACGCAACCACCTGGCGGCAGTGGGACGTCAGGTCTTTCGGAACAGCCGCGAACTGGACGACCGCCGGGAGCTGATCTCCTACCGCCTGGCCGTGCTGGGCGGGGCGGCCAGCATCCTCTATATCCTGGGCTGGCTGTGGAAATCGGGCATGGATCTGCACCTGGCCGTGATCTACCTGCTGGGCGTGCTGATCATCTACCTGGGGATCACCCGATTAGTGATCCAGTCTGGGGTCTACTACCTGACTACCCCTCTGTCCAGCCAGGCCATGGTCCTGGCCCTGACCGGCACTGCCGGCCTCCAACCCCAGAGCCTGGTGGCCCTCTCCCTTACCTATGCCTGGTGCGGGGACATCCAGTCGGTGTTTATGCCCTCGGCCGCCCACGCCGCCCGCCTCAACGAGCTGAGCCACCAGCGCCGTGGCCTGGGGCTGGCCATCGGCCTGGCCGTGATCGTGGGGATCGCGGTCTCGGCCTACTTCATGTTGTACCTGTCGTACCAATACGGGGCCGGCAATTTCCGCTCGTGGGTTTTTGACCCCGGGGCCGGAGCCGGCGGTGTCGCCTTCGACGCGGTAGTGCGGGAACTGAAAGATCCCATCGGCGCCGATTGGGGGAAGTTGGGGTACTTCGGGCTGGGGTCGCTGATCTTCTCGCTGCTGTCGATCTGCCAGTACCGCTTCTACTGGTGGCCCCTGCACCCGGTGGGGCTGGCCCTGGCCAGCGTGTGGATGATCCAGCGGGTGGCCTTCTCGGTGTTCCTGGCCTGGGCCTGCAAAAGCCTGGCCCTGCGCCTGGGCGGGGTGGCCCTCTACCGCCAGTTGCGGCCCTTCTTCATCGGCATGGTGGTGGGCTTTTTCATTGGGGTGGGCATCTCCTATGCCGTGGACGCCCTCTGGTTCTTCGGCAAGGGCCACGCCATTCTCAACGGCTAACCCTACATGGCACATCCCCCCTGGAGCAATACCCCGGCGCGATGGCCCCAGAACTGCGGCGGTCAGTCGTAGCGAATGTTGGGGTGCTCAGCTTCGTAGAGCAGTTGGTACAAAGGATACGCCGATGCTCTATAACGCGCCGGCGCGGTCTGCACGTCGAGCATCCAGGTTTGGTGGGGTACAGCGCCCAGCCGCGGATGCGAGAACCCGCCATTACTATTAACTCTCTCGAAGAGCATCCGCTGGTACTCTCTCTCGGCGCACTTTCTGATCCAGATGAGCATGGTCTTGGCCAAGGTGTCGCGGCAGTACTGGAAATAGGCTTTGCACAAGGCGAGTTTTATCCACTTGGAAGCGGGATTGGCGGGCACCGAGTACCGCGTTGCTTCGGCCACCGGATGTTGTCCCTCGGGCAGGAGTTGATCGACGTCCAGGTAGCTATCTAACTCAATAGCGCCGCGGCGGCGGTCCAGGATGCGCAGGGTGCCCAGAGCATGGTCCTGTGCGTCGGTTGCCAGCAAGAGCACGCACCCCGGCGTTTGGCCTAAGGGTTCCCGGACCTGCATTGGGTCGCTGAAGTACTTGGCATAACCCCGGTAGCGCACTTCATAGACTTTCTCCAGATCCGTCTTATTGACAGCGCGGCGCACGCGAATCTCATCGAAGGGGTGCGAAAGGCGACCGACCTCGCCACAGGTCATGCCCGGCACTGGCTCCTCGCCGACGGTGCTGCCCGGCGAGACGGGGGCGCGGTCTGCAAAGCGGGAGGCCCAGCCCTCGCTCTGGTCCTCGAAGCGCCGGCCCAACCAGGGGCTGGCCGCGTTGGCGATCACCCTGCCTGTTCCAACCGCGTAGATCATCTCTCGCCTTTCTCTCAGTATCATGTCGCTAACCCACCTGTTCGACTTGCCGCCACACACTCTCGCACGACCCCCCAGTAACCTTGGGTCAAGTGGATGCGCGCCCTGAATTCGGGGATGGCCATGAGCCGGCGATGTAACTCCCGCAGCCGGAAAAACGGCACACTCGGATAGAGGTGGTGCTCGAAATGATAGCCGAAGTTCTTGGGCGCCCGGAAGATGCGATCAAAGAGCGAGGGAATGGTGGTGCGCGTTTCCGCATAGACCTCCTCGCGCCCTTCGATGGCAAAGTGCTCGGCAATACCCCGCAGACGGTTGGCCAGCTGCAACCAGGTAAAGAGGGGGATGAGCCAAAACAAAAAGACGGGAAGCCAAAGGTTCGTGGCGGTGACGGCGGCCAAAGCCAGCAGGAAGAAGAGTGTGCGCCCCACAACCATCAAACGCTCGTCAGGATCATTGTTGAGGGGCTGTGGGAGCGCCAGGGTTTCCACCTTCTTCCTGCCGGCGAAGTACTTGATCGCCCCGATGCCGACCAGGTCCTGGACCACCAAAGAGAGCATGCCAAACCACGACCTGGGGAACTCCCAGTCGGCGTTTTGCTTCCGCACCCAATCCGGATCGGTCATGGTATTGAGATGGCGGTGATGGGGGATATGATGCCGGCGGTACTGGCGCATACGGATGAAGGGAAAGGGCCAGGTGATCAACTCGCCGACCCAATCATTTAGTCGGCGATTTTCAAATAGGCGGTGATGTGCTGCCTCGTGCATCATGATCAGCAGCCCGTGCTGGCGCCCACCGATAAAGGCGATGGCCAGCACATAGGCCGCCGAGTGGTGGATCTGCCACGCTGCCCATGCGGCGGCGAGGATCAGCATCCAATCGAGGAGGATATGGCCCAGGCTGCGCGCCGACGAAAGCCGCGACAGGTCTCGCAACTCCTCGACGGGCAGGAGTCGGGGCGAAAATCGCTCCATCTCGTCGGGCCTAGGGCTGGCAGGACTGGGGTTCATGTGTTTCGGCTCCTTCCGCCTTGCTGGTCTTCCGCTGTCGGTGGGATATTGCCCGCAGATCCAATGACAGCTCGATCCCACCATAGCAACCTGCATACCACGGGAATTAATGCGACCTAACGCACTTATAGTTTGAATGTTACGATAGGTGGAGAAAAAGCGGTGCAAGCGATAAGGGTTGCCCGGTACGCCCGTATGCGGGCGTACCGGGCAGTAGAGGGGTGTTGGTCCAGCGGGATTAATCAGGAAGGAGGCAGGAACTGACTGTCGTCGCCCAGGGCGATCTTCCGGTAGAGCTTGTTGCGGTGGATGCCCAACAGCAGGGCCGCCTGGGTGATGTTGCCCTTCGCCTGCTCCAGGGCGCGCCGGATCAGGACCAACTCCTCCGCCGCCAGGTCGAGCGGCATCTCATCCATCCCCACCCCCGAGGGCGCGGCTCGGCGCCCCGGCGGTGGAGTGGCCGGCGGGAAACTTAGGTGTATATGGCACCCTTCGATAGGGCCGCCCCCGCTTTCGATGAGGGCCCGCTCGATGGCGTTTTTCAATTCCCGCACATTGCCCGAAAAGGCGTACTCCTGTAACATTTTCAAGACTTCGGGGCTCAGGTCCGGTACTGGCATCCTGAGTTCAGCGGAAAAAAGCTGCAGGAAGTGCCGCGCCAAAAGCGGGATATCCTCGCGGCGCTCGCGCAGCGGCGGCACCCGCATCGGGAAACGCGCCAGGCGGAAATAGAGATCCTCGCGAAAACGACCGTTTTGAATCCGGGCCACCAGATCGACGTTGGTGGCGGCCAGCACGCGCACCTCCACCTTCTTCTCTTTGCGCCCACCCACCGACAGCACCAGACCGTCTTCGAGCACCCGCAGCAACTTGGCCTGCAGTTCGAGGGGCATATCGCCGACCTCGTCCAGGAAGAGGGTCCCGCCTTGGGCCAACTCAAAGTACCCGGCCCGGTCGGTGTCGGCCCCGCTGAAAGCGCCCTTCACGTGGCCAAAGAACAGGCTCTCGGCCAACTCGGCGGGAACAGCCGAACAATTCACCGGCACAAAAGGGCCCTCCCCGCCGGCACCGCCAAAGTGCAGGGCCCGGGCGATCAATTCCTTGCCGGTGCCGCTCTCTCCCGTGATCAGCACCGGGATCGCCGCCTGCTGCAGCCGCCCCACGGAGCGCAGGATGTGCTGCAGGGTTTCGCTCTGGCCGACAAAGTCGGCAACCCCCCAGCGGCGGCGCTCCTGGTCGGAGAAAAAGGAGAGCCGTTGGTCCAGGCGAATACGGCGGGCGACTTCGTCCTTAAGCTGCTGGTTTTTGCGCGCCAACTCCTCGTTCTTGGCCGCGAGATCCCGGTTCTGCTCCTCCTGCTGCCGCACCAGGCGGCTGAGCTGCACCTGGGTGGTCACCCGCGTGCGTAATTCCTCGCTTTGGAAGGGCTTGGTGATATAGTCCACGCCGCCGGCGGAGAAACCCGCAACCAGCATCGCCATATCGTCGCGGGCAGTGACGAAGACGATGGGGATGGCGCACATCTGGGCATCTGCCTTCATGCGCCGGCAGACCTCCAGGCCGTCCATCCCCGGCATGAGCACGTCGAGCAAGATCAATTCCGGAGCGACGAGGCGGGCGACCTGCAGCGCCTCCGGACCGCTGGAGGCGACAAAAAGCTCGTAGCCCTTGCCGGCCAGCGCCTATTCGATCACCTCAATGTTGGCCGGATGGTCGTCGACGATCAGGATGCGCGCCCCGCGCAAATCCACTGCGCTCTCAGCCATGGGAAATCGCCCTCGCGATTTCCAGGGTCCCGTCCAATCTCAACGGTTAACCTCTGGAAGGCTCTGCCCGCTCGGCGCGGGCCTTGGCCGCCAGGGCCGGCAAATGGGCCTCGTGTTCTATCACCTGGCGCAGGTGGCGCATGCGGTCAACCGAGGCCGTGGCCCGCATGACTTCCGAATGCAGATGATCGATCCAGAAACGAGCGTGGGCACCCACATAGTTCTCCAGATCGGCGATCTCTTCGGGGGTCTGACAGTGGCGGCAGCAGTTGAGGGTGAACATCCGCCGATGGGTGCTGCCGCCAAAAGAAGCGTGCATCAAGTTGTGGTTGAAGGCCACCACGTCGCCCGGCTGGATGGGCAGGGGCAGGGCCGGCACCTGGCGCCCTGAGATGCCCCACAGCTCCTGGGCCTGGCCCGCCTTGCGCGCCTCCCAGCTCTGCTCCACATCTAAACGATGGGTGCCGGGGATCACCCGCAGGCAGCCGGTCTCCGGCCCCAGGGGGTCCAGGTAGATGGCCACCTTGAGGAACTTGCCCACCCGGTGAAACCCGTCGCTGTGCCAGTTGGTGTCGCCGCTGTAGTAGTTGCCGTCTCCGCCCACATAATTGAAATCCTCCCCCAAGAGTCCCCCGATCAGCAGCTGCAGGCGCGGATGGTCCAGCAAGGTACAGAGCCGCTCCCGCTGGTCGATGAAGGGCACGATGCAGGAGCGTTTGCTGCCGTCGTGGACCACCCCGCGCTGGACAAAGGCCTGTTCGAATTCGCTGCTGATCCAATCTACCTCCCCGGCCAGCAGGCCGGGCAGGGCGAGAAAACCAAAGGTCTCGAAAAAGTGTTTCTGCTGGGCGCTCAGTTCCATGTCTTCCTCCACGGGCAGCGATGAAAACTATGTTCGGGGATGCCGCTAATATATATTTCCTCTGCTTGCAGTTCCAGGTCCCTGGCCGGCAGTGAATACCACCAACCCCAACCCTACACCAGTGGGGCCCCTGAAACCCAAAGGAAACAACCATGCGCATTTTCGCCTGCACCCTCGCCACCGAAACAAACACCTTCTCGGCACTGCCGACCTCCATCGATGCCTACAGAGAAGGTGTGTACCTGCGCCCCGGCGAGCATCCGCAGGAGACGCCGCTGATGTGTACCGCGCCCTTGTGGGTGGCGCGGCAACGGGCCAAGGCGGAGGGTTTTACCCTGATCGAGGGCAGCTGTTTTGCTGCCAGCCCCGCTGGCACCACCAACCGCGCCGACTACGAGGCGATGCGCGACGAAATCCTCGAACAGGTGCAGGCCGCCCTGCCGCTCGACGGCGTGCTGCTCGGTCTGCATGGGGCGATGGTAGCCCAGGGCTACGAAGACGTGGAGGGCGACATCGTCGAGCGGGTGCGCACCATCGCGGGGCGCGATTGTGTCATTGGCATGGAACTCGATCCGCACTGCCACCTCACGCTCAAGCGCGTGCAATACACCGATATTATTATCCTTTACAAAGAATTTCCGCACACTGACGTGGTCGATCGCGCCGAAGAGCTTTTGACGCTGGTATTGCGGACGATCCGCAAGCAGATCAAGCCGGTGATGTCGATGTACGACTGCCGGCAGATCGGCTCCTATCCAACGACGCTGCCGCTGATGCGCGGCTTCGTCGATCGTACCACGGCGATGGAGGGCACCGATGGGATTCTCTCCATTTCGATCGGGCATTGCTTCCCCTACGCCGACGTGCCTGAAATGAGCGGGCGCATCCTCGTCGTCGTCGATGGCGACAAAGCCAAGGCCGATCGGCTGGCGACGGCAATCGGCGAAGAGTTTGTCTCGATGCGCGGGCGGACAGCGCCCGACTATCTCGACGTGGAAAGCGGCATTTCCGCCGGCATCTCCACCAACGCCTATCCGGTGGTGATGGCCGACCCGGCGGACAACGCCGGCGGCGGCGCGCCCTCGGACAACACTACCATCTTGAGACGCCTCATCGACCGCAACGTGCAAGAGGCCGCCCTGGGACCGATCTGGGACCCGATCGCGGTGCGGCTTTGTTTCGATGCCGGTCTGGGCGCCACCTTCCCGCTCCGTTTCGGCGGCAAGATCGGGCCGGCTTCGGGCATGCCGGTCGATGCCCTGGTGAGGGTGACGGGGCTGGCGCGCAATTGCCGACAGACCTTTGGGCCGACACAGGTGGGACTTGGCGACTGCGCCTGCGTCGTGGTGGGCGGTGTCGAAGTCGTGCTGATCACCAACCGCACCCAGGCGCTGGGGTTGGAGCTTTTTCGCAATGTCGGCGTGGAACCCACCCAACGCAAGCTGGTGGTGGTCAAATCGACCAATCACTTCATGGCCGCCTTTGGGCCGATTGCCCAGCGCGTTATTTATATCGACGCCGATGGGCCGATCCCGCGCGACTACCGCAAGATCCCCTACACGCGCCTCCAGCGCCCGATCTGGCCGCTCGACGAACACCCCCATCCCGGCCTGATCTTCTGAGGCGATCTAACCGGTGCAGGCGAGGTCTGTCACCATAAGGCACAAAACACCGCACCCATAATCCAGGAGGAATAACGTGGATCTTCGGGTTGGACTGATCGGCGCGGGAGCTATCGCGGGTGGGCAGGCGGATATCTTGCAAAAAATGCCGAGGGTTCGGGTCGTCGCCGTCAGTGGACGAGGCGCGGATCGGGGGCGGAAGCTCGCGGACGATCTGGGAGCAAGGTACTTTACCGAGGTGCCGGCAATGCTTTCCGCACCGGTCGACGCCATCAGTGTCTGCACGCCCCATGCGTTCCACTGCGAAGGAGTCCTGGCGGCGGCGGCAGCCGGCAAACATGTGTTGGTGGAGAAACCGATGGGCTGTACGGTCGATGAGTGCGATCAGATGATCGCCGCCTGCCGTCAGGCGGGCGTCACCCTCATGGTCGGCCAGACCTTTCGCTTTCAGGCCGAGACCATCGACATCCGGCGACTGATCGACGAGGGAAAGCTTGGCGAACCGGTCGTTGCCATCGATGTGACCGCTTATGGCAATATTGCTCTTACTCCATGGTACTTCGATCAGCAGCTCGCCCGCGGCGGCCTGATGATGTCGAGCGCCAGCCACCGGATCTACCGCCTGCATTACCTGGTCGGCAGTCCGATCGTCGAGGTCCATGCGCGCCTGGGAACCTTTGGCCATGAGATCGAGACCGAAGACACCGCGGTGCTCTCGCTCCGTTTTGCGAACGGCGCGCTGGGGACCATCGTCCAATCCTGTCTGGATTATCCGCGGCCATCGGAGCTGTCGCTGCAGCTTCAAGGCACTCGCGGTGCGATCCGCCTCACGACCGGAGGGGCCCTCGAATACTGGGGTGCAGAGCACGCTTTCCAGACCCGCTACGAGGGCGACAACGCGATGCAAAAGGAGCTGACCGAGTTTGTCGCGGCCATTCGAGACCGCCGCCCGCCCGCAGTGACCGGCGAAGACGGGCGCGCCGTCGTGGCGGTGCTAGAGGCCGCGTATCACTCGGCGAAAAGCGGGAGGGCGGTAGCAGTAGCGGAAGAGAAATAAAAAATGGCGTGCCCAACAGGACTCGAACCTGTGACCCCCTGCTTAGAAGGCAGGTGCTCTATCCAGCTGAGCTATGGGCACCCACAAAACACTCCCTATAATTAACTACCCGGGAGGGGAACCAGGCAAGGCCTCTTAGCCGGCAGCAGGCGAATTGGTTAGATTTTAAGGTTTGAGGCCGGCAGGTGGCCCAGTCTCTCTTTCGAGATCTAACCAGCGCGAGGATATACATGGCAGTCAGCGACGCGGAGGCAGTGGCGCAGCTCAAGGCCCTCAAGGAGCAGCTTTACCGGGAAGTGGGTAAGGTGATCATCGGCCAGCACCAGATCGTCGAGCAGATGCTGGTGGCCCTGCTGGCCGGCGGCCACTGTCTGCTCCTTGGTGTACCGGGGCTGGCCAAGACCACCCTCATCCACACCTTGGCCCAGACCCTGGACCTCTCCTTCAGCCGCATCCAGTTCACCCCAGATCTAATGCCCTCCGACATCACCGGCACCGAGGTGCTGGAGGAAGACGCCCAGACGGGCCGCAAGACCTTCCGCTTCATCAAGGGGCCTTTGTTCGCCAATATCGTTCTGGCCGACGAGATCAACCGCACCCCGCCCAAGACCCAGGCGGCCCTGCTGCAGGCCATGCAGGAGCACGCGGTCACCGCCGCAGGCCAGACCATGAAGCTAGGCGAACCCTTCTTTGTGTTGGCCACTCAGAACCCCATCGAACAGGAAGGCACCTATCCCCTGCCCGAGGCCCAGTTGGACCGCTTTCTCTTCAACCTGTGGATCGACTACCCGGCCCTGCACGAAGAGGAGGAGATTGTCCGCCTCACCACCAGCGCCCACCAGGCCCAGGCCGCCCAGGTGCTGGGGGCCGAGCAGTTGCTTTCCCTGCAGCGACTGGTGCGCCAGGTGCCAGTCGCCGACCACCTGATCAACTACGCGGTGCGCCTGGTGCGCAGCTCGCGGCCCGACGATCCGCTGGCCCCGGCCTATGTGCGGGAACTGGTCAACTGGGGCGCCGGCCCGCGCGCCTCCCAGTACCTGGTGCTGGCCGGCAAGGCCCGGGCCATCCTCGACGGCCGGCCCTGCGTGGCGGTCGAGGATCTGCGCGCCGTGGCCCTGCCAGTGATGCGCCACCGCATCGTGCTCAACTTCCACGCCGAGGCCCAGAACCTCAACGCCGCCGGCCTGGTGGAGCGCCTGCTGGCCGACGTGACCTACGACCAGCGCGCGTGAACACTGCCCCCGCCCTCTCCTCCTACCTGGACCCGGAGATCCTCTCGGGGCTCACCCGACTGGACCTGATCGCCGGCCTGGTAGTCGAAGGTTTCATCACCGGCCTGCACCGCAGCCCATACCACGGCTTCTCGGTCGAATTTTCCGAGCTCCGCCCCTACCTCCCTGGCGACCCGCTGCGCGATCTGGACTGGAAGGCCTACGCCAAAACCGGCCGTCTCTACATCAAGGAATACGAGGAGGAAACCAACCTCAAGGCCTATCTGCTGCTCGATATCAGCGGCTCCATGGCCTACAAATCAGGCGGGGCGATGAGCAAGTTCCGCTACGCCTGTTGCCTCGGGGCAGCCCTGTGTTACCTGATGTTGCGCCAACGAGACGCCGTGGGTCTGATGCTTTTCGACGAGCGCATCCACTCCTACGTCCCGCCCCGCTCGGTGCAGAGCCATCTGCAAGTACTGCTCAAGGAGATGGACCAGGCCAAACCAGCCGCCGACACCCGCATGGCCCCGGCCTTCCACGACCTGGCCGAGCGCCTCTCCCGTCGCGGGTTGGTGGTGGTGCTCTCCGATCTGCTCGACGATCCAGAGGAGGTGCTGAGCGGCCTGCGCCACTTCCGCTACCGCGGCCACGAGGTGGTGGTCTTCCACCTGCTCGACCCACGCGAGCGCGACCTCGATTTCCGGCGGCAGGAGACCCGCTTCTTCAACTTGGAGAACCCGGAGCAAAGTCTCACCACCCAGCCCTGGCATATCCAACAAGAGTACCGCCAGCTGATGGACGAGTTGATCCAGACCTACCGCGCCCGCTGCGCCGACGCCGGCATCGACTACACCCTGATCGACACCACCATGCCCTTTGACCAGGCCCTCTCGCGTTATCTGGGGCGGCGCAAAAAACTGGGATGAAAAAGGGACGGGCGGGGTGGCGATAAAAAAAGAAACCTTCCTGTATCTGCTCGGCCTGGTCATGGATGCCTGCGCCGGCCTGGCCGGCCTGGGTGTGCCCCTGCTGGCCATGAGCATCGGCGCCGACTACGGCGACCTGGGGGCCATCGGCGCCACCGGCTCCCGGGCTGCTGGGCGGGCTGATCGCCCTGATTCGTCTGTCCCAGACCACCGCTTTCCTGCTGATCTCCCGCACCGAGCGCTGGCAGGTCCGCCTCGGACCGCTGATCGCTGTCCAGCTGCTGGCCGCCGCCGGACTCTGCACCCTCGCCTTTGGCCGGTCCCCGGCCACCTTTGCCGTCGGCCTGCTGATCCAGGGCCTGCTGGTGGCCACCACCTTCACCGCCAGCATCTTCTACAGCCTGCACGCCGAGGGTCCTGGCGGCCGGCGCACCGGCATCCACGAGGGCATCGTCGGCAGCGGTTTTCTGGTGGGCCCAGCGGCGGGTGGCCTGCTGGCCGGCCATATCGGCCCCCGTGCACCTTACCTGTTGGCCTCGGCCGTGATCCTGGTCGCCATCCTCCTCCAGGTGTTCATGCTGCGGCGGGGTCGCAAGGACGCCGTCTAGGCCCGGAACAGCGGCCTGATTCCCTCCAGAATGGCGTCCAACTCGCGGTGGTCTTCGGCATCCAGGCCCAGGGTACCCGGTGTGCGCATCGCCGCGCTCTTGAACACCCCGCGCCGCACCAGTACCTCCTTGCACACCGGCAGGCCCATGATCAGAATGAAGTTGATCAGCGGCAGCAGTTGATTGAAGACCTGGCGAGCCTTCTTCTCATCACCGGCCTGCCAGGCCTCCCACACCTGCGCATGGATGTCCACTGCCTCCACTGCCGGCATAAAGCCCGTGGCCCCGCGCCGCAATTCGGAGAGCATCCAGCGGCCATGCGCCCCGCCAAAGACCCCCCAGCAGTTCTCGCCTGCACCCTTGACCACCGCACTGATCTGGTGCGCGCTGGGGTGCATCTCCTCCTTGATATAGCGGATATGCTCCACCTCGCTGAGCAGCTCGGCCAGCAGGGAGGCGTCCATACCGGCCTGGGAGTGCTGGATAAAGACCG
>SICG01000054.1 GCA_009691525.1 Candidatus Latescibacterota bacterium | reverse complement strand
ATGGCTCTTGGCCTCGCCTCGGGCGCCAGCGCCCACATCGGCGACAAGATCTATCTGATCTTCGAGATTCCCGATGCGGATCGTTCGAGCATCGATCTGAAGGACGGCAGCGTTGCCGATTGGGAAGACGTGGTCGGTGATCCTTCGCTGGTTGCTACCGATTTCTACGCCGATCCGACCGTGGGCGAGGGCGCCCAGTACGATCCGGCCGACATGGACTACCGCATCTGGCTGGGCTGGAATGCCACTGCCAGCGTCCTGTATCTGGCTCAGGAGCGGGTGGACAACGTCTACATCAACACCTACCCGGGCGGTAACCTGGGCGACCTGTGGAGCTATGACTCCGTCGAGTTCATGCTGGACGGCGACCACACCGGTGGTGACTACACCGGCTCTGCCGATGCCAACTGGACTGCCGATGAGCAGAAGCTCAACAACAACCGCACTGCCCAGCAGTTCCTGGGCATTGCCGTTTCTCCAGATGGCCGCACGGTCGGTTACCTGGGCGCCGGCGCCGACTGGGTCAATGCCAAGCCTTATGCCGACGGCGGTGGCGGAGCCACCGGCGAAGGTCCGACCACCACGGTTATGGAACTCTACGTCACGCCCTTCGACGATCTGATCTGGAACAGCCCCGGCGACAGTAAGGCCACGAAGCTGTCCTCCGGCAAGATCATCGGGTTTCAGCTCTCGATCCCCGACTTCGACACCGCTCCCCGCGAATACCGCGCCTTCCACACCCTCACCGGTCAGGCCGCTACTTGGCGCTATGCTGAGCGCTTTGCGGACGGTCGTCTGGTTGGGGCCGGCGCCACCGCCGTGGAGAGCGAGACTTGGGGCCGCGTCAAGGCTTCCTTCGACAAGTAAGTACCACTTCAGTACCTAGTATTTCAGCACGAGGGAGAGAGGGGGGAGCCATCCTCCCTCTCTCCGGCTTCTCCCAACTGCCTGAGCACCTTTTCTCCCACTGCGCGCTTAATAGCTCTAGTTCACAAGTGGGTGGGGACCGATTAGCCGGGGAGTGATTCCATGAGGTCCGGGATCTGCTGTATGGTTGCACTGGCGCTGGTGGCCCTGGCTCAGGGCCCGGCGAGCGCCGAACTCTCCACTTTTTCGCTGCCCGGCAAGAACCTCACCTGGCACGATGCCGAGGAAGGCTCCCTGTCGGTCTCTCGTTACCTGGAACCCATAGATACTGAGCGGTTCAGCGATGGGATTCTGCCCATCTACCCGGTGCGTATGGTGCCGGTGCCGGTGATCGCCGGCGCCGACTCCACCCTCAGCGCGGCGGCCGATTCTACCCTCTTTGTTTTTTCCCGCTACCTGGCCCAGCAGGAGGTGGTGGCCCAGCAGCAGGTAGTGCTAGAGGATGGCACCACCATCCAGCCCGGGCAGGTGCTCATCCCCAGGTGGGGCAATTTCCCCCGCCAGTTGTCCCAGGTGCAACTGCTGCGCCAGGCCGGCATCACCGAGATTCCGGCCATGATCAATGTGGCCGAGGGCCATCCTTTCCCCCCGGTGGCAGACAAGTACAACAAGGGGCTCACCATCACCTGGCAGGCCATTTTTGAACGGTCCATGACCTACGACCGCATGCAGGGGTTCATGGCCTCGATCTTCGACAACGACCCCAGCACCCATTTCGAGCGCATCGACAGGGTGGGCCAGGATGTGCAGCAGACTTGGATCCTGTACATGGACTTGGGGCGCTATTTTCCGGTGCGCCTGGTGCGTTTCTATCCCACCCCTGGGTTGCCCAAGGTCTCCTCCTATACCTTGCTCTCGGGGGCAGTGGACACCGAGAAACACATTGCCGGCCTCAATATCGATGACCCCACCGTGGGGCAGATCGGCTTCCCCCGCTTTGACCGCCTGTCCCGGATCCTGCCCACCTTTGTGGTCGACCAGAGCGAGCCGATCAACCTGGAAGACACGGTGGCGGTATTCTTCGATCCGCCCAAGATGATGCGCTTCTCCCGCCTCGACTTTAGAACCTCACTGGATTACGATCTCGCCGAGATCGAGTTCTTCGGGGACGGCTTCCTGCCCGAAGCCTCTTATGTGACCAAGCCCCTGCCCCTGCCTTCGGCCACCCTTGGCCGCATCTTCTGGGACGAGGAAAAGATAGGGGACCCGGCCAAGTCCCGGGCCCTGGTGCGGATGCAGACCGGGGTGAACCAGGAACCCCAGGTGATGTTCCGCCTCAACGATTTTGGTGTGCCGGTGGAGTGGAAGGAAGGGGTGGTCAAGGTGCAGGACCGCCGGCCTGGGTCCAAGACCTTCGGCCAGCCCGTCGACCTGAACGATCCCAACTTCAACCTGGTGGTGCGCGAGATCTTCAGCGCCCTCTCCGATGCCGAGCGTGCGGCGGTGCGTCTCACCCGCGCCGAATACCAGAACCTGCCGGGCAACAAGCGTTCTACCATCGAGCCCGACGTGGTGTTCTGGAGCGGCGCCCAGCCAGTGGAGAATGGCGGCTTCATCAAGGCCCCAGGCGGGCGGCCCTACTTCCAGATCCAGGTCGAGTTCACCAGTGACGACCCCGAATCGGCCACCGCCATCCGCAGCCTGCGTTTCGAATACTCCGCCCCCCAGACTATCAGCCAGATCTACGGCGAGATCGCCCCGGCCACCAATGTGAAAGCCGGGCAGGACACCACCTTTGTGCTGGCGCTCAAGGCGCTGTTCGAGGGGGGCAACAAGGGCTTTAACCGGCTTCAGGTCTTCACGCCCACCCGGATCGAGCGGATCGAAGCCGTGCAGATCGACCTGGGCGGGGGGGTACTTCAAGATTTGGTGCAGAGCCAGGGTTCGCCCCAGGAGGGTCAGTTCCAGCAGCTGTTCACCGACGACGAGCAGTTTGTCCTGGCCTTTCCCAAGTTGGGCCCGGACCTGGGCGGCAAAGCCCGCGAGGTGTTGCTCAAGGTGCGCTTCAAGGCCCGGGTGATCGATTTCCGCACCAATTTCAGGGCCAATGCCCTGCTCGATTCCCTGAGTACTGGGCGCCGGGTCTTTAACACCAATGGCATCGTCGCCCTGGCCGATTCCGGGATCGATACCTTGGCCCTGTTCCTGCCCCAGGGGCTCGAAGCCCGGGACGTGGTGAACTTTCTCCAGACCGACCAACTCGAAGACAGTAATAGCCTGGCGGTAACCGCCGACCTCTCGTCCCAGAGCAAGGAACTGGTGACCAAACTCAAAATGGAGCCCAACCCCTTTACCCCCAACGGCGACTTGGTGAACGACCAGTTGCAGGTTTCCTTCGATGTGCAGCGCCTGACGGCGGCCCGGCCGATCAAGGTCGAAATCTTTGACTTGAGTGGTCAGCGGGTGCGCAGCATCGAGCAGGAAGCTGTTTCGGGGGGGTACTCCCAGAACTGGGATGGCCGTGATGGCGAGGGCAAGCTGGTGGCCCCAGGATTGTACCTGGTGCGGGTTTCAGTCGATGCCGACGCTGCCAATTCGGCCCAGGTGCATCTGGTTTCCGTGGCGTACTGAGAAAAAGCGGCAGGCAGTATCAGCCAGCAAAGGATACACGGGTTATCTATGAGAAACATGTTCACGGGACTCCTGATCAGTGCAGCCCTCAGCGGGGCGGTTTTGGCCCAATCCGATACTTTGGCCTATCGCATCCTCAACAACTCGATCCGGGTTGACCGTATCTCTCTCTGGCAGAACTGGGAATTTCAGAACGACCGGGTCGCCAGTCTGTACCGCCCGCTTTCGGCTGTGGATGTCATCAAGGTGAGCGAAGAGGGGGTGCAACCCACCTTCTTCCGGCGCAGGATCAACGCGGCCATCGAGGCCGAGCGGTTTACCTATCGGGATGTGGTGCGCGCCTCGGGGGCCCTCACCAATGGCGGGGCTTCGGCGCTTTCCAATACCGCGGTGGCCCGCCAGGTCATCGACGACGACGTGAGCACCTACTGGGAACCAGCCGCCCCCTCCAGCTACGAGGCCCGGCTGCGCGATGCCAAAGATTTCTCTGTCGACAACCTGCGCAACTGGGAAATCACGGTGGATCTGGGCCGGCTGGTCTACGCCGACAGCATCACTGTGATCTTCCCCTCTGGGCAAAACTCCACACAATTCCTGGGCAACCCGCCCAAGGCCTTTACCCTGTGGGCCTCCATGGGTGAGCGTTTCCCCTTCCCTCTGGGCAACAATCTCAAATTCACCCTGATCGGCCAACTCGCCACCCAGGAAGCGGCCGGCAAGCCGGTGGCGATTCAGCAGAACAACGACGGCATCAACGCGGCTATAGACGCGGCCGGGGCGAGCAGTTTGTCGCCCTTGGATCCAGAGGGCTACTACCTCCAGGCCACCTTCCGGCTTTTGCCCCTCGACCAGGTGGATTTCGACCAGGATGGCCGGCCGGATATTGCCGGCTCGCCGGTGCAATATGTGAAGTTGACCTTCCCCGACAGCGACCTGTGGCGCAAGGCCTTTATCGGCGCCGGGGATTCGGCCCGGGTGGTGTACGAGTCCCTGGCGCCTGAGCAACGCGGAGCCTTGGCGTACCAGCGCCAGACCGCCGGCGGCTTTCTGGTGGAGATCGAGGACGATCCCAAGGGCTTGACCGCCCGAGAGCGCTACCTCTCCCTGCCCCCCGAAAAGCAGGGTGCCCTGCTCTACTATACCCGCGAGGTGCCTAGGGTGGCCGAGATCCAGGTCTGGGCCAAGGGCGACAACTACGCCCTGCAGCCCGAGCAGCGGGCCGGGGCCTCCTTTGAACACGGCGGCCTGGGCGCACCCGAAAATGCCACCGACGGGATCTACGACTCGGAGTGGCAGGCCAATACCTGGTCGCCCGTTTACACCAAGGGCACAGCTTGGTGGGATCTGGGCGCGGTTTTTTGGGTGGACAACCTCTTCCTGATCGACAAGCGCATCAACCAGAGCCATCAGGGTGCCTTCTTGGGCCACTTCATCCTGGTTTCGGACGGCACCCTGCTCAAGCCCATCACTTTGGAGGGGCGCGAGGACTTCCCGCAGCTGGAGAGCGGCCTCCAATGGGACAATGTGGTCAGCGAGAACCATCTCGATAACCACACCCCCACGGCGCGTATCGTCAACGAGAGCTTTCCTTTGCGCCAGGTCCGCTACATCATGATGCGCGACATCGACATTACCGGCAGTCTCTCCGGGCAGTACGGCTCGCTGGCCACCCTGGGCGAGCTGCAGCTCTACGGTGAAGGGTACCCCGTGAGCGTGTGGGCCAATTCGCCACCCATCAAATTGACCGACACCAAGGGCAATTTTATTCGCAAGACTTTGCCGCGTATCTCCTGGGAAGGGGAGACTATCGTGCGCCAGACCGACCCAGTCACGGGCCGCAGCGTGGAGGTGGTTGAAGCGCTGGAGAACCATCCCGAGGTTCGCCTGCAGATCCAGACCCGCACCAGCGACCAGACCGACTCCACCTTCAAGTACTACGAAGTGGTGAGCATCGAGGGCAGCGAACAGCGGAGCGAGATCACCAAGGAACTCTACGACGATCTGGATTACCGCTGGAGGGTGTGGAGGGCCTGGGAAGGGCTCAAGACGCCCCACGCCAGCAACGCCGACGACGACAAGGACGGGTCGGTGGACGAAGACGAGATCGACTTTGCCGACAACGATGGGGACGGCAAGATCGACGAGGATGGCAAGAAGCTGGGCAAAGGCAAGCAGCCCAAATCCGATCCGGACAAGAGCGGGACCCTGGCCTTTGTGGGCTGGAGCAACTGGAGTGAGAGTTATCTGCCCACCAACGGCCGCAACGAGGCGGTGATCACCTCCCCCAATCCGCGCAAGTTCTTACAAATTCGGGTCAATATGTTTTCCGAGGACCCCTTCAAGACGGCGCGTATCCGCTCCCTGAGGGTGGATCTGGCCCCGCCCCTTTCCCTCGAACTGGCCGGGGAAGTGGCCCGCCTGAATACCGGCGGTATCGATCGGCCGCTCAATGACCTGCCCGGAGTGGCTCAGGCCGACTACGCGCAGCCTGTGGACGTCGACCCGCTGAAGCCTCAGATCTTCTCGTATTTCATTCGCGCTGCCGGCCCTGACCCGGCGGACAGCGAAGTGCGTCAGGGTTTCGACGAATTGCTCATCACCGCCCATCGGGCCGCAACCCTGCGCGGGGTGCGGTTGGGCCAAGTGAAGGTGGCGACCACCGCTTCGCAGATCGACACCACGGCCATCTTGACGGGGGCGGTGACCACCACCTTCTCCAGCTATTTTCAACGCGATCCAGCTGATGGGGTCTTTAAGGATGCCACCGGCCAGATTTTACAGGTCTTGCCAACGGGTGCCGATTCCCTGTATCTCCGCCTGCCTGCCTCGCTTAACCGCGGCCTCTCGGGCAACACCCACGCTCTGGCCGAAATCCAGTTCGAGACCCAAAGCCTCAAAGAGGGCGAAGAGTTCGGCAGCTACATCCGCTCCTCGCTCAGCACCGAAACAATTTTCCAGCGGGTGGACACCGACCAACAGGACGCCACCGAGTTGGTGGCCAGCAATACCGCCCGGATTAGCCTGGTGCCCCTGGCCGACCAGTTGGTCCACAACGTGACCCTCGACCGGGTGTTCACTCCCAATGGGGACGGGATCAACGATCAGGCCAGAGTGAGCTTCGTCCTGCTCAAGGTGCTGGCCGAGCGGCCGGTGGCGGTGGATTTCTACGATCTGCAGGGTCGGCTGGCCGGCAGCGCCCGGGCGACCAGCGGCGCTAATGCAGCCGGTGAAGGCAAGGTGGGAACGCTGGAATTCGCCTGGGATGGGCGCGATGCCAAGGGGCAATTAGTGCCTCCGGGGATCTACCTGTGTCGGATCAGCGTGGATGCGGATCGGGGGAAGAGTGAGCAGGTACACCTGGTCCATGTGGTTTATTGAAAGCTGTCCCGCTCCTCGCCAGCAGGCGCGGGGCGAGTCTAAATAGCGATTCAAGGGAGGGAGTTGTGAACAAGGCCTACAGGATCTTTGCGTGTGTTATCCTGCTCGCAGGATGGCTACCGGCCCATGCTCAGGAAGACTTCGGCACGCGGCTGGGTATCCAGCGGGGCGGCGCGGTCTCCTACCAGCCTCTAGGTCCGGGTGTGCTCTTCGATGCCCTGGACCCGGCGGTCAAGAAGTGGTACATCCCCCAGGAGTTGTTCAACGAGTACCAGTGGCGGCAGCAGGGCTACACCAACTACGCCCGCCGCCACTTTCAGCGCTACGTGAACACCTACCAGGAAGGGGACTACTTCTACGATCTGTACGGCAACTTTCTCACCCGCGGCGCGTTGATCTACGACTGGAGCGTGGCCGCGCCTCAGACGGCGGGTAGCAACCTCTATAAGGACTCCAGATTTGCCGGCTGGTTCCAGAGCGTGACCATTGCTTCCGACGCCAAGGGCCAGTACGCCTATGCGCTGACCATCGGCGACAATATCCGCAGCACCCTGACGCCGATGACCTTTTCCAAGCCCCGCTTCAACGGGGTCCAGTTCGACCTGGCCGCCGACAAATACGAGGCCACTTTCATCGCCTCGCGCCCCAGCGCCCCCGGCGCCATCGCCACCGCCACCGGCACCTCGGGCACCGGCCGCTTCCGCTCCAATGACACCGACCTCCTGGGCGGGCACGGCACGGTGCAACTGGGCGACTTTGTCAAGTTGGGCGCCACCTACGTGAGCGCCTTTAATGCCCAGACCAAGGGGCAGGCCTTCCAGGGCAATCCCTTTAAAGGCACCCTGACCGAGGGCCAGAACAACAACGACGTCAGCCGCATCGAGGTCCACCTCAGCGACGACTCCCCCGAGGACGGCAAAGCCGGTGCGGCATACTTCCAGGAAGAGGTGATCATCACCACCGTCGACGGCAAGCAGCAGAGCAACCGCCGCATCCTCGACAACAACATCCTCGACTTCCATCCCTCGGTGCAGGGTGGTTTCCGCCAGGAAGGCTACATCTCGGCCGACGGCAACGAGGTGATCGTGCTGGTCTACAACCTCGATGGGCCCCAGTACCGCAATGCCTTCGGCCCGGCCCCCGAGCGTATCAAGAGCATCGAGTTCGTGTTGCTGCTGGCCAACGATTACCGCATCGACCTGACCTCTAACCGCCAACTCAACGCCAATGGCCAGCCGGTGCTGCTCTCTCAGGGCATCACCGAGCGTACCCTGCGCGCCAGCGGCAATGTGCAGGACGGCTCCAATCAGCGCTTTGTGAAGCTCGACTACGGCTTGCCAGTGGCCAATGAGATCTACGGGGTCACCCTCGATGTGACCAATGTGGGCGGCTTCTATCTGTCGGGTGAGTTCGACCGCAACCGCCAGCATTTCCGCTATCCGCGCCGGTCCGAGAACGACGTAACCAGCCACCACGCCAGCAGCAAGACCGCCGACGCCTGGTTCCTCAACGGCTACAAACGGGCCCAACCCTTCTTCGCCTTCGGCGAGGTCTACCAAGTGGAGCCGGACTACAGCACTAGCACCTTCCTGGCCGGCATCCAGAACGACGCTGCCGACATCTTCTACGACAATGCCAATCAGAACGTCTACGAGTTCGTCGACGACAACGACGACCAGGACCGCTCCCCGGACTGGCTGCGGGCCAACGGCGCCCAGGACATCAAGGTTTTCCCAGGCTACGACGAGAACAACGACTTCGTCAACGACTTCAACCAAAACGATACCCAGTACCGCGAGAATGCCTTCCCCGACTACGAGGAGCCCTTCCTGCGTTATAGTTCCGACCGCCCGGAATTTCTCTTCGGCGTCGATATGAACAACAACGGCATTGTCGACCGCTTTGAAAACGACAACCTGCCCGATTACCTGTACAAGCGTGACCGCAAAGGCTATAACGCCTATCTGGGCTCCCAGCTCGGGCCCGAAGCCCGGATGACGGTGGGCCGCCTGAACGAACGACAGCTGGCCGATAAGCGCGCTAACACCAGCAATTATCTGCTGCTGACCTATGACAAGGACTTCCCGCGCCTGGGTCGGGTGCAGGTATACGAGAACTGGCGGCGAGTGCAGGACGATATCCGCGACGATGTGATCGAATGGATCGTGCGCGAGGGTTCGCGCGGTTCCTTTGTGCCCTACGAAGATCCCCTGCCGATGCGCGATGCCTGGGCCAACACCTCGTACCTGGGGTACAGCTACCAGAACGACAAGGTGCATTTCAAGAACCGCATCAAACACGATATCGTCCGCCAGATCGATTATGACCAGCGGCCTGCCGATCAGCAGGAGATCCGCGAGACCTCCACCTTCTTTGGCATGATCAACAAGCTCGATTACACCCAGGTCTTGGGCCGCATCAAGTTGGAGCCCCGCTGGAAGAGCGAGTACGAGCGCTACCGCCCGGCGCGCAAACGCGAGGACCCGGTGCGTGTTGCCACCACCGAGTTGCGCGAGCTGCTGGGGCTGGTGGTGCGGGTGCCCATCCTCAATCACACCGAACTGGAGACCGGGCTGGAGTACCTTCTGGTCAACCAATTCCGCAAGCAGCTCGAGGACGACCAGCTCCGCTCGGACCGCAACGAAGTGGTCTATGCCCTGCAGTTCACCAACAACGTGGACTATCTGGGGTACAATCTGTGGACCCAGACCGGTTTCCGGGTCTCGCGCATCGACCAGAAATCGGCTGACAAGGTGCGTACCGAGACGGCGATGTTCATCACCGTGTACGCTGGCCTCGAATAATCAGGAGAGTGTTGACCATGCAATATTCGCGCTTTTCGCTCGCGTTGCTGCTGGCCGCGGTCCTGAGCAGTACCGGCTGCGCCTATCGCTACTACGCCACCCAGCTCAAGCCCCTGGGTGAGGACAAGCAGGGGACCAGCCACAAGGTGGCCGACGACGGCACCGTCACCTTTACCCAGGGCCGTCTGGATGTTAGCCTGCGCCCGATGACCGACGAGGAACTGAACCGCCAGTTCAGCGCCCTCTCGCACGCTGGTGCCCACTCCACCAACCCGTACACCTTTGGCGATTCCAAGACGTTCCGCACCGACGAAACGCCCCAGCGTTTCACCGTCTTCCGGCTGAAGGTGCAGAACTACGAGTACCCCAAGGTCTTCATCGATCCGGCAAAGATCTACCTGACCACCAGCAACGGGCGCAAATACTACGCCCTCACCTACGCCCAGCTGCGGGTCTACTACCGGCGCTACATGATCGGAGGGGCGGAGACCAACACCGAGTACTACGTTCCCGGCAATGAGAACGAGGAACAGAACAACCGCGAGACCACCCTCAACCGCACCCTCTTCCCCGCTGAGCAGATCTTTAGTGCCCAGGAGAAGGAGGGTTACGTCGTCTTTAAGCCCCTGGCCCCCGATGTGGATCAGGTGACCCTACACATTCCCGATACGGTGGTGCGTTTCGACTTCAAGGGTGATCCGAGCGAGTACATCGAGATCACCGCCCAGTTCGGTCGCGAGATCGGCCGCCAGTTTCCCGATGGCCGAAAAGTGGCGATGGATGAGAAGTAACTAGGCCTGAAGAACACCCCGACCGCTGCGCGGCATTGCGTCCTAGACGCAGTGCCGCGCAGTCGTATGTACCCCAAAGAAAGAGGAAAGGATGACTAACTATTGGCCCATTGCGGTTCTGGTCTTGGTGCTGGCCGGTTGCAGCCGGGAAGAGAATCCAGCCAATCCCATTCTGGTCAAGGTAGGAGACCAATCGATCACCGCCGAAGAATTGCAGCGCTTCGAGGCCGGCCTGCCGGCGCGGCTGCGGGGCGGAGGTGTGGCGGGCCGGCGGCAGAATCTGCAGAGCCTGGTGGATCGCCGGCTGTTGGTGTTGGCAGCCCGTAAACTCGGCCTCGACCAGTCGTCCCAGGTGCAGCAGGCCTTGGACGAGCAGCTCACCAGGAAGGTGATTGAGCAGGTGAACGAGGTGGAGATCGAGGCCAAGCAGCAGGCGCCCACCGAAGAGGAGGTGAAGGCAGCGTACGAGCGCCATCAGTTGGGTTGGCAGGTGTGGCCGGCCCACATCCTCTCGAATACCAAAGCCGACGCTGAGGAGGTGATCCGCGCTCTCAAGGAAGGGGCCGATTTCGCCAGCCTGGCCAAGCAGCGCTCCCAGGCTGAAGACGCGGAGCGGGGCGGGGACCTGGGCAAGTTCTTCGGCGGTGAGGACGCGGTGCCGGTTCTGCGCGAGGGGACCTTTGAACTGCCGGCGGGGGGCATCAGTCAGCCCCTCCAGACCAAGGATGGCTATGAAGTGGTGAAAGTCCTCGACAAGCGCCGCATCCCCTACGAAAAGATGCGCGACACCATTATCGCAGAGATGAAGCGGCGCAAATGGGCCGAACGCCGCCAGCAGTATCTGAGTGGATTGAAGGAGCGGTTCCAGGTGCATTACCACGGGGAGGTGGTCCCGGTGGTTTTGCAGGCGGCCAAGGAGGGGACCAAGCTCTCCCCCGAAGTGGCCGCCGGGCCGCTGGTCTCCTACCAGGGCGGCGTCCTGTTGGCGGGGGTCTGCGTCGAACACATGCGCCAGTGGACCAAGGGACCGCTGCCAGCCGACAGTCTGGGCCTCTTCAACACCCTCGACCTGTGGGTGCTGCCCGACACCCTGATGGCCCTGGCTGGCCGGGCCGAGGGTCGCGACCAGCAGCCGGAAACCCTGGTGTGGAAAGAGAAGAAGCGGGAGGAGTTGGCCGTGGACCAGCTCTTCGCCGAGCAGGTTTCCGCTCAGGTGAAGGTGGACCCCGCGGAGGCCGAGCGTTATTACCAGGAACACCAGGACGATTTCAGGGTTTTGCCTGGGGAGGTGCAGTTGACCGAGGTCCTGGTGGACACCGAGGTCGAGGCCCGCAAGGTGCTGCGGGCCGCCCAGGCCGGGGAAAAGCTCGAGGTGCTGGCCGAGAAGTACTCGCGCCGGCCCAAGATGAAGCCGCTGGGCGGGCACCTTTACAAAGGCAGGGGGCAGTTGGTCATCTCTCCCATGTACCATTCGCCCTACCACGATTTTTTCGGTGACGCCAACACCAAGGATGTGGGTGTGTTCCAGGGACCGCTGCTGGTGCAGGACAAGTACAGCGTTTTTCGCCTCGATCAGCCGGTGATGCCCGCGCCTCTGCCTCTGAGCCAGGTGCGGCGGCCCATCCTCCACCGGTTGCGCAAGGGGCGCGAGGCGGCGGCCTTCGATCAGTACATCGCCGGGCTGCGCAGCCAGTACGCCGCCCAGGTCAAATGGTTCGAGGACGCTCTGGCGCGTCTGGAGTCGCCGCCGGCCGCAGCGACCAAATGAAGGAGCGCCTGCTGGCGCTGGGGCTGGGGGCATTGTTGGTGCTGGCCCTCGAAGGAGGTCTGCGCCTCTTCCCCGGCCTGGCGCCTCCCCCCTTTGTCCTCGAACTGGCCAGGCAGGGGGCACAAATCCTGTTAACCGTCAATCCGGGCTACCCGCGCCGCTTCTTCACCGGGGCCTTGGCTGATCAGGCCGGCCCTGGGGGCATGCGCATGACCCCCCACCCCTTTGTGGAACCTCGCCCATCTTCTGCCTTCCGCGTGGTCCTCGCCGGCGAATCCACGGTGCAGGGCTACCCGCACCCACGCCGCCTCAGCGCGGGGGCGTACCTGCAGGCCATGTTACAAGATGCCTGGCCTCAGCGCCAGGTGGAGGTGTTCAACGCCGGCATCACCGCGGTCAGCAGTTTTGCCGTGGCCAGGGTCGTGGAGGACGCGGCGGTGCTGCATCCCGACCTAATGGTGGTCTACACCGGGCACAATGAACTCTACGGGGTGTACGGCGCGGCCTCGCTCAAGCAGGGGGGGGGATCAGTGTGGACCAAGTCGCTTTATTATGAGCTGATGCAGGCCCGGCTGACGCGGCTGCTGGGGGCGGGGCTGGCCCGGCTGGATGGCGGCGTGCCGGAAACCGGCATCTCGCTGCTGCAGGTGATGGCCCAGGCCGGCACCCTGGCCCCGGATGACTCGCGGCGGCAGCGGGCCAGCCACACCCTGGAAGAAAATCTCACCCAGATCGGTCGGTTTTGTCGCGAGGTAAACCTCCCCCTGGTGCTGTGTACCTTGGTCAGCAACGAGACTGGTTTTGCCCCGGTTGAGACCGCGCCGCCGCTACCGGAACCGCAGCTGGGGGAGTGGAGCGGAAGAGTGGAACAGGTCACAGCCCTGCTGACAGGGACGCCGGACACCGATACAGCGCGGCGGGCACTCAGCCTGCTCGATGAGGCGGCTGTCCTCTATGCTGCAGATGCCCACCTGCAGTTTTACCGCGGCCAGTGCCTGCAGGTGCTAGGGGAGGGTGCCCACGCCCACGCCGCTTTTGTGCAGGCGCGGGATGAGGATTCCCGGCCCTGGCGGGCGCCCTCTGCCTACAACCCGCTTATCCGGCAGGTGGCCCGGGCCGAGGGGGCTCGTCTGGCCGAGGTGGCCGAGGCCTTTGCCCAGGCCAGCCCGGCGGCAGGGGTGGGCTGGGGACTGATGGTCGACCACCTGCACCCGGCGGCGCCGGGCCAGATGCTGCTGGCCCGCACCATCGCCCATACCCTACTGACTCCCGAGGAGGAGGTGCGGCTGCGCAGCGACGGGGAATATCGCGTCCAGCAGGGCGACCTGCCGGTGGAAAAGCTGGCGGTGTGCCGGGCGATGATCACCCTGCTCAGCGAGCCGCCACTCAACACCAGCGATCCGGAGCACGTGGTGCAGCTGCAGCAGGAGAGCCAACGTCTCTGGGCGGGCCTGAGTCCGGCGGAGCAGGCCGGTTGCGAGCGCTGGGCTGCCGGCCGGGGACCGGAACTGCTGGTCCTCAACGTGGCCGACCAGGCTTTTGCCAACCGGGATTTTGCCCTGGCCCGCACCTACTATCAGGCAGCCCGCCTAGAGGAACCGTACACGGTGTGGGGGGATCTGTGGGCCACCCTGCGCTGGGGCCGCTGTCAGGAGTTGCAGGGGGGATTGGCCGCTGGGGCCAGGGAGGAGTTGGAAGAGGCGATGGGCAGGGCGCGGCTGCTGGCTCTGGCCCCGGATTTCGATCCGGCCCTGCTGGCTTTTTTTGAGGGGTACGCCCTGCATCTGCTGGGCCGGCATGCCGAGGCGGCGGCCCAGCTGGAGCAGGCGGCCGCCGATCCGGGCATCCAGCGCACCTTCACCTTCGACCTGCTCTCGCTGCTGACCGAGGAGTTGGTGGCCCTGGGCCGTTACGCCGAGGCCGAGCAGAAGGTGGCGCAGATCACCGGGGCCCTGGGGCAGCGGGAGTTTGGCCAGCAGTTGCTGAACTCCATCCGCGCGGCAGCAACGGCGCGCTAGGCGTCGGGGAGTGGCCCATTCTGGCCTTTCTCCAGGCGCGTCCTGTCCCCTCGCTCGCACAGCTCCGCTACCCGGCTCCCAACCACGCGGACTTCCCTTCCCAGCCATTCCCCGAGAAAGACCTCCAGGGCCATCTCCCCGCCGCTGTGATCGGGGGGCCGATCATTGACGGGACAAGCCCTCGCCTTCGCGCACCACGAGGAACTGGTCGGC
The DNA here is from genome assembly GCA_009691525.1 of Candidatus Latescibacterota bacterium. GTDB lineage: Bacteria > Latescibacterota > UBA2968 > UBA8231 > UBA8231 > SICG01. The sequence continues at coordinate 10,956 of SICG01000054.1, read as the reverse complement.
GTCCACGTTGATGAACTGCTGGGTCAGGCCGCTGGGCCAGCGGATTTCCAGCTGGTCCACCCGGGGGTGATCGCCCAGGCCGAAGTGCAGGCGCAGGTCGCTGGAGGAGAGGTAGCTGCGGCCGGGGCGCACCTCCTGCACCTGCACTAGGTCTCCGGCAATTACCTTTACCCGTGCGCCGATGCCGTCCCGGTTGCTCTGGGCACCCGTGGTTCGCAGCGAGAGCCAGTGGCGGTCGCCGCTGCTCTCGTTGCGCAGCAGGGCCAGGGGCTGGCCCAGATTGATGACCAGCAGGTCGAGATCCCCGTCGTTGTCGTAATCCCCCGCGGCGCTGCCCCGCCCCACCTGCGCCGCCTGCATGCCGGGGCCGGCGCTCAGGCCCACCTCGGCAAAGGCGATCTTGCCATACTGGTTGAAACCTTCGTTGTGGAAAAGCAGAGGGCGCTGGGCGTAGGTGGTGGACTGATCGTAGCGTTCGACGTTGTCCAGCACGTGACCGTTGGCGACGAAGAGATCCTGCCAGCCGTCGTTGTCGTAGTCGAGGAAATGGGTGCCGAAGCCCAGGAAGGGCAGGCTGACCAGGCCCACCCCACAAGCATAAGTCTCATTGACAAAATAGCCCTTGCCCTGGTTGTGGTAGAGCGCGTTGGGCTCGGCCTGGAAATTGGTCACCGTCAGGTCCTGGCGCCCGTCGTTGTCGTAGTCGGCCGCGTCTACCCCCATACCTGCCTCCATCTGACCGTCCTGGCCATAGGCCACCCCGGCTTCGGCGGCCCGCTCCTCGTAGGCGCCGTTCCCCTGGTTGTGGTAGAGGGAATTGCGCACCCCATCGTTGGCCACGTACAGATCGGGCCAGCCATCGTCGTCGTAATCGAAGAAGACCACCCCCAGTCCCTTGCCCTGCCCGTTGTACAGGCCGGCCTGCCGGGTGTAGTCGACAAAGCGGCCCTTGCCTTCGTTGCGGTAGAGGATATTGGCGGTGCCGGCGAAGTTGGCCGGGTGGGGATACCCTTTAACGCCGGGGGAGGTGCTGCTCTTGGCGGAGATCATGTACGGGGTGGCATCCTCCCGCTGCAGATCCGGTCGGTACTCGACGTAGTTGGCCACGAACAGATCCAGGTCTCCGTCGCGGTCGTAATCGCCAAAGGCGCAGCTGGTGCTCCAGCGCGGGTCAGCCACCCCGGCCCGCGCGCCCACCTCGGCGAAGCGGCCCTGCCCCTCGTTGCGATAAAGGGCGTTGGGGCCAAAGCTGCTCAGGTAGAGGTCCTCGTCCCCGTCGTTGTCGTAGTCGCCTACCGCGCAGCCCATGCCAAAGCCGGGATCGGCCAAGCCGGCTTGCGCCCCCACCTCGGCAAAGCCGGCGGCGCCCTCGTTGCGGAAGAGCGCGTCTACAGGGGCTGTGATCCCCGGCGGCGGACCGTCGATCCAGGCGCCGTTGATGGCGAAGACATCCAGATCCCCGTCCTCGTCGTAGTCGATAAAGGCCCCGCCCCCGCACATGGTTTCGGGGAAATATTTGTGCGAGCTGGCGCCGTTGACCTGGGTGAAATGCAGGCCGCTCTGGGCGGCCACGTCGGTGAACTGCACCAGGGAAGGCGGTGGGGACGGTGGGGATTGACCAGATTGCTGGCCGGGCGCCTGGGCGGGCTGCTGGCCGCAGGCCCACAGCCACCAAGGCAGGAGGAGGAGGATCATCGCAGGGCGTCGAGGCGCTGTTGGGCGGCCTTGGCCAGCCCAGAGTCTCCCTTCCAGCCGCCCAGGAAAGCGCGGTAGGCGCGGCGGGCCTCGGCTTGCTGGCCGCGCTGCTCATAGAGAGAGCCCATGGCGAAGTGGGCCCGCAGGTAGGTGGAGTCGGCGGCCAGGGCCTGGCGGTATTGGTCTTCGGCCTCCTGCAGCTTCTGCTGGCGCAGGTACAGGCCGCCCAGATTGTAATGGGCTTCGGCCAATTGGGGTGCCGCTTGCAGGGCGCGGCGAAAGTTCTGCTCGGCGGCGGCCTGGTCGCCCTGGAGGATGTGCAGGTTGCCCAGATTGTTCCAGGCCTCGGCGTAGTCGGGCTGGAGTTTGAGGGCCTGCTCAAAAGCCTGTTTGGCTGGATCGAGCTGGCCGGCATTCAGGCGCAGATAACCCAGGGCGAAATAGGCCTGGGCAGTCTGGGGATTGGTCGGGTGGCGGGTGATGGCCAGGACGAAGAGCGAGTCGGCTTCGTGCGTCTGGTTTTTTTTCAGGTACAGGTTGCCCAGTTTGATCAGGGTCTCCAGCTGGTCGGGGTTGCCGGCCAGGATGGCGTGGTAATGGCGCAGGGCCGGCTCGGTCTGCCCCAGTTGCTGGTAGTGGTGGGCCAGGGCCAGGCGGGTGTGCACATCCTCCGGGGCACTGTCCAGGGTGCGCCGCAACTGGGCGATCTGGGCGGCGTGCTCGCTCAATTCCTCGAAGTCCTTCATGGCCAGGCCGGCCTCGGCTTCGCGTCCCAGGGCCGACAGGGCGGTGGACAGATTGAAATGCCCCTCCACGTGATCGGAGGCTAGCTGCAATACTTGTTGAAAGGCGGCGAGCGCTTCCTGGGGGCGCCCCTGTTCCAGGTAGAGCAATCCCAGGTAGCGCCAGGCTTCCGGGGCGCGCGGGTCGAGCTTGGTGGCGCGGCTGAGCAGTTCCTCCGCCTCCGGGTAGTGGCCCTGGCGGGTGCAGATTTGGCCCAGTTGGAGCCGGGCCTCCACCAGACTGGTGTCGGCGGCCAGGGCCTGCTTGAGGGCGGTTTCGGCCTCGGAGTAGCGGGACTCTTTGGCGTAGAGCAGGGCCAGGCTCTGCAGCACGGGTGGGTACTCAGGTCGGTGATCGCGCGCCCTTTCGAGCAGGGCGAGGGCCTCGGGGTACTGGCCCTGGTCGGCCCAGAGCAGGGCCAGGTTGTGCAGGGCCTCGGTGTAGTCGGGGTCCAGGGCCAGGGCCTGCTGGTAGCGCTCGATGGCCTTGGTGGGCTGACCCAGCTGGGCCAGCAGGTTGCCCAGGGCGCAATAGGCCGGCAGCCAGCTCGGGTCGACGGCCAAGGTCTGTTCGTAGGCGCCCTGGGCCTCGGCGTAGCGGTAGCGGGCGGCGCTGTCGTCGCCCAGGGCCATGAGCCGGCCGCGCTCGGGGTTGGGGGCTGGCCCGCAGGCGGCAAGGGCCAGCGCCAGGGCCAGCAGGGTGGCCAGGGTTTTCACCGGCCCTCCGACTTGAGCAGATCGCGAGCCCGCTGCAGCTTGAGGCCCAGGGGCTTGTTTTCGGGCTGCCGCTTGGTCAGCGGCGCCCAGACGGCGATGGCCTCCTCCACCTGGCCCTGGAGGGCCAGCACGTCGCCCAGCAGTTCCACGCCTCCCAGCAGGGTGGAGTCGAGGGAGACGGCCTTCAACAAAGTCTGGCGGGCCTGGTCCAGTTGTTTCTGGTCCTTGTACACGCTGCCCAGGTTCACATAGACAAAGCCTTTGTCCGGCGCCAGTTGGATGGCGGTCTGGTATTCCTGCACGGCGCGTTCGAGGTTGCCCTGTTTGTAGTAGATCAGGCCGAGGTTGTTGTGGACCTCGGCCAAGGTGGGGTCCTTGCCCAGGGCCCGGTGGTAAAAAGCGAGGGCTTGCTCTTCGTCACCCTGGCGCTGGTACAGGCTGCCCAGGCCCTGGTAGCTGAGGGCGTACGTCGAATCGAGGGCCACCGCCCGCAGGTAATGCTCTTCAGCCAGGCGCAGCTGCCCAAAGCGGGCGTAGAGTGCCCCCAGGTTGTAGTGGGGCGGGGCCAGGTTGGGAGTGCGGCGCACCGCTTCGAGATAGGGCTGGAGCTGGCCGTATTGCTGTTTGAGTTGTTCGGCGCGGCCCAGGAGCAGCTGGGCTTCGCGGGTCTTGCCCTGGCGCGTGAGCACCTGGCCCAGGGCGATGAAGGGTCCCGGCTCCTGGGGGGTCAGGCGGATGGCCCTTTTGAGGGTCTCGGTGGCCTGCTCGAGCTGGCCGGTCTGCAGGTAACACTGGCCTAGCTGGGCCTGGGCCTGGGCATAGGCGCTGGCCGAGGAGTCGATGCGGGCAAAGTGATCCACGGCGATCTGGAAGTTGCCTTCCCGCTGCTCGATCACGCCCAGGGTGTAGCGGGCCTCGGTGGATCGGGGATCGATGTCGAGGGCCTCCTGTAGGTACCTCCTGGCCTGGGCTGCGTCGCCTTTGACATCGTAGGTCACCTTGCCCAGAGCGATGCGCGGGGCCAGGTAGCGGGCGTCCAGCGCGGCAGCCCGCTGCAGTTCCGGTTCGGCGTCCTGGAAGCGGCCCTGGGCGTGCAGGGCAGCGCCTAGCTGGTAGTGGTAGCCCGCCTCCTCGGGGGCCAGTTCCAGGGCCCGGCGGTACGCGGCTTCGGCTTCGGGATAGTGCCCCTGTTGTTGCAGTCCCACGCCCGATTCAAAGGCGGCCTGGGCTTCGGGGGGGGGCCCTGTGTTGCAGGCGATGCACAGCAGCAGGGCACCGGCCGACCACCAGAGGCCGGCGGCAGAGGTCTTCACACCCATCGTTCACTCCAGTTTAGTAGATGTCTTGCTCTCGGTGATGGTGAAACGGCGGTCCACCGGGACCTGGCTGAAGCGCTGAACCAGGCCACTGGGCCAGTGCACCTCCAGTTGGTCGACCTGGGTGTCGGTCCCCAGGCCAAAGTGGACGCGCAGATCGCTCTGGGCCTGGAAGCTGGCGCCGCCGCAAACCTGCCGGTGCTGCCTGCCCGAGGCCGAACTCAGGTCGACCCGGGCCCCGATGCCGTCGCGATTGCTCCGGGTGCCGCGCAGCCGCAGCAGGAGCCAGTGGCCCTTGTCGCCCCCGTCGTTGCGCAGCAGGGTGGGAGTGTCGTCCAGATTGGCCACTGCCACGTCCAGGTCGCCGTCGTTGTCGTAGTCGGCGTACGCGGCGCCGCGGGCCACCTTTTCCAGGGTTATGCCGGCCTGTTGCCCCACCTCCTCGAAGCGATCCTTCCCCGTGTTGCGGAAGAGCTGGTTGCGCTCCCGGTAGCTGAGGCCCACCCCGGCCCGGTCGATGGCCGGCATGAGGTGGCCGTTGGCGATAAAGAGATCCTGCCAGCCGTCCTGGTCCCAGTCGAAAAAGAAGGTGCCCCAGCTCAGGAAGGGCCGGCTGGGGCCGGCGATGCCGGCGATGCCCGAGACATCGGTAAAAAAACCACTGCCCTCGTTGCGGTACAGGGTGTCGTAGTCTTGGGCGAAATTGGTCACTAGCAGGTCGTAGTCGGCGTCGTTGTCGTAGTCGGCCATCGCTACGCCCATGCCGGCCTGGGCGCGCCCGTCACCGCTGAAGGCAGTGCCGTTGAGTTGGGCCACGTCGGTGAACTTCCCCCCGCCCTCGTTGCGGAAAAGGTTGTTGGGCTGGCCGTCGTTGGCCACGTACAGGTCTAGGTCGCCGTCGAGGTCCACGTCGCCCCAGACGATGCCCATGCCGTAATAGGCCGGTTGGGCGATGCCCGCTGCCTGGGTGACATCGGCAAAGGTTCCATTGCCCTCGTTGCGAAAGAGCGCGTCGCGCTGGGCGGGAAAACCTTTGGGCCCGCAGGCGGCCGGGATGCCGGTGTGGGTACACCATTTGTCGAAGAAAGGCGGGCCGTGCAGCTTGAAGTCCACGTAGTTGGCCACATACAGATCGAGGTCGCCGTCGTTATCGTAGTCGCCAAAGCCGCAGCCGATGCCCCAGCCCGGGTCGGCCACCCCGGCTTTGGTGGCCACCTCGGTGAAACGGCTCCGGCCCTCGTTGCGGAAAAGGGCGTCCGGACCCCAGCGGGTGACAAAAAGGTCGGCATCCCCATCGTTGTCATAGTCGGCCATGGAGCAGCCCATGTTCCAGCCCTTGAGGCCCAGGCCGGTCTGGGCGGTGGTTTCGCCAAAGGTGCCGTCACCCCGGCTGTGGTAGAGGGCATTGCCGGTGCCGGCCTGGGGTGTCTCCACGTCGGGGGCGCCGTTGGTAAAGTAGAGGTCGAGGTTGCCGTCCCCGTCGTAATCCCACCAGCCCACCCCGGCCGACTGGGTCTCGAGGATGTAGTGTTTCTCGGCGCTGCCCGAGGTATTGCGAAAGGTGATGCCGGCCTGGCCGGTCACGTCGCTGAACTGCGGCAATTCGGCGGCGGCGGCGGCGTTCGACCAGGCCAGGGCACAACAGAGAACGCAGATGTGGAGGATATGACTTTTCACGCTAAGAATATAACCAAACTGCGGGAGGAGAGGAGCGCTTACCGGCCCAGGGTTTCGAGTCGGCGCTGGACCTGGGCAGCGCGGGCCAGATCACCCTGTTCGAGATAGAGGGCGCCCAGCGCATTGAGGGCTTCGGGCCGGTTTTCGATGGCCAGGGCCTGCAGGTAGGTCTGCAGGGCCTGGCCTGCCTGGCCGTTGGTCTGATAGGCGCGGGCCAGATCGTAGCAGACCCAGAAATCCCGCGGCTGCCACTGCCTGGCCGCTTGCAGGTGAGGCAGTGCCTGGGCGGGTTGGCCCTGTTTGAGGAGCAGCCGGCCGTAGGAGTAGCGGGCCATACCCGAGGTGCTGTCGATCTGCAGGGCCTGGTGCAGGTGCACGGTGGCCGGGGCCCACTGCCCGAGGGCGGTGTAGGCCTGGCCCAGAAGGATGCGGGTGTCGGGCCTTCCGGGGCTGTCCTGGATGGTGCGCAGGCCCTCGCGTATTGCTTCGGCATAGCGGTTCTGGTAGAGGTAGGCGGTGGCCAGATTGTGGCGGGCATAGTCATAGTCGGGCTCCAGTTCCAGGGCCTTGAGCGAGTGCTGGATGGCGCGGTTGTAGTCCCCCTGGCGCAGGGAGATCTCGCCCAGGTCGCAGTAGAGTTGGGCGTCGTGCTCTGGGTTCGAAGCCGAGCGCAGGTTGAGGACCACCAGCAGCGCCAGTAGCGGCAGCCCCAGCCGGGCCAGGCGGCCCCCGTCTCGTGCCCGCAGCGCCGTCCACAACTCGTCCAGGGCCGCGGCGGCAAAGATCAGCAGGATGGGCAGGACGGGCATGCGGTAGCGGGCGGCCACAAAGAAGAAAATCACCGAAGCTGAATAGGCCAGGACGTAGAGGTGTAGCAGCCCGGCCTCGGGCCGCCGCCAGAGCAGTACCAGCCCCAGCAAGCCGAGGGGACCCAGCAGGCCAAAGGGGAAGGCGATGAGATGATCCCAGAGCAGGGCCGACAGGAGCGTGGAGTGCTGGCGGCCGTAGTAGATATCCTGGTTGCGCTTGAGTTCGGGGCCGCTCCAGAAGAGGTAGGTTTTTTTCAGCAGCAGGCCCAACCAGTCGAAGGGGTGGGCGAGGATATAGTCGAAGGACTTGCCATAAAAATAGGCCGACTTCTCCCCGGCCCGCGCCTGGCCGGCGCGCACCGGCGCCATGACCAGGTCCTCCCATTGCCGCCCGGGGTGGATGGCTACGGTGCGATCGTAATCGGGGTTATTGCCCAGGTAGAAGTTGACCCCGCCGTTGGTGGAGATGAAGGCCCATTCGCCGCCCACCAAGTAATTCCGCAGGGAGACCGGCATCACCACTAGTAGCAAGGGCACCAGGAACTGGGCCAAGCGCCTGGCCAGGGGCCGATGCCAGGCGACCGGAACGACCTGGCGGGCCCGCCAGGCCTGCCAAGCCCACAGGGCGCCGACAAAGAGCAAGATGTTGGGCCGGGTGAGGGCGGCTAGGCCGGCCAACACCCCGGCGAGGGCCCAGTCCCAGCTCCGTTCCCCTTGCAGCGCCCCCTGGAGGCGGTGCAGCAGCAGCAGGTCGAGGAAGATCTCCAGGGACACGGCCAGCAGCTCGCCTTCGTAGTAGAAAAACATGCTGTAGGCGGCGGCCAGGATGCCGGCCAGGCGGGCTGGACCGGTCGGCAGCACCCGTCTGGCAATCAGGTAGATCAGCAGGCAGGAGCCGCTGCCCAGCAGCATCTGGCCCAGGCGGATGGCGGTGAAATAGGAGGTGGGGAAGAGCCAGCAAAGGCCGGCCAGGAAATAAATGTAGAGGGGGGGCTGCCAGAAGGGCTCGGGTTTGCCCCAGAACTGGCCGGCAGCGATCTGGCGGGCCTGCTCCAGAAAGACCTTGGCATCGACTACCGGCGCGTCGTAGAAGGGGCTGTGCCGGATTTCGCTCAGGTACAGGAGGCGCAGGGCCAGGGCCCCGAGGAAGAGGGCCAGGAGGAAAACTGATTCAGTGTGTCTGTGCAGAACTCCTTTGCCCAATTAATAGACTAAGGAAAGGGTGCCAGTCTGGGTGCTGGAAGAGGCTGTGCCGCCCACCTTGAGGTGGTAGAGGTAGAGGCCGGGGGGCAGGAGGTTGCCGCTGCTGTCCTTGCCGTCCCAGGAGATCTCTGTGGTGCCGGCAGTGTGCCCCACGGGTCCGACCTGGGTCACCTGGCGGCCCGACAAGTCGAAGATGTCGATCTGGACCTGGACCTGTTCGAGGATGAGGAAGAGGTCAAAGCTGATCTTGAGCTGGTCGTTGACGCCGTCGCCGTTGGGGGTGAAGGGATTGGCGCTCAGGTGCACTGGTGAGAGGGGTTGGGTAATCTGCTCGACGACCACGTTGACGTCGTTAGTGGCCACTTCCGGCGTGGCGTCGCCGCCCTCAGTGGGCTGCGGGATAGTGGTCCCCAGGGTGCCGTTCTGGTCGTTCCACACCGCTGAGGTAAACTGCTTGGAGCCGCGGAAGAGTTTGGAGGTGAAGACGATTTCGAGGCTCTCGCCGAGGCGGAAGTGCTGGGCGCTCATGGGCGGCAGTTTGATCAGCAACCGGGCGGCGCCGCTGGCCGAGTCGACACGTACGGCCTGGGCAAATTGGCCCAGAGAGTCGGTGCGGCCGGCGGCAGGGGCCAGCCTTTTGGGCTGGACCTGGGCCAGGGGATCGGCGCCGGTGCCGGCGTCGAGGGGCTGCCAGTCCTGGCCGTCGAAGCGCAGGGCTTGGATGCGGGTGCCCGCGTCGGGCACCTCGATCTCGATGCGGTTGAAGCTGCCCCCATCCCCGTCCCCGAACACCGGGCGCAGGTAGTAGTGAAAACTCTGATCCTCACCCAGGGGCACCTGGGCGGGGAAGATCTCGGCCAGCACCCCGCCGGTGGCCAGAGGGACGTCGTAGTCGAATTCAAGGTAGTCGAGACTGGCCGCGCTTTTCTGGGTGGAGTCGAAGAGCAGGCGGAACTGGAGATAGCGGGTGCCGCCGGGCAGGGGTAGGGGAACGCCGGTGGTGCTCCACTCTTCGGGGGGCAGGGTGGTGTCGATGAGGCCCTCCTCAAAGCTGAAGGGGGCCGACCAATAACTCCAGCCGCGCACATCGTCGGCGCCCAAGCGCTGGCCCAGCTCGTTGTACTGGAGACTGAGTTCCTCAATGCGGCCGTCGGTGAGTTTGGCCCACTTGAAGGCGGTCAGTTGCTGGCCATTGTTATCTCTGTTGTCCGAGAGGCCTGGCCCCAGGCGGCGGGCGTAGACGTGGGTGTCGGGGGAGTTGCCGACGCGGAACTGGATACGCACCTTGCCCTCGTCGCCTGGTCCCAGGCGGCGGCCCTTCCAACGCACCTTGCCCCAGTCGACCAACTGGCCGGCGCGTTCGGGGAACTGGGTGGTCAGTTTGGAGGAGTCGGACTCGGCGTAGAGTTCCATCTGTTGGGCATAGCGGCGGTAGCGAGGGGTGGGGGGACCCACGTCGATGATTTCGGAGGTGAAGGAGGCGTCGGTGGGGAAGCCGTCCCCGAAGATCCCCACCTCGGCCGTCTCCACGTAGAGGCCGTAAAGGTACGTGGCGTTGATGTCCAGGCGACCCATGAGCACCGGCGGGTCCAGCTTGTAGTCCTTGACCACCGGGATAAACTGCGCCTCGACGGGTGGGCGAAGGGTCTTCCAAGGTTGGATGAACTGGGCGGGGTTGCTGATCGTGGTGGAATCGCCGTAGGTAATGCTGTGGTACGACAGGGTGGCGCCCGGCAGGGTGGGCCGGGGCCGAAAGGCGATCCGGTCGATGTAGTAGTAACCCTGCAGGAGGATGTCAATGCCGCCCAGTAAGTCGCCGCGGCCCCCGAAGGAAGTGGACAGATCGTTATCGACCATGCGGCCGAAATCGATCCGGCCGGTTACCGAAGCCGCCTGCCACTGGTCCGCAGAAACGGGGTCTGCTGGTTCGTTTCGGTACCCGAAGGTGCTGGGAACTACCATCGAGGGATTGAGCAGATTCTTGTCAGCGGTGACCCCGCCGAACTCGCCATCGAGGTAGCGTTCGTTGATCAGTGTGGCCAGATTGCGGGTGCTGTCCAGGTAGATAGGCTGCAGCCAGGTGCTCACGCCTTTGGCCGCATTGTCGGCCAGCCGCGGCCCGTCCTCATCGGTCAGCCCGTCCCCATCGTTGTCCCCCCCGTCAAAGGGGTCCTCGTTGGTTTTCAAGTCATAGTCGTCGTTGCCGTTGGTGTGCCGGCCATCCTCGCTGAACTTGCCGTCGCCGTCGTTGTCGACCTGGGGATCGAGCCCATCCTCGTCAATACGGCCGTCCAGGTCGTTGTCGAACTGCTCGGGCGGGTCTTCGTCGACCTGGCCGTCACTGTCGTTGTCGATATTGTCGACGGGGTCCTCATTGAGTTGGCCGTCGCCGTCGCTGTCGACCTGGGAATCGACGGGGTCTTCGTTGAAGAGGGCATCCCCGTCGTTGTCGATTATTTCCACCCCGTCCTCGTCGATCAATCCATCCCCGTCGTCGTCGGTGACCACCTCCACGGACCAGCCCCGGCCCCAGCTGAGCCGGCCACTGACCGGCGAAAGACTCCACGGCTGCCCCTGGTCCCCCACCCGCCACCGCTGGATCTCCGCCTGACTGGCAGTGGTGCCCAGCCATAAAAGGGCACTGAAGGCGATAGTGAAATAATTCTTGCGCATGATTTTTCTCCGGGCCTGGTCTTTTTGGACTAAACAGTCCTGAAACAATAAGAAAAAAGCCTGCGGCTCACAATATATAAATGA
>SICG01000053.1 GCA_009691525.1 Candidatus Latescibacterota bacterium | reverse complement strand
TTGGGTGCGTGTCGCCGCTAATCAAATTCCCGCTTTGCCTTCTGGAAGCGCTTCATCCGGCGGAAGAAGATCACCAGCAAACCAGCCAGGGCCAGGTACAGGGCAAATTCGTACGCCGGCTCGTCCCAGCCCAGGATCACCGGCCACAGGGAGAGCACACAGAGAACGATGAAAATATCCTCGTAGAGGCGGATCTTTTTTTGGGGGTCGGGGGCGTCGTCGTTCATCGGGCCTAAACCTGGGTGAGGGTTTTGTAGATGGCGAAGTTGCGCATCACCTTCTTGATATAGAGCCGGGTCTCCTTGTAGGGGACGCGCTCCACAAAGATATCGGGATCGGCATGTGGGTAACGGCCCAGCCAGCGTTTGGCGGCCTCGGGCCCGGCGTTGTACGCGGCCAGACTAAGCTCATAGGCCAACTCGGGGGCCGGGCCGGCCTGGAAGGCGCGCAGCTGCTCGCCCAGATAGTGGCTGCCCATACGAATGGACACCTGGGGCTCAAAGAGCCGTTCACGCCCAAAGGGCGACACCCCCAGCTGGCGGGCCAGGGTCTTTCCGGTCTCGGGCATGATCTGCATCAGCCCCAGGGCGCCCACCGGCGACACCGCTCCCGAGTCGAAGAAGCTCTCCTGGCGCATTACCGAGAGGACCAGGCAGGGGTCTACCTGGGCTTCGGTGGCGGCGGTCTGGACCCGGTCGAAATAGTAACGCGGGTAGGCGTGGCGCAGCTCCTGGGGGCCGTAGTCCTGGGAGACGATGCGGGCCGACAAGCGCAAGGAGCGGTATCTCAGTTCCAACTCGTCGCAGCGGTCGCGGATGGCTTTGAGGGCGGCTAGTTCCGCCGGCATTAGGCGGCCGCTGCTTGGCAGCTCGGCCTGGGCCAGTTCGAGCAGGCCCAGTTCGAGCAGGAGGCGGGCCCGCCGGGTGTGGAGGGGCTCGGGCAGGGCGCTGGAGTCAGGGGCTGCCGCCGGCGCCGGGAGGTAGCCCAGACCAGCGGCGCGGGTGGCGTAGTAGGAGCGGGGGAAGTGATCGGCTGCCTGTTGAAAGAACTGGTGCGCTTCCTCGGTGCGGCCCAGGCGTCGAGCGGCCTTGCCGGCCCAGAACAGGCCCTGGTCGGCTAGCTGCGCGTCTGTTGCTTGGCTGCCCAGGGTGGCAAAGGTCTCCAGGGCCCGGGCGTCCTCCCCACGGCAATAGGCCATGAAACCGCGGCGCCAGCGGGCCTCGTCGCGATAGGTGCTGGCGGGGTACTGGTCGACCAGCTGCTGGTAGCAGCGGGCAGCCAGGTCGAACTGGTCGCTGCGCTCGGCAATCCTGCCGGCCTGCCACAGGGCTTCGGGGGCCAGCTCATCCTTGGGGAAAGATTCGGCGAACTGGCGGTACTGCCTGAGGGCCTCGGAGTCGCGATCCAGTTTGCCCAGGGCTACCCCGAGCTGGTAGCGGGCAGCCGGGCAGTGATCCTTTTCCCAGAGTTGGGCAAAGATCGCCCGGGCCTCCTCCCACTGGCCCTGGCCACCCCGGACCCGGCCCAGCAGCAGGCGGGCTTCGGTGCGCAGGGGGGGCTGGGGGTTGGCAGCGAGCAGCGCGTCGAGCAACTGGCCGGCCTGGCTGTGGTGTTGGTGGGAGAAGTAGACCAGGGCCCGGGCATATCTTTCTTCCGCAGAGGTGGAGGGCGGCGCCTGCCTGGCGGCTTTCAGCGCCAGGGAATCGGCCGGGTATTCGCGCCAGAGTTGTAGCCGGCGCGCTAGTGCGGTTTCTGGTTTTTCGTCGCCCTGGGCCAGGTGGGCCAGGGCGGTGGGTGCCTGGGGACCGGTCAGCGCGACGGCGTAGAGGTCCAGGGCGCGGCCGCGCTGGCCTTGCTTCAGGCACAGTTCGGCCAGGTACAGCCGGGCTTGCCCGAGCAGGGCGGGGTGTTGTCCGCCGGCCAGCAGCGCTTCGTACTGGGCTGCGGCCCCCTGCAGATCGCCGGTTTCCTCCAGGCTGCGGGCCATCCAGAAGAGGCGGTAGTCCTCCAGGGCTGGGGGGAGCTGTTGCAGTTGGCGCAGGGCGGCGAGGGCTGCCGGGTAGTTGCCCTGCGCCTGGGCGCAGTAGGCCCGCTGAAGGTCGAGCCCCTGTTCTTCGCGCAACCCATGGGGCCCTTTTTCCAGGCTGTCCAGCAACTGGCGCGCCTCGCCGTAGTGCTGGCGGGCGATGAGCCGGGCGGTTGCCAGGCCGGGTGAACCGGCCAAGAAGAAGGCTGGCTCTGGTTGCAGGAGGGCTGGGGCGGTGGAGTCGGCGATGGCCGCACCTAGGGTATCCAAAGGAGCTGGAGCCGGGGGCTGAAAATAGAAAAAGCCCAGGCTGAGCAGCAGGGGGATGCCGGCGGCTGAGCCGAGGAGCAGCCACTTTTTGGGCGGCAAAGTGATAAAAGGCATAGCAGCGGATGGTGAGCGCAGAGGAGCCACCGTGGCGGGGACGTTGCTAAAATAGGGCTGATAGTGCAAAAGGGGCAACTGCAAAAGTGCCGGCTACCTGGCCGGCTGGGCGTTTATTTGCCTTCGCTGGTGGGCGGGGTGCGCTGCTGCAGGGACTCCTTCAGCAATTGGGCGAAGTTCTGAGGCCTGGCAGCCGGGGGCTGCTGGGAGACGGCCTCCAGCTCCTGGAGGTGTTGGCGCACATCCTTCAGGCAGCTGTGGATCTGCTGGTTGAGTTCCTTCAGGCGCAGATCGAATTGTCGGGAAAGCGGGGAACTTTCCATTGCTCTCTGTCGGGGTGATGGGTTTTCACCCAGGACAGATTGCAAAAGGCGTGCCTCGGTTTTTTGGCGATCAGGTGCAGAGGTAGGGCTTTGTAAAATAGGAGGTTGATATGAAGGGTGGGAAGGTGGAGGGCTAATCTGGAAGTCGGAAAACTCTTCCTAGCCCCGGTCCGGGCCGGAAGAGTCTGCCTGAGGGCTATTCATCAGATTTGGTGCGACACCCCGTAGTTGGCTGACCCCTTTGCCCTGACGCTGGGCCACCTATGCGCTCTTTACGCCACGAGGCGATACCGCCCCTTCACCCTGTTGACAATATCCCTCGCGGTGATCAGCGCATAGGGCAGCAACAAGCCCTCTAGTTCAAACCGAAACCGCAGATTCACCGCAAACAGCGCATAGAGAAGAGAAAAAAAGCACCACAGGCCCAGGAACAAGCCCGGTGCTACCGCCGCCTGGTTCCGCCGCGCTAAGCGCCAGCCAATCAGTATCATCGGCAGCGACATCGACCACAGCGCCAGGTACCCCCAGGTCCAACTTGATCGGTAGTTGACACCCACATTGGGCCACCAAGTCCAAAGATAAACCAGCTTCTTTAGGTACAGGCCCGCAGCCTCGGCGGGGTGCTCCCTCCAGAAGGCGATGACCTGCTGGCGGAACACCATATCGCGCTCGAGCTCGGGCAACTGCCAGAACTCGCCGGTGAATTTCTGCATCGGCCGAAGGGCCTCAACTTCCATCGCCCCACTGGCCCCAGGATGATTACCCAGCAGAGCGGTGTAACCAGCAGTGGTGGTTCCCGGCACCCAGGCACCCAGCACCACCCAGTTGCGGATTACCCAGGGCGACAGTACCACACCAGCTGCGATCCCGATGATCACCAGGTGAGAGAGCCTCTGTTTCAGTCTTTGCAGGTAGCAGTTCAGTCTTGCCGAGATCCTCTCCGCGAATTCCCTGTCCTTCCCGCCGCCGCTTCCAGTGCTAGTTGTGTCGCCGAGTATTGCCCAGGGTACAATAAGCGTTGGCAACACCAGAAAGGGTGCCCGAACCAAGGCTGCGGCACCTAGGCCGAATCCTAGGGCGAGCGAGCGCCACCGATCCGGTTGATCGCGATAGCGCAACGCCAGGGTAACGACAAAGATCAGGGTCGCAGCCCGCAGCCAAAGGGGATGATAGGACAGGGCGTAAACACCTAGTGGGGGCCACAGAGCCACGACGAGCGCCGTAAGGGGCCGAGATGCGCCAACCAATCGCTGCGCCAGGCCGGACAAGATCCAGGCGGCCGACAACCATACCCCCACCTGCAATACCAACAAAGAGGAATAGGGCGAAGGCACCCAGCGGAAAAACATTGCCATCAGGAGGGGATATACCGGCTCCTGGTTTGCACTTGGTTGCACGGAAGTGGAAAACCAGGACAATGAGAACCCTTCCCCCGCTGCCAGATGCCTGGCAATATTCTCACATTCCTGCGGGACTGGGTTGGCATCGGGGCGCAGATAGAGAAAGGCCAGGACATAATAGAGGGAGGCTGCTGCCATTACCAGGCCTCCCCGGTTTTTCAATACTGAATACAGCGTCACCAGGTTAGTGCTTAACACTCACCGCTTGGGTGGGGTGTAGAGGTGGGCGCTCTGGCCGAAGAAGACCTCGGCGGCCTCCATCAGGGTTTCGGAGAGCGTGGGGTGGGGATGGATGGTGAGTTTGAGGTCCGTGGCCAGGACCGCCATCTCCACGGCCAGCGTGGACTCGGCGATCAGCTCGCCGGCACCCACGCCCACGATGCCCACCCCCAGGATGCGCTGGGTGTCGGGGTCGAGGATCAGCTTGGTCAGTCCCTCGGTGCGGTCCAAGGTGGTGGCCCGCCCGGAGGCCACCCAGGGAAAGCGGGCCACGGCGATGGGGCGTTGCTGCTCCTGGGCCTGGGTTTCGGTCAGGCCGCACCAGGCGACCTCCGGATCGGTGAAGACCACTGCCGGGATGGCGTTGGGCTCAAAGGCGGCCTTGCGGCCGGCGATGACCTCGGCAGCCACTGCGGCCTCGTGGGAGGCTTTATGGGCCAACATGGGGTCGCCGGTCAGGTCGCCGATGGCAAAGATGGAGGGTTCGGCGGTGCGGCGCTGCACGTCCACCTCGACAAAGCCGCGCGCGGTGATCTTCACCCGGGTATTTTCCAGGCCCAGATCCTCGCTGTTGGGCTTGCGGCCCACGGCCACCAGCACCTTCTCGTAGGTCTCGGTCCAGCTCTTTCCCTGGCCATCCTCGAAACTCACCTCCAGGCCGGCTTCCTTTTCCTGGATGCCCAGCACCTTGGTATCCAGCATGATTCGGTGCAGGCGCTTCTCAAGGCGTGCGGCCAGGGGTTTGATCAGGTCGCGGTCGGCCATGGGGATGAGGCCTGGCATCATCTCCACCACCGAGACCTGGCTGCCCAGGGCGGCGTACACGGTGCCCATCTCCAGGCCGATATAGGAGCCGCCCACTACCAGCAGACTGGCCGGGATGCTCTGCAACTCCAGGGCGCTGGTGGAATCGAGCACCCGGGGCGAGCCGATCTCAAAGGTGGGGATTTTGGCCGGCCGCGAGCCAGTGGCCAGGATGGCGTGCTCGAAGGCCAGGTTCTCCTCACCGCCGCCGGTTTTCTCGATGCGCAGGGTGTGGGCGTCGAGGAAGCGGGCGCGACCCTGGATTTGGCGGACCTTGTGTAATTTGGTCATCTGCCCCAGACCGCCGGTCATCTTGGCGATCACGCCGTCTTTCCACGAACGCAGCCGGCCCAGGTCGATGGCTGGGGGCTGGAAATCGATACCCCAATGTTTGGCTTCTTCAGCCTCGGACAGCAGTCGGGCTAGGTGTAACAGGGCCTTGGAGGGGATGCAGCCCCGGTACAGGCAGACCCCGCCCGGATTGGACTCCAGATCGACGAGGACCACCTGCAGGCCTAAGCCAGCGGCTCTGAAGGCGGCGGCGTAACCACCAGGGCCTGCCCCAATGACGGCTACCTGCGTCTTATCCATAGCTAGCCTTCCAGGAGCAGCACGAAGGGATTCTGCAGGGCTTCGGCCAGCCAGCGCAGGAAGCGGATGCCGTCGGCGCCGTCGATGAGGCGGTGGTCGTAGGACAGGGAGAGGGGAACCAGCAGCCGGGGTTTGAATTCACTCCCATTCCACACGGGCTCAAAAGCGCCTCTGGCCACCCCGAGGATGGCCACCTCGGGGGGATTGATGATGGGCGTGAAGCCGGTGCCGCCGATACCGCCCAGGTTGCTGATGGTGAAACTGCCACCCTGCATGTCATCTGGGCTCAGTTTCTTGGTGCGCGCCTTCTCGGCCAGCTGTGCCAGGTCGATGGCCAGTTGCACGATGTTTTTCTGGTCCACGTCGCGCACCACTGGCACCAGCAGGCCGCGGTCGGTGTCCACCGCCACCCCGATGTGGCAGTATTTTTTGTAGACCACCTCGTTGTGGGCCATGTCGAGGCTGGCGTTGAATTGGGGAAAGCGCCTGAGGGCCGCTGCCGTCACCTTGAGCAGGATGGCGGTGAGGGTGAGTTTGCCGCCGGCCGCTTCGGCGCGTTTGCCGTATTCCTTGCGCCACTGCTCGACCTCGGTGATGTCGGCCTTGTCGAACTGGGTGACGTGGGGGATGGTGGTCCAGGCCTGGAGCAGGCGCTCGGCGGTGACGCGCCGCACATTGCTGAGGGGCTGGCGTTCCACGGTGCCCCAGCGGCTAAAGTCGGGCAGGGGCGCGGTGGGCGGCGCAGCGCTGGTCCCCGGAACAGGCCGCTGAGTGTTGAGCTGGCGGACGTGTAGTTTGATGTCTTCCTGGGAGATCCGGCCCCCTGGGCCTGCACCCTTCACCTGGGCGATGTCCACACCCAATTCGCGGGCCAGGCGGCGCACCGAGGGGGCGGCGGGCACCAGTGGGCGGGCCGCAGCCGGGACTGTCTGGGCTGGAGCTGCCTGGGGTGCAGGGGCGGGCGCTGCCGCCTTGGGCTCTTGGGCGCTGGGCGCCGGGGCACTAGGAGAGACACTGCTGACGCCTTTGACGGTGAGGATGAGCTGACCTACTGCGGCCTTATCGCCCTTCTTGACATGGATGGCCTCGATTACTCCGCTGACGGAAGAGGGCACCTCGATGACGGCTTTGTCGGTTTCTAGCTCGATGACGGCTTGGTCCTCGGCCAGGGTGTCGCCCACGGCTACCAGGATATTGACGACATCGCCTGCGGCGATGTTTTCTCCCAGATCGGGCAACTTGAATTCGAGGCTGACCGCTGATCCGGTGGCTGGTGCGGGCTCCGCCACGGGGGGGGCGATGGATGTCGGGGCTGCTGCTGTCTGAGGTGCAGCTTTGGGTGCCGGGGCACTGAGGGCTGGTGCGCCATCGGTGCTTTTGACGCTGAGCACCAACTGGCCGACCGCGGCCTTGTCGCCTTTTTTGACGTGGATGGCCTCGATTACCCCGCTGACGGAAGAGGGCACCTCGATGACGGCTTTGTCGGTTTCTAGCTCGATGACGGCCTGGTCCTCGACCAGGGTGTCGCCCACGGCCACCAGGATATTGACGACATCGCCTGCGGTGATGTTCTCGCCCAGATCGGGCAACTTGAATTCAACAGTCATGGGCGGCCTTCTGGTTCGGAATTTCGCGGTTGGACACCGGATCGCTCAGGCAGCTACAGGGTTGGGCTTTTCTGGATCGATGTTGAGGTCTTTGAGGGCTTTTTTCACCGTCTCGACCGGCACCAGTCCTTCCTCAGCCAGGGCGCTGAGAGCCGACAGCACGATGAAGGCGGCGTCCACCTCGAAGAAGTGGCGCAGGGCCTCGCGGCTCTCGCTGCGGCCGAACCCATCGGTACCCAGGGCCACTGGCGGCTTGGGGAACCAGCGGGTGATGGATTCGGGCAGGGCCTTGACGTAGTCGGAGGCGACGACAAAGACCCCTGACTCGTCCTTGAGACACTGGCTCAGATAGGGCACGCGCCCTTCCTCGCCCGGATGCAGGCGGTTCCAGCGCTCGACCTCGGTGCCGTCGGTGTAGAGCTGCTTGAAGCTGGTGATGCTCCACACGTCGGCGGCCACGCCATAGTCGCGTTCGAGGATCTCCTGGGCCTCCAGGGCCTTGTTGAGGATGGCGCCGCTGCCGAAGAGGTGGGCCTTGAGTTTGGGTTTCTTCTTGGTGGTGGGCTTGAATTTGTATAAACCCCGCAGGATGCCTTGCTCGGCCCCGGCGGGCATGGCCGGCATGGCGTAATCCTCGTTGCACACCGTCAGGTAGTAGAAGATGTCCTCCTTCTCCTCGTACATGCGGCGGATGCCCTCGCGGATGATGACGGCGATCTCGAAGGCGAAGGCCGGATCGTAGGCCATCAGGTTGGGCAGGGGATAGGCCAGGAGCTGGCTGTGGCCATCCTCGTGCTGCAGGCCCTCGCCGTTGAGGGTGGTGCGCCCGGCAGTGGCCCCCACCAGGAAACCCTTGCAGCGGATATCGCCGGCCAGCCAGATCAGGTCTCCCACCCGCTGGAAGCCGAACATCGAGTAATAGATGTAGAAGGGGATGGTGTTGATGCCGTGGGTGGCATAGGCGGTGCCGGCTGCCACAAAGGAGGCCATGGAGCCGGCCTCGTTGATGCCCTCCTCGAGGATCTGACCATCCGTAGCCTCTTTATAGTAGGAGAGCACCTGGCGGTCGACCGGTTCGTAGAGCTGGCCTACATGCGAATAGATGCCGAACTGGCGGAACATCGGGTCCATGCCAAAGGTGCGGGCCTCGTCGGGGATGATGGGCACGATCAGCTGGCCGATCGTTTTGTCCTGGAGCAGTTTGGTGAGGACACGCACGAAGGCCATGGTGGTGGACAGTTCGCGGCTCTCCGAACCCTTGGCAAACTCCTCGACGAATTCGCCGGCCGGTGCCTTGAAAAGCGGGGCATTGAGCCGGCGGGTGGGCACGTACCCGCCCAGGGCTTCGCGCCGCTCGCGCAGGTAGCGGAGTTCGGGGCTGTTCTCGGGCGGGCGGTAGAAGGGGGCCTGGGCCACGGCCTCTTCGGAGATGGGGATGCCGAAGCGGGTGCGAAAGGAGCGGACCTCGTCTTCGTTGAGCTTCTTCTGCTGGTGGGTGATGTTCTTGCCCTCACCGGCCTCGCCTAGGCCGTAGCCCTTGACGGTCTTGGCCAGCACTACGGTGGGTGCCCCGCGGTGCTCAATGGCCTCCTTGTACGCGGCATAGACTTTTTCGGGATCGTGCCCGCCGCGCTTCATCTTTTGGAGCTGTTCGTCGGACAGATGCTCGACCATTTTGAGGAGCTGGGGGTCTTTGCCGAAGAAGTGCTCGCGGATATAAGCGCCCGAGGAGACGGTGTATTTCTGGTACTCGCCGTCGACCACCTCGCCCATGCGCCGGACCAGCAGGCCATCCTCGTCGCGGTCGAGCAAGCCATCCCAGTCGTCGCCCCATACCACCTTGATCACGTTCCAGCCGGCGCCGCGGAAGATGCCCTCCAGCTCCTGGATGATCTTGGCGTTGCCCCGCACTGGCCCGTCGAGGCGCTGCAGATTGCAGTTAACCACAAAAGTGAGGTTGTCCAGCTTTTCGCGCCCGGCCAGGGCGATGGCGCCCATGGTCTCGGGCTCGTCCATCTCGCCGTCGCCTAAAAAAGCCCATACCCGCGACGAGGCGGTGTCCTTCAGGCTGCGATCCTGTAGGTAGCGGTTGAAGCGGGCCTGGTACGCGGCCAGCAGGGGCCCCAGGCCCATGGAGACGGTGGGGAACTCCCAGAAACCGGGCATCAGCCAGGGGTGCGGATAGGAGGACAGGCCGCCGCCGGGCCGCAGCTCGCGGCGGAAGTTTTCCAGATGCAGCTCGGTCAGCCGGCCTTCGAGAAAGGCGCGGGCATAGATGCCCGGGGCGGCATGGCCCTGAAAGTAGATCTGGTCGCCGCCCTGCTCTTGGTCTTTGCCGCGAAAGAAATGATTAAACGCCACCTCGTAGAGAGTGGCCGCCGAGGCATAGGTGGAGATGTGGCCGCCTGGCGCCGCCTTGTCGTGATTGGCGCGCACCACCATGGCCATAGCATTCCAGCGCACCAGGCTCTTGATGCGGCGCTCGATCTCGCGGCTGCCCGGATAGGGCGGTTGTTTGGCGCGGGGAATGGTGTTAATGTAAGGCGTGTGTACGGTGGAGGGCTGGCTGACGCCGGCTTTTTCCGCCTGAATCTGGAGCTGGGCCAGCAGATACTGCACCTCCTCTGGGGAGCGCTGGTCCAGGACATAATCCAGCGAATCGAGCCATTCCTGGAGTTCGAGGTCGAGTTCGCCGTTGGCGGCAATGCGGGCCTTGTCGAGGTCATTCATCGTTGGCTGCGGATCCTCCCGGAAAATCAGTCGTCCAATAGAATACGCAAAGAGCCCGTGGGGACCGGTTCTTGCATACCGCCCAAACCTCAATAAAATAATACGCTCCGCCCTTTACCGCAAAAGCGTTTCCCCCATCTCCAAACACTGCGGAGAACCATGCCCGCCCCAGGCGCACGTCGCTCGCGAAAGTTGCTGGGGATCAGCGTATTGATCTCGTTGCTGCTCCACCTGGGGGGGATCCTCTTGGTGGAGTTTGTCTGGTGGGGGGTGCAGGACGAGCGGCTGGTCAAGGTGCGGCTGGTGCAGCCGCCCAGGAGACCCCCGGTGCGGCTGGAGGTGGTGGCCGTGGCGGGCGGACAGGCTGAGCCGCTGACACGGATGGAAAGGCTGGCGCCAGAGGAGGCGGCACCGCGTCAGTTGAGCGCCACTCAGTTACCCATGGCAGGAGAAATGGGCGGCGGGTTGCCCAGTGTCCAGGGCCAACGGGGGGGCTCGGTCTTTACCACCGAGGGAGCGCCGCTGGTTTTGCGGGAGGGTAGTCCGGGTGGCCGGGGCGAGGGGCCTTTTGCCGCTCAGGGGGAACGGGGTCCGGTGCTGGGGGGCCTAGCCAAGCCCGGCACTGGGCGGGAGGCGGACCGGTCCTTCGATCTGCTGCGCATCCAGGATATGGCGCGGGCCAACAAGGACCACGCGGCGGTGATCCCCAACCTGGCCAGCCGGCGCGACCTCAAGGGCTATGTCAACTTTACCCGGGTCGAAGGGGTGGGGTTCGGTTCGGGTCCCATCGACGATCTGGCCCGTTACATGACCGACTACACCCAGGTGCTGGTCCAGGTCCAGCCGGGTTATTACGACTACTTCCTCAACGAGCAGTTGTTGAAAGACCCCCTCCACTTTTTCTTCCCCAGCAACAAGCTGAGGCCACCGACACCCTATCCGCTGATTCGTATGAGCGAAGAGGAACTGGCGCTGCTGGGCCGGTATCTGCGCCGCGGTGGCTTTCTCTTTATCGAAGGGGGCCGGAATTTCCTCGGCGAAATGATCGCGTACCTGAAACAAGCCCTGAAGGACGAAGGCCGGCTCTTGCCCTTGCCCCTCTCACACCCGCTGTATTCCGCGTACTACGATTTTCGCGGCGGGTTCCCGGGGGAGAACAAAAAGGACATGAAAGAGGTGGAGGGCGGCAACGCCTGGTACTTTCCGGGAAGCCTGGTGGCCGATGTCAATCTGGATGCCCCGCCTCCGCCCCCTTCCCCCACCAACCCGCAGGCCCAGCAGGTTGAGCAAGTCCCGCCCATTGGGCTGTGGGGGGTGGAATTCAAGGGGCAGTTGGTGGCGGTCCTGAGTGATCTGGATTTACACGGCAAATGGGTGGAGAACAATGACGCGCAGCAACCGAGCGACAACTTCCTCACCTACAATTTGATGGCGGCCACCAATATCGTGGTCTACGCGCTCACCCACCAGGGAGGGATCACCCCACAATTGCCACCACCGGCCTGGGAGAAGCTCAAGCCGCAGACCCCTCTGGCCGAACGGCCTTTGGTGGGCGCGGTGGCCGAGGAAGAGGAGGTGCAGGAGAGTCTGGATGCCTCGCTGGCGCTGGTGCAAACGCCACTGGGGCGGGAGTTGGAGGCGGGCGGGGTGCAGGTGGTGGTGGACGGCAAGTACTCGGTGGAGGTGCTCAAGGGCGGGTTACACGGGCTGGTGCTGCACAATCTGCCGCCCGGTGCGCACTGGCTGGAGCTGCGCTACGGGGACAAGAGCAAGCAGATCGACGTGAGCCTCAAGGGGGGCCAGGTGCGGACGCTGACTTTCGGGCTGAATCGCTTTGGTTTCCTCACGCAGCTTCGCTTGAGCCAGCAGGAGGAGTTGATGGGGCTGGAGGCCTGGCGGACGAATTTCGGGGATCTGCAGATCGAGGAAGTGTACCTGGGGGAGGATCGGGAGAAACTGGAGTGAAAAGGAGAGAGAGATGCCCAAACTCAGCCTAGCGGTTTCGCATAGTCTCACGCAGGAAGAAGCAGTCAAACGCATCAAAGACCTGCTCAACGAGATAAAAACGCAGTTTGCCGGCAAGATCAGCGATTTGCACGAGGAGTGGCATGAGCATACGGGTAAATTTGATTTCTCGGCCATGGGTTTTCCGGTATCCGGGACGCTGACGGTGAAGGCGTCGCAGGTAGAGATCTCGGGCAATCTCCCTTTTGCGGCTATGTTGCTCAAGGGGAAGATCGAAACGGCAATAACGGATCGCGCCAAGACGCTGCTGGTCTGACGCTAATCCGGCAGCACCACCTAGGAGGAGAAAAGCAGATGGAAGCAGCAATCGCCGGGGCGCACTCGGTATATCGGTTCATCGAGCGAACAGCGGAAAAGGTGCCCGACGGATTCAGGTGGCAGACCATCGACTACCAGAACAAGCCCCACTACCATTTTGAGGTGTTTAATGGCTGCGGCGGGATCAGCCTGTTCCTGGCCCAATACGCCAGCCTGACTGATTCGGCGACCGCCCTCGATATGGCCGCCGGTGCCAATCGGTGGTGCTCGTCGCCAGAGCGCCAGGGGCACCGGCGCGGCCTGCTGACGGGCAAGACCGGGGTTGCCCGGTCTTGGCTCCATCTATCGCAGATCGCGCAGCGGCCCGACTACCTGAACTACTGCGCCGAGAACGCCCAAATCCTATTGACCGAAGACCCCGGGCCAGTGACCGACCTGATGGGCGGGACGGCGTCCAACGGGCTGTATCTCCTGCGCCTGTGGCAGGCCACCGATGACCGGCGGTACCTGGACGGGGCCATCCGCAACGGCGGCTGGTTAGCAGAGCAGTTGGTGCGCGACGAACGAGGCTGCCATTGCCTGGCGGCTCTCGGCGGTGCCTTAGGGAACACCCCCAATCTGGGGGTAGCGCACGGCATCTCCGGGGTCGCGCACTACCTCGTCCTGCTCTTCGCGGCAACCCAGGACCAGACCTGGGCCGGCCTCGCCAGAGAGATCCTGGATACTCTGGTGCGCCACGCGATTCCGGACCGAGGTGGGCTCAACTGGAGCCCGGGCCTCGGCTCGACCGAATTGAGCCGCTGCCAGTGGAGCCACGGGGCGCCCGGCATCGGTCTGGTCTTTGCGAAGGCATCCGAACTGCTCGACGAGCCCTCCTACTGGGATGTCGCGCTTAAGTGCGGGGTGACCACCTACGCGTACGGCGATTTCCGTCACAACGCGACCCAGTGTATTGGCCTGACTGGCTGCGGCGAGTTGTTCGTCGAGTTGTTCCGCATCAGCAGGGATCAGCAATGGTTGGAACGGGCGCGGGAGTTCGCCGCCCTGGCCTATGCGTACCGGGTGGAGTTGCCGGAGGGAGAGGCTTGGCCGATCGATGAACCGGGGTTGTATTCGGCCGACTATATGTACGGAGCGGCTGGGATCGGCCACTACTTCCTGCGCTTGTGGCAGCCAGGCGAGATCGCCATTCCGTTGATGTGAGTGAGGGCTACTCGTACCCCAGGTACGCCTCGCGGACCTGGGGATTGCGCAGCAGGGCGCTGGCTTCGTCCTCCAGGGTGATGCAGCCGGTTTCCATTACGTAACCGCGGGTGGCGATACGCAGGGCCTCGTTGGCGTTCTGCTCCACTAGCAGGATCGTGGTGCCTTGGGCGTTGAGTTCGCGGATGACGTCGAAGATGCGCTGCACTAACAAAGGGGCCAGACCCAGGGAGGGTTCATCGAGCAGCAGCAGGCGGGGCCGCGCCATCAGGGCCCGGCCGATGGCCAGCATCTGCTGCTCGCCGCCGCTGAGGGTGCCCGCCTTCTGGCTGGCGCGCTCGTGCAGGCGGGGGAAGAGTTCGCAGATTTTTTCCAGGTCGGTGGCCATGCCTTCCCGGTCGCGGCGGGTGTAGGCGCCCAGCTCCAGATTTTCCATCACCGTCAGTTCGGCAAAGATGCGTCGGCCCTCGGGGACCTGGCACAACCCCAGGGCGACGATCTGGTGGGCCGCCAGGCGGCGCAGGGACACCCCGGCATAGAGCACCTCGCCGGCGCGCATCTTGAGCAGCCCGGAGATGGTCATCAAGGTGGTGCTCTTGCCCGCTCCGTTAGCCCCGATCAAGGTGACGATCTCCCCCTCCTCCACGCGCAGTGAAATTCCCTTGAGTACCTCCAAAGCCCCGTACCCAGCGTACACCTGCCGCAGTTCGAGCAGGGGGGCGGCCATCAGTTCGCCTCCCCGGCGGGCAGGTACTGGGGGCCCAGGTAGGCGGCGATCACCCTGGGGTCTTTTTGCACCGCGGCCGGTTCGCCGGCAGCGATGAGTTCGCCGTGGTCGAGCACGTAGACAAAATCCGAGATGCGCATCACCAACTTCATGTCGTGTTCGATGAGCAGGATAGTGACCTCGGCCTGGCGGATGCGGCGGATGAGTTCGACCAGGGTCTGGGTTTCCTGGGGGTTCATGCCGGCGGCTGGCTCGTCCAAGAGCAGGAGCCGAGGGCCGCAGGCCAAGGCGCGGGCGATCTCCAGCTTGCGCTGCTCCCCATAGGACAGGCTGTCCGACTGTTCGGCGGCCCGGTCGGCCAGGCCGACAAAATCCAGGTACTGCAGGGCGGCCCCGGTGATGCAGCGCTCCTCGCTGCGGTTGCCGCCCAGGGCCCGCCAGAAGCCGCCGCAGGTGCGGCCGTGCAGGCCCACTTTGACGTTGTCGAGCACCGACAGATCGGTGAAGAGGCGAATATTTTGGAAGGTGCGGGCGATGCCGGCCCGGGCGATGCGGTCGGGCGGCATGGCGGTCAGCTCAAGCTCTCCGGCCGCAGCGCGGAAGCGCAGTCGCCCGGAGGTGGGCTGGACCAGGCGGGTGATGGTGTTGAAGAAGGTGGTCTTGCCTGCCCCGTTGGGCCCGATCAGGGCGGTGATGCCCCCGGCGCGGATGGCCAGGGAGACGGCAGCCACCGCCCGCACCCCGCCAAACTGCACGGTGACTTCCGCCGCTTCGAGGATATGGGCCGGATTACGCATCAGGGGGACGGCCTCCCCGCAGGTGGAACAGGTCGCCGGCCAGGCCGATGAGCCGCTGGCGCACCGAGGATGAGAGGGGCCGGACCCGGCCGCTGGGAGGCAGCAGCCCGCCGGGCCTGAAGATCATGAAGAGGACCAGGATCAGTCCAAAGAAAAGGTAGCGGGTGCGCGCCAGGTTTAATTCGACCCCCTCCTCCCTGACGCTGAGGATCTGCTGGACCAGACCGCCGCGGTGTTCGACCCAGGCGCGGGTGGACGCGGAGGCGCTGGTGAAGAGATAGGGCTCGCGCAGCAGTTCGCCCAGGCCGATGAAGCAGAGGGCGCCGATGATCACCCCGCGGATATTGCCCATGCCGCCCAGCACGATGCAGCAGAGCACCACGATCGAGGACCAGAAGTCAAAGATGTTGGTGCTGACGATTAGGAACTTGAAGGCCATCAGCGAACCGCCCACCCCGCCGATGAAGCCGCTGACCGCAAAGGCGACCATCTTCTCGCGGTTGATGTCGATGCCGCAACTGCGCGCCGAGATGGGGTCGGCCTTGATGGCGGCCCAGGCCCGGCCCAGGCGGGAGTGGTGCAGTAAGGTCACCGTTCCCAGGGTGAGCCCGGCCAGGATCAGGCCCAGATAGAAGAAGCCGGGGGTGCCGTCCTTGAGCACCTGCCTGGCGAAGCGGGGTTCCAGTTGGATGATGGCCTGGTACTCGCCGGGAGCAAGTTGCCCCAGGTCCCAGTAGATGAGCGGTTTGAGGAAGGCGCCCGGCTCCCGCTGGGCCAGGGGGATTTGTATGGCAGAGCCGGGTGACTCCCCGTCGATCACCCCGCTGCCCAGCACCACCCAGGGCGCGTCGGCGCCCAGTTCGACAAAGGCCATTTGTGTATCCCAGTTGCGGAAGCGCAGCTCCGGCCCGGCCGCGGTATCGGGGTGGGATTTCTCGTAGCGCCGCCGCAGCCCGGGGCTGGCGTCGGCAGACAGTTGGCCCAGCCACAGATCTTGTGGGGTATAGGTGGCTTCTGCCACCAGGCCCTGCGGGTTTTCCGGGGTGGGGCCGCGCGGGTCGGGGCTCACCAGCAGGTGCAGGTTCACCTGCTGGGCGGGGGCTTCGGCGTAGCTGAGGGCAATGGGCGGGTAGCCTTTGATGCCGCTGGGCCCGCCGGTCAGCCAACTCTCGTTGAGCACCAGCAGGAAGACGATCTCGGCAAAGGCCAGGGTGACGATGGCGTAGTAATCGCCGGTCAGGCGCAGGGTGGGCGCTCCCCTGAGTACACCCCACAGGGCGCAGTGGAGCCCGGCGATGAGCAGGACGGCGAAGATGGAGCCGGTGAACTGCCACTCGGGCTGGCGGTAGAGCAGCACCGAGGTGTAGGCACCCACCGTCATGAAGGCCACGTACCCCAGGTCGAGCAGGCCGGTGAAGCCGACCACCACGTTGAGGCCCAGGGCCAGGATGGCGTAGATCAGGATGAGCAGAAAGACTTCCATCAGCCGGCCGTGACTGGTGGCCGAGAGCAGGTCAAGGGCCGAGGGGCCCAGCCAGGGCAGGGCCAGCAGGAAGAGCAGCAGGGTGCCCCAGAACTGGGCCGAGCGCGAGCGCAGGAGGCCGGTGACAGCCGGCAGGGCAGGACCCTTCATGAGCGGTCTACCGCCGTGCTGCCGAGGATGCCGGTGGGGCGGATGAGGATGACCCCGATGAGGAGGGCGAAGGCGAAGGCCATCGAGTAGCCGCCCGAGATGTCGAGCCAGGGGCACAGGTAGGCGCGGGTGCCGACTTCGACCAGGCCCATGATAATGCCGCCCAGAAAGGCGCCGCGCAGATTGCCGATGCCCCCTAGCACCGCCGCCGAGAAGGCGATGACCCCCGGGTAGACCCCCATGCGAAAGCCGACCTGGCTGCCAATGTACAGCCCGTAACAAACGCCGGCCACCGCGGCCATGGCCGCCCCCAGCATAAAGGTGAAGCTGATGATGCGGTTGACGTCGATGCCCATCAGCGCTGCTGCGCCCTTGTCGAGCGAGCAGGCGCGCATCGCCTTGCCGATGCGGGTGCGCTGCACGATCCAGTCGAGCAGGAACATCAGGGCGATGGTCACGCTCCAGATGAAGATGAATTTCCCCGGGATGAACACCGAGTTGGGGTCGCCGCGGGTGCCGACGATGGCCCGCTGGAAGAAGTGTTCCTCGCCTGGGGGCGCCAGGGTGGGGAAGGCCCGGGGCTCGGAGCCCCAGACCAGCATGGCCAGGTTCTGGAGAAAGAGGGAGACCCCCACGGCGGTGATCAGGGCTGCCAGCCGGGGGGCCTGTCGCATGGGGCGATAGGCCAGGTACTCGATGAGCAGGCCCAGGAAGCCGCAGCCGACCACGGCAAGGGCCAGCCCAGCCCAGAAGGGCAGGCCCAGGGTGGCGATGCTCACCACCCCGAGAAAGGCTCCGATCATGTAAACCTCGCCGTGCGCGAAGTTCACCAGTTTGACGATGCCGTAGACCAGGGTGTAGCCCACGGCGATGAGGGCATAGATCCCCCCCAGCAGCAGGGCATTGAGCAGTTGGTTGAGGAAAAAGTTCATGCGGTGGCGGGGCTCACTCCATCTGCTTGGGTGCCGGAACAAAGCGACCGCCAGTGACGATGGCGACCGTCGCCGGCTTGAGGCAGTCGCCGTTGGCGTCGAAGTAAGTCACCCCGGTGATGCCTTTGAAGCCTTGTTCCCGGCTGTCGTGGCCGGCCATCCAGTCGCGCAGGTCGTTGCGGTCAGTGCCCACCGTGCGGATACCGTCCAGGGCCATGGTCACGGCGTCGTAGGTGAGGGCGGCCCAGGTGTCGGGCTCGCGGCCAAAGCGCTTCTTGAACTTGTTGGCGAAGTTCACGGCCGCCTCGCTGGAACTGGGCCCGAACAGGAAGGGTGTGGTGATCAGGGTGCCCTCGGCGGCTTCGCCGCCGATCTCAGTGAAGCCGGGACCAAAGACCCCGTCGCCACCGAGGAACTGGGTTTTGACCCCTTTTTCGCGCGCTTGTTTGACGATGGTGCCGGCCTCGGCGTAGAGCCCGGCGATGAAAATGGCCTGGGCCTGGGCATTCTTGGCCAGGTCGAGCAGGGGGGCGAAGTCGCTGGTCTTCTCCCGCACATAGTCTTGGGTGGTCACCACCTGCAGGCCGATGACCTGGGCCTGCTTGACGAAGGCGTCCTTGAGGCCCTTGCCGTAGTCGTCGTTGTCGAAGAAGACGGCCACTCGGTCTAGGCCCAACACGTTTTTGGTGTAGTTGGCTAGGAAGGTGCCCTGGTAGTCGTCGCGGTAGAGATTGCGGAAGGTGTAATCGCTGCCTTCGCAGACGTGGATGTTGGTGGAGCCGGGGGAGAACTGGACCACCTCGGCGTCCCGGTAGATGGGCTTGCCGGCCAGCGAGCAGGTGGAGTTGAAGTGGCCGATGACGATGCAGATGTTCTGGTCGAGGGCGAATTTTCTAGCCACGGTGACGGCCTTGTCGTTTTTGCCCTCGTCATCCCCGTATTCGGCTTCCACTTTCCGGCTCCTGATCCCCCCGGCGGCGTTGGCCTCCTCGATGGCCAGGGTGGCGGCATTGCGAATCATCACGCCGTACATGGCCCCCGAACCGGTGAAAGGCCCGGCCACGCCGATGCGGATGGGTTCGGCGGCCCTAGCGGCCAAGGGCAGGGCGGCCAGGATGGTCAGGACGGTGCCCAGGAGTGCGCGGGTACTTCTCATAGAGATCCTCTCGTCGTGTGGTTCAGTTCTCAGCGGCCAGTTGCTCGCGCAGCTGGGCAAACGCGGCTGGTTCCATATGGAAGACGTTCTCCTCGCCCGGAAAGATCCCCCCTGCCACCTCCTCGCGGTAGATGCTCAGCGCCTTGGTGGCCTCCTCGCCCAACCGGGCATAGACTTTGGCCAGACGCAGCTCCACGCTGCTGAATCCCAGCAGATCGTGGACGATGAGCACCTGGCCGTCGCAGTGGCGGCCGGCGCCGATGCCGATGGTGGGGATCTCCAGGGCTTGACTCACCAGTTGGGCCGCTTCCTCGGTGACCATCTCCAGCACCAAGGCAAAGACCCCGGCATCCTGCAGGCGTCGAGCCTCTGCCAAGAGCAGTTTGGCCTCGGCGGCGTCGCGTCCCTGGACCCGGGCCACGGTACCGCGCCGCCCGCTAAAAGCGTAGAGGTCGCGGCCGTGGGACTGGGGGGTAAAGCCCAGATGGCCCACCACCGGAATGCCGGCCCGGACCATCGCCTCGGTCTGTGGCAGGACCCGGGTACCGCCCTCCAGTTTCACCCCGTCGGCCCCGCCCTCCTGGATCAGGCGGCCGGCGCTCAGCAGGGCGGCCTCGGTGGAGTGGTAGGAGAGGAAGGGCAGATCGGCCAGCACAAAGGCTCGTTCCACCCCACGGCGCACGGCGCGGGTGTGGTGGACGATGTCCTCGATGGTGACTTGCTGTTCGCTGCGGTAGCCCAGGACGTTGGTGCCCACTGAGTCGCCCACCAGCGCGATGTCGATGCTGGCCCGGTCGAGTAGCCGGGCCATGGGGTAATCGTAGGCGGTGAGGGCGGCGATTTTCTCGCCCCGCGCCTTCTTGGCGCACAGATAGGAGGCAGTGACCCTGGGGAGGGAGAGGGATTCGGGCATAGTGGAATGGGCCGGCAGCTTTCTAAATTAAGTGCTTTATTTATTATATGGTCGGAGCGTATTACTGGGCAAGGGGGAGTTTCGTCCTGAGGAGGGTTCGGTGACAGACAAGTACGCCTTTATGAGCGCCGAGCTGGAGCGCCGGGAGCGCGAAGGCCTGCGGCGCCGGTTGCGCCCGATCGTCCCGGAGAGCGGGATGGAGGTAGAGGTGGAGGGGCGGCGGCTGGTCAATTTCAGCAGCAACGATTATCTGGGCCTGGCCAGCCATCCCCTGGTGATCGCCAGGGCCGCCGAGTACCTGCGCCAGTACGGAGCCGGGGCTCGGGCTTCGCGTCTGGTCTGCGGTTCGCACCCTGGATTTGCCCCAGTCGAGGAGAAGCTGGCCCGGCTCAAGGGCCGGGACTGCGCCCTAGTGTTCAACTCGGGCTTCCAGGCCAATGTCTCCTTGCTGCCGGCCCTGACCGACCGCCACAGCCTGGTGCTGATGGACCGCCTGGCTCACGGCAGCCTGGTGCTGGGGGCCCAGGCCTGCGGCTGCCAGGTGCGGCGCTTTAATCACAACGACCTAGAACATCTGCGGCAACTGCTCCAGCAGCACCGGGCCGCGCACCCACGGGTGATCATCGCCACCGAATCGGTGTTCAGCATGGACGGGGGCCAGAGTCAGGTGGGCGCCCTGGCCGGGCTGGCGGCCGAATTCGACGCCCTGCTCTTGGTGGACGAGGCCCACGCCACCGGGGTAGTGGGGCCAGGAGGCGCAGGCTTGTGCTGCGACCACGAGGTGGATCTGGTCATGGGCACCCTGGGCAAGGCCTGCGGGGCCTTTGGTGCGTTCGTGGCCTGCACCTCGCTCATGGGCGAGTACCTGGTCAACTGTTGCGCCGGGCTGGTGTACAGCACGGCGTTGCCGCCGGCGGTGCTGGGAGCGGTGGACGCCGCCTTGGAGCTGATTCCCCAGATGGAAGCCGAACGCGAAGAGTTACACGGCAATGCGGGGTATCTGCGCCGCGCCCTGCGCCAGCAGGGCTGGGACACCGCCCTTTCCACCACCCAGATCGTGCCCATCGTGGTGGGCCAGAACGAGGCGGCCATGGCGCTGACCGCCTGGCTGGAGCAGGAGGGGGTTCTGGTCGTGGCAATACGCCCGCCCACGGTGCCTGCGGGGCAGGCCCGCCTGCGCCTGGCCCTTTCGGTCCTGCACACCCGGACCCAGCTAGAATGGCTGGTGGAATTGCTGGGGAGATGGCGTGCGCGGAATTGAGATCCTGCTCCAGCACGGCTGGGGCTGGGATGCGGGGTGCTGGGCTGGGTGGCGGGATGTGGTGCCCTCGGAAGTGAGGTTGCTGGAGGCTGACCGGGGGTATTTTGGCGCACCCTCTTCCCCTGTGGGGCAGCCCCAGGTGCTGGTGGCCCACTCCTTTGGGCTGCACCTATTGGAGCCTCGATGGTTGGCAACAGCGGAGCTAGTGGTGGTCTTCGGAGGGTTCCAGGCCTTTCATCCGGAGGGGGAGGCTGGCCGGCGTTCGCGGCGGCTGGTGGGGCGCATGCATCAGCGTTTGGACCGGGAGTCGGACGCCCTGCTGGCCGATTTTCGCGCCCGGTGTTTTTCCCCCGAGACCGGTCAGTATTCCCCGCCCGGGGAAGTGGAGCAGCAGGTGTTGGCTATGGACCTGGAATGCCTCGATACCCAGGCCCTCGACCTGCGCCCCCTGATCGCGGTGCCGCGCGTGTTGCTCCTGCACGGCGACCAGGATCAGATTGTTCCGGTGGCACAGGCCCGGCAGTTGCACCAATGCCTGCCCAACAGCCGCCTGGAGATCATTCCAGGGGCCGGCCATGCCCTGCCCCTCACCCGCGCGCCGGCATGCTGGGCGCAGATCCGCAGGGTGTGGGAGGGATTGAGCGCATGAGTTGGCCGAAGGAGCGCATCATCCGCGGGTTTGCCCGCAGTGCAACCACCTACGACCAGCAGGCCCGGCAGCAGCAGCGGGCTGCTCAGGTGCTGCTGGCCCAAGTGGAACACTGGAGCGCGCACCTGCCTCCCGGGCCGGTACTGGAGATCGGCTGCGGCACCGGGGGGTTGAGCGAGGGGCTGGCGCGCTTGCTGCCCGAGCGGGAGATCTGGTTCACCGATCTGTCCGCGGCGCTGCTGGAGGTCTGCCGGCAGCGGCTGGGGGCCGTGGGCGCGGATGCGGAGCGCCTGCACTGGGAGGTGATGGATGGGGAGAGGGGATCGACTCAGGGCGGGTACGCGCTGATCGTCTCCGGCATGGCCCTGCACTGGTTTGCCGACTGGACAGGGGCTTTGCAGCGGTGGATGGGGGCCCTGGGTCCCGGTGGGGTGCTGATGTGTTCCTTTCAGGAGGCGGAGTCCTTTCCCGAATGGAGGGAACACTGTTGCCGGCTCGGACTGCCCTGTACTGCCAACCCTTTTCCGGCTCTGGAGCAGGTGCGCCAGGCGCTGGGCAGGGGGCGCTGCTGGGCGCAGGAGGAGGGGGAGCGCTATGTCTCGGCGCGGGCGTTTTTCCGCAGTCTAAAAGATACGGGCACAGCCACCTCCCTGAAGGGTGAGGCACTCGGGGTGGGGGCCTTCAGGCACCTGCTGCGGGCCTGGGACCAGGCCTGCCCCGATGGTGTTGAGGTGCGGGTGCGCTGCGGTTTTGCCGTGGTGCAGCGGAACTGATCTTGTTATGAGGTCTTGATGAGTGAGCTGCCGCCAAAATTCTTCGTGACCGGCACGGACACGGGGGTGGGCAAGACCCTGGTCAGCGCGGTGCTGATGTCCGGCCTGAGCGCCGTGTACTGGAAGCCGGTGCAGAGCGGCGAGCCGGGGGACACCGAATGGGTGCGGCAGGCCACGGGGCTGCCTGCGGAGCGCTTTGCCCCGGAGACGTATAGGTTGCAGCAGCCCCTTTCCCCCCATGCCGCTGCCGAACTCGAAGGGGTGGAGATCGCCCTGGGCGCCTTTCAGCCCCCGGTGGCCAGCCGGCTGATCGCCGAAGGGGCGGGCGGGGTCCTGGTGCCGCTCAACGGCCGCCAGCTGATGATCGACCTGATGGCGCAACTGGGGTTGCCGGTGCTGCTGGTGGCCCGCAGCAGTCTGGGGACCATCAACCACACCCTACTCAGTCTCGAAGCTCTGCGCCGCCGTTGCCTCGAAGTAGTGGGGGTTGTGGTCAACGGTCCCAGTAATCTGGCCAACGAAGAGGCCATCGCCCGCTACGGCCAGGTGCCGGTGCTGGCGGCCGTGGCGCCGCTGGCGCGGCTCGATGCTGTCGGGCTGCGCGCTGCATACGACCGCTATTTTGGAGGTAGGGGATGAACTCGCCGATCTGGATGCCCTATACCCAGATGAAGGATGCCCCGGCCCCCTTGATGGTGCGCTCCGGCAGGGGAGCGATGTTAGAACTGGAGGACGGCCGCCAGTTGCTGGACTGCATTTCGAGCTGGTGGGTGACCCTGCACGGCCACGCCCAGCCCGAAATCGCTGCGGCCATTGCAGCGCAGGCCGGCCAGCTGGAGCAGGTGATTGCTGCCGGCTTCACCCACCAGCCGGCCGAGAAGTTGGCCTGCCGGCTGACCGTTCGGCTGCCCTTCCTCCCGAGGGTCTTCTATTCAGACAATGGCTCCACTGCTGTGGAGGTGGCGCTGAAGATGGCTTTCCAGTACTGGCGAAACCAGGGGGCCGGCGGGCGGCGCCGTTTTCTCAGCCTGGAGGGGGCGTACCACGGCGACACCCTGGGGGCCATGTCCCTGAGCGGGCGCTCTTTCTTCACCGCGCCTTTTGCCGAGTTGCTGCTGCCAGTGGACTTCGTGCCTTTCCCGCAGACCTGGCTGGGGGACGAGGGGGTGGAGGAGCGCGAAGCCCAGGCCTTGGAGTACCTGAAGAGATTGTTGGATCGCAGCGGGGAAGAGTACGCGGCGATGATTCTGGAACCGCTGGTGCAGGGGGCTGCGGGCATGCGTATGTGCCGGCCCTCCTTCCTGCGTGCTGCCGGAGAACTGCTGCGGCGATACGGGGTGCTGGTGATCTACGACGAGGTGTTGACGGGTTTTGGCCGCACCGGCGAGTTTTTTGCCTGCCAGAAAGCCGGGACCCAGCCCGATATTCTCTGCCTGGCCAAGGGCCTCAGCGGCGGTTTCCTGCCCCTGGCCGCCACCCTGTGCAGAGAGGAAGTGTACCAGGCCTTCTGCAGCGACGACCCCCGCCACACCCTGTACCACGGGCATTCCTACACCGCCAATCCCCTGGGCTGCGCTGCGGCGCTGGCCTCGCTGGAGTTGCTCGAAAAGCAGCCGCATCGCTTTGCAGAGATGGAAGGCTGGCATCTGGAGGAGCTGGGCCGGCTGGCGGGCCATCCGCACTTGTCCCGCTTGCG
This sequence comes from Candidatus Latescibacterota bacterium, assembly GCA_009691525.1. GTDB lineage: Bacteria > Latescibacterota > UBA2968 > UBA8231 > UBA8231 > SICG01. Next base: position 1,422 of record SICG01000053.1, on the reverse strand, counting down.
AGTCTGCGGCACCATCGCGGCGCTGGAGGTGAAGGGGGGGTACCTGCACGAACTGGGGCCGCGACTCAGGCAGCGTTTCCTGGAGCGGGGGTTCCTGCTGCGGCCCCTGGGTGGGGTGATCTACCTAGTGCCGCCCTACTGCCTGGAGCGGGCGCAGTTGGAGGCCGTCTACCGCGGCATCGCCGAGGTGGTGGACGCGGAGATTTCTTCGTAGGGGGCGCGGGGCTCCAGGCCGAGCAGAGAGAAGAGTTCGGCGTCTTTGGCCAGTCCCGGGTGCGGGGTGGTGAGTAACTTGTCCCCAGAAAAGATGGAGTTGGCGCCGGCCAGAAAACACAGGGTCTGCGCCTCGTCGGAGAGCTGGTCGCGGCCAGCCGAGAGCCGGACCATGGCGCGGGGAAAGAGGATGCGGGCGGCGGCGATCATGCGCACCACCTCCCACACCGAAACGCGCGCCTGCTGGCCCAGCGGGGTGCCGGCGATGGGGACCAGGGCGTTGACCGGCACGGACTCGGGCGGGGCGGGCAGGCTGGCCAGAGTGTGGAGCAGGTCGATGCGGTCGTCCTCGCTCTCCCCTAGGCCGAGGATGCCGCCGCAGCAGACCGAGATACCTGCCTGCGCCACGTGGGCCAGGGTTTGCAGCCGGTCCTGGTAGGTGCGGGTGCTGACTACCTGCTTGTAGTACTGGGGTCCGGTGTCGAGATTGTGGTTGTAGGCGTAGAGCCCGGCCTCCTTTAGCCGCAGGGCCTGCGCCTGGCTGAGCATGCCCAGGGTGCAGCAGACCTCCAGACCCAGAGCAGAGACCTGGCGCACCATCTCCAGGACCTGGTCGAATTCCTCCCCTTCCCGCACCTGGCGCCAGGCGGCACCCATGCAGAAACGGGTGCTGCCGGCCTCCTTGGCCTGCTGCGCGGCTTCGACCACCGCCCCGGTTTCCAGCAGTTGCTGGCGTTGCAGACCCGTCTCGTGATGGGCCGATTGGGAACAGTAGCCGCAGTCCTCTGGACAGCCGCCGGTCTTGATGGAGAGCAGGGTGCATACCTGGATCTGGCAGGGGTCGTGGTGCCGGCGGTGTACCTCGGCGGCCTGGTGCATCAGCTCGAGCAGGGGGGTGTGGTAGAGTTGGGCTAACTGTTGGCGAGTCCAGGACCTGTACTCCATCTCCATTGGTCGTGCTCCTCTGGCGTGGGTTTCTCTAACCAAGGGAGTTTTGCCCTTGTTGGCAAGCAATATCCGGTGGCGGGAACGCAGGGCGGGCAAAAAAAGAGCGGGGCGACAGTGACCGGCCCCCGGAAATTGGCCCACTCAGGATGTGAGTAGGTGGGTGTTGATGAAGGCCTCTGGGCTGAGGTAACCCAGTCGGCTATGGGGTTTTTCGGTGTTGTATTGGCATCGCCAGTCTTCGATCACTACTCGCGCTTCGTG
>SICG01000052.1 GCA_009691525.1 Candidatus Latescibacterota bacterium | reverse complement strand
AGACTGCCGCCAGCCACCATCTGATTGGTCAGCACCACACAAACCAGCTCTTGTTCCGGGTCGGCCCAGGCCACCGTGCCGGTGGCGCCGACGTGGCCAAAAGTGGCGGCGGAACACAACTCGCCGAAGAAATTCCACACCCGCGAGCCGGCCAGGCCCCAGCCCAGACCCCAGGGGGCCTGCACGCCTTGGTTCTGGTCGGTGGTCATGGCCCGGACCGCTGCCGGGCTGAAGAGGCGCCGGCCTTCGTACGTGCCCCCATCTAAAAAGGTCTGCAATAAGATTGCCAGGTCCAGTCCAGTGCTGTGCATCCCACCCCAGGGATGGCCCATGTCGCGCCAGTAAAGACTGTTGGCCCCGAAGCGCTGGTCGTCGGCCGACTCCTGCATGGAAGTGCCGCACCACACGGTCTGAGGAATCTGGAAAGACCCCAGCCCCAGCGCGCTCTTCTGCATGCCCAGGGACGCGAAAAGTTCCTCGTGCTCAAAGTCGCGCAGCTGCCTACCACTCACCCGCTCCACGATCTCCCCGGCCAGCAGCGTGCCCATGCTCTGGTAGGAGAAATCCCTGCCCGGACTGTAGAGCAAAGGGGTGTGCAGGGCGGCGCGGACGAATTCGCTCAAAGGCACGTGGGCGCGGCGCAGAGCGATGTTCTCTGGCAACATGTCGGGCAACCCCGAGGTGTGGGAGAGCAGATGGCGCACCTTCACCTGCGGCCGCTCCCCGCCCTGGAACTCGGGCAGGTACTGGTTCACCGGATCGTTCAGCGAGATCAGCCCGCGGTCCACCAGCCGCATCAGGGCGCAGGCAGTCACTGGCTTGGTGATCGAGGCCAGCAGGAAGACCGAGTCGGCTTCCACAACCGGGGCACCGGCTTCGGGCCGCAAATACCCATACCCCCTGGCAAAGGCCAGGGCACCGCGGCGGGCCACCACCAGGCTGGCGGCGGTGAGTTGGCCGGCGGCGATGGCGTTGGCTAGCTGTTGGCCGGCTCCTTCGAGAGCTTCGGGGGACAGACCCACCTGGGCGGGAGGAGTGCTTTTCATCGGGACCTGGAGGGGTTGGAGGTGGAGGTTGGCAGGCCAAAAGGTAGGGGCTCTGATCCAGGTGGACAATGAGCCGTACGCACCTTTGCCCTTGACATGATCGCGCCACCCTGCCTATCGATGACCCCATCATGACCCCGAATTCGCCATACCGGATGCTGCGGATCCTGCCCAGCGTCCCCGAACGGATCGGCAGCGAAATTTGCCGCCGCAAAGGCCATTTTCTCGCCTCGGAGAGGAGAAATCCGTCTGCACCACTCTGAGGAGCCATCGCTATAATTCGCATTAACCATTTTGCGATCAATGAATTAGGCCGCGAGGGCACGCTCCTCGCGGCCTTTTTTATTTGCGACGAGGGACAGAGACATGGTCGTCCTGGAAGCACACGAACTGAGCAAGCATTACACCTCCGAACCTATCCTAAAAGATCTCCCCTTCAGGGTGATGCAGGGCGAGAAGGTGGGTCTGGTCGGCGAAAACGGCTGCGGCAAGTCCACCCTGCTCAAGATGATCGCCGGCCTGGAGGCGCCCACCGGCGGGGTACTCACCCGCCCCGGAAGTCCCACCGTGGGGTACCTGGCCCAGGAGTTGGCGTACACCCCGGGTCACACCGTCCACCAGGAGTTGCTGGAGGTCTTCGCCTCCTTGCGCGCCCTGGGCGGGCGGCTGGAAGCACTGCAGCAGGAGTTGGCCATCCCTGGCCTCCAAGCGGGGCAGCAGGAACGGCTGCTCGCCCAGTACGGCCGACTGGCCGACCAGTTCGAGCGGGAGGGCGGGTACACCTTTGGCCACCGGTATCGACACCGTGCTCAGTGGCCTGGGGTTGGCCCATCGGCGCGACCAGCTGGTCGCCGGCCTGAGCGGCGGCGAGAAGAACGTGCTGGCTCTGGCCCGCCTCCTGCTGCGGGAACCGGAAATCTTGTTGCTCGACGAGCCGGCCAACCATCTCGACTTTGCCGGTCTCGAATGGCTGGAGGAATTCCTTCACGCCTATCCGCGCACCCTGTTGCTGGTCTCGCACAACCGCTATCTGCTGGACTAGGTGGCGGGCCGGATTCTCGAAATCGAGGATGGTCGACTCGATACCTACGTGGGCAACTACACCGCGTACCGGGCGCAGAAACAGCAGCGACTCCTGGAGCAGCAAGCAGCCTATCAGGCGCAACAGAAGGAGAGTAGCCGGCTCGAGGCAATGATCGCCCGCTTTGAGCTGTGGGGAAGTATCAGCGACAACCCCCAGCACGCCCGGCGGGCGCGCAACAAGCAGCGGCTGATCGACCGCATGCACAAGGTCGACCGCCCCCAACTAGAGCGGGAAAGCATCGACCCGCATTTCAGCGCCGCCCGCAAAGCCGGCCGCATTGCCCTGGAGATCAAAGGGTACTCGCGCGAAGTGGGCGGGCGGCCACTCTTTGCCGAGGCCGATCTATATATCAGCTATGGGGAGCGGGTGGGCCTTTTCGGGGCCAATGGCAGTGGCAAGACCACCCTCTTCCGCGATATCGTCAACTGCGCCGCCTGGGATCACCCGGTACTGCGCCTGGGACCCCAGGTGCGGCTGGGGTACTACGCCCAGGAGCACGAGACCCTGAACCCGGAACTCACGGTCATGGAACAGATGCTCGACCAGCGCGGCCTCACCCGGGACCGGGCCTTCCAGCTGCTCCTGCGCTTTCTCTTTCGCTGGCAGGAGTTGGACCAGCGGGTGGGTAGCCTGAGCGGGGGACAGAAGAGCCGTTTGCAGCTGGCCAGGCTGATGGCCGCCCAGGTCAACTTTCTGTTGCTGGACGAACCCACCAACCACCTCGACATCTACTCATGCGAGCGCATCGAGGAGTCGCTGGAGGCCTTTGAGGGCACGGTGCTGGTCATCTCCCACGACCGCTATTTCCTCGACCGCATCGTCGAGCGCATCGTCGAGGTAGAGAACCTGGCACTCGTGGACCACCCCGGTAACTTCTCCGAGTACTGGCGGCGCCGAAGCACAGATGTTGCGCCTCCACCCGCGCCAAAAGCAACGGCTCCCAGGCCCCGTCCGGCCCGGCCCGCCAAGCCCAAGGTCCCCTCGCCACCGCGCCTGGCTGCCCAGGAGGCGCTGGCCGCGCGTATCGAAGCCCTTGAGGCCGAGCAGGCGGCGCTCGAAAAGGAGCTGGCCGAGGCGTACGCAGCCGGCGACCGCCAGCGCGGCACCGAATGCGGCGGCCAGTTGCGCCAGCCGACTGCCGAAATTGCCGCCCAGTACGCCGCCTGGGAGGAGGCCCTGTCGTGAGGGTCCTGCTCAAATACTGGAAGACCGGCCTGATCAGCGCCACCGGCCAGGTGGGCGACAACCCGCTCTTTCTGCTCGACTACCTGCTGCGGGTGGGGGTTTTCTTGGGACTGTGGCAGGTGCTGCTGCAGGGCAAGCCCACTGGGGTCGAGCTAAGCCTGGGGCAGTTGCTCACCTACACCCTGGTCGCGGAGATCTTCCGCGACCAGATAGCCTGCCGCACCCAGTTGCAGCAGTGCCTGTGGGAGGGCAGTGTGGGCGCGTATTTCCTGCGGCCCATGTCGGTCTTCGGCCATTTCGCCGCCCGCATGGGCGGCCAGTGGCTCTTTGGCCTGGCCTTCTTCTCCCTGCCCCTGGCCCTGGCCGCGCCCTTGCTGGGGGTCGATCCCTTGCCGACCCACAGCCGCACTGCCCTGCTCTTCCCCCTCAGCCTGGGGTTGGCCGTGGCTGTGGGCCTGGCGCTGGAACTTTTCTTCGGCGCCCCGGTGGTCTACCTGGAGCACAATGTGTACAACGCCTACCGGCTGCGCGACGCGCTGGTGGCCCTGCTTTCGGGAGCGGTGATCCCCCTGGAATTGCTTCCCTGGGACCTGGGCCGGCTCATCGGCTGGCTGCCCTTTGCTGCCACCGCCTCGGCGCCCCTGCGCATCTATGTGGGCAGCGGCGAGCCGGGGCCGCTCCTCCTGTTCCAGGCGTTCTGGGCCGTGGCCTGCTGGCTGCTGGCGCTGTGGTTCTGGCGTTTCAACCGGGAAAGGCTGGTCTGCCATGGCGGCTGAGAGGATCAGAAAACTGCTGCGCCTGTGGCGGCTCTATGCCTATCTGGATTTCATGTGGATGACCCGCGACCTGCGGTTTTTTCTCCACTGTTTTCTCAGCGACACCATACTCAACCTGGCCGCGGTCTCCGGCACCTTCCTGCTGGCTGAGCGTTTCTCCGGCCTGGGGATCTGGTCGCAGCCGCAGGTGGTATTCCTGCTGGGCTACGGCATGCTGGTGGGCGGCCTGATCAACACCCTCTTCGGCTTCAATGTGTTGTACATCAGCCGCCGCCTGGGGCGCGGCCAGCTCGACCACACCCTGATCCAGCCCCAGCCCCTGTGGCTGAGCCTGCTGACCGAAGGGTTTATGCCCATCTCCGGCAGCGCCATCTTATTGCCCGCCGCCGGGCTGCTCTGGTGGGCGGGGCACGCGCTGGGTTTGAATCCCGGCGTGTCGTGGTGGGCGCTTTTCGTCGTGCAGGTCTTTGCCTCGGCCACCGTGGCCACGGCCTTCTCCTTTCTGTGGGGCAGCCTGGCCTTCTGGGCCCCGCACGCCGCCGAGGAGATCAGCTCTTCGGCGCTGCGACTGGTGAACCACCTCAAGCCCTTTCCGCTGGACGGCAGCGGGCCGCTGCTGATGGGCGGCCTGCTCTCGCTCTTGCCGGTGGGTTTTGTCGCCTGGTACCCCTGCCGTTTCCTGCTCGGCCTCGCCCCTTCCACCTGGGACGGGGCAATAACACCACTGGCTGCCCTCGTTTTTGCCCTGCTCGCCTCCTGGACCTTCGCCAAAGGGAAAAAACACTATGAACGCACTGGTTCCTCCCGCTACCTCAGCTTCGGACATCGCAGTTGACGCCCGCGGCCTCTGCAAGACCTTCCGCCAGCGGCAGCGCTCCGAAAAGCTGAGCGAGGTCTTCGCCAATCTATGGCATCCACGGGTGCGCCTGGTCGAGGCCCTGCGCGATGTCGATCTACAAGTAAGGCGCGGCGAGATCGTCGCCTACGCCGGGCCCAACGGGGCGGGCAAGAGCACCACGGTCAAGATCCTCTCCGGCATCCTCGCCCCGGACGCCGGCCAGGTGCGTGTGCTGGGCCTGAACCCCATCGCCGACCGGATCCGCTACGTGGGCCGCATCGGCGTGGTCTTTGGCCAGCGCACCGAGTTGTGGTGGGATCAGCCAGTGGCCGCCAGCTTCGAGTGGAAACGGGTGGTCTGGGAGATTCCCCGCCCCCGGTACGAGCGCATGCTCGGCCAGGTGCGCGAGTTGCTGGGCCTGGACGAGTTTTTCCACAGCCTGACCCGCGAACTCAGCCTGGGCCAGCGCATGCGCGCCGACCTGGGCCTGGCCCTCTTGCGCGAACCGGAGATCCTCTTTCTGGATGAACCCACCATCGGTGTCGACGTGCTGGCCAAACGCCACATTCTGGAATTCATCATCGCCCTCAACCGCGACCGCCAGGTCACGGTGATGCTCACCAGCCACGATATGGACGAGCTGCAGCAACTGGCCGGCCGCATCGCCTTTGACGGCGACTTCGACCAGCTGCGCCGCCGCTTTGCTGACCGCCGCCGACTGCGGCTGCAAACCCGGGGCGGTGAAGCCCCCCAACTCCAGGGAGCCGACCTCCTCGGCAGCGAGGGAGGCTGGCACGAGTACCGCTTCGACGCGGGCCAGACTGAAATCGTCGCCCTGCTCGAACAGGCCCGCACCCATGCTCCCATTCTCGACGTGGCGACCCACCGCGCCCCCATCGACGAGGTGATCGCCGACCTGTACCAGCAGTGGCGGCAGTAAATGCTGGTGGGTGGGGCTATTTTTTGCGATGCTTGGGGAGCACTAAGTGTTATATTCTGCGCGAGATTTTTGACGCGGAGGGATTGTCGGATGACCGTCGAAACGAGCAAACGCGACTACAGCCTCACCGGGACCGAGACCAAACTCGCCGAGGAACGGGGTCTGGCCGACGCCGAGTGGTACGCCAGCGATGTCCCACGCCAGCGCATGCGCGAACTGATGCAGCGGCGCGACGGGCCGGCCATCCTCCACACGGCGATCTGGTTCGCGGTGCTGATCGGCTCCGGCGTCCTGGGATACCTGAACTGGGGCACTTGGTGGGCCCTGCCCTGCTTCCTGGTCTACGGGGTGATCTACGGCTCCTCCTCTGACTCTCGCTGGCACGAGTGTATGCACCGGACCGCCTTCAAGACCGTGTGGCTGAACGACGCGCTCTACGAGCTCGCCTCCTTCATGGTCTTCCGCGAATCGGTGTCCTGGCGCTGGAGCCACACCCGCCACCACACCGACACCATCATCGTCGGCCGCGACCCCGAGATCGCCGTGCCCCGGCCCCCGGACCTGCTGGGCATCGCCATGGCCTTTTTCGTGCTTAAAAGCGCGCCCAAGGAATTCCTCCGCATGCTCAAGCACTGCTTTGGCCGGCTCACCCCGGCGGAAGTCACCTACATCCCCGAGAGCGAATACCCCAAGGTCTTCCGCAACGCGCGGATCTACATCCTCATCTATACCTCAGTGATCGGCGCTGCCATCGCCACCCACAGCACTCTGCCGCTCTTGTACATCGGTCTGCCCTCCTTTTATGGGGCCTGGTTGATGGTGGTCTTCGGGTTGACCCAGCACGCCGGTCTGGCCGAAGACGTGCTCGACCACCGCCTCAACTGCCGCACCGTGTACATGAACCCCGTCTTCCGCTTTCTCTATTGGGAGATGAATTACCACGTCGAACACCACATGTTTCCCATGGTGCCCTACCACGCCCTCGGCAAATTGCATCGGGAGCTGAAAGCCGACATGCCCACCCCGTACCGAGGCCTGTGGGAAGCATACCGCGAGATCATCCCCACCCTGTTCCGCCAGGTCAAAGACCCCGCCTATTTCGTCAGGCGCCAACTGCCCCCTACTGCCCGGGCGTTCAATCCATGAGCGAGGAGTGGATCGAGGTCTGCGCGGCCGGCGACATCGACCGCGAGGACGTGCGCCGCTTCGACCACAGCGAGCGCACCTTTGCCGTGTACCGTACTGCCGACGACCAGTACTTTGCCACCGACGGCCTGTGTACCCACCGCAAAGTCCACTTGGCCGGCGGCTTTGTCATGGGCCGCATCATCGAATGCCCCAAACACAACGGGCGTTTCGATTTCGCCACCGGCCAGGCCCAGGGCGCACCCGCCTGTGTCGACCTCCAAACCCACCCGATGAAACTCGAAGGGGGCAGGCTCTTTCTCAAACTGTGCTGAACTGCACGCCCCGATTACAGCCCCCCAATCCGGAGTCCCGAGCCATGCGCCTTTTCTATGCCCCGGCGAAACGCGAAACCGGGATCATGTGGGATACCTGGCTGTACTGGCACCAGGGCACCTATTACCTCTACTATCTGGCCCGCTCGGGTGACGCCTGGGACAATATCTCCCTGGCCACCTCCACCGACGGGGTGAGCTGGCAGGAGCTGGGCCCCATCCTGACCAAGGGACCGGATGTCACCTGGATGGGCACCGGCTCAACCTGGAAGTCGCCGGACCTGTCCCGGGGTGCGCCGTACCAGCTCAACTTCTCCGAGTGGAAGGGTCCGCGGCAAACCATCTTCTTCGCCGAGTCGGAGGACCTGATCCACTGGCAACGACGCGACGACTGCGAGTTCGTGCAGGAGGAAGAGGGCTACGAGCCGCAGGGGCGCTGGGACTGTATCTGGACTTTGCCCCGGCCCGGGGGCCGCCTGTACGGGTACTGGACCGCCACCCCCAGGTTCGGCACCAACAGCCGCTTTGGCATGGGCCAGAGCAGCGATGGCTTGCACTGGGAGGCCCTGCCCCCGCCGGTGGTACACGGGGCCGGGGAAGGCGAGGTGGGCGCCATCGAACAGATCGGGGACCGGTATTACATGATGTTCGGGTGCCAGGGCTCGATGATGACCCTGGTGGCCGACCAGCCAGAAGGCCCCTTCCACGCCGCAGCCAAAAACCGCATCCTGCTGGCCGGCCACACCTACTTCTCCCGTTTCTTCCCCTCGCCCCAAGGCCTGCTGGTAAACCATCATTCCATTGCCCGCGACCACCAGGTGTACCTGGGACTGCTCAAACGCATGGTCCCCGATGCCGAGTCTACCCTCCACCTGGGTTGGTGGGAGGGCAACGAGCAACTCAAGCGGCGCCCCCTGCCGGTGGAATTGAACGCCGCTGCCCCACAGGCCCCGGTCCGTCTGCTCCAGCCCCTAGACATCTCAGCGGGTCTGATCCTCGAGGGCCGACTCACCCTGCCGCCCCACCCCTTTGCACCCCGGCGTGGTCTCTATATCGAATTCGAGGCGCAGCGCGGCCTGGCCATCCTCTTCGACGCCCAGGGACGGGCCGAGTGCTCGCTGGTGGGAGAAAATGGGGAGAACGCAGTAGTGGAGACCCGCATCGACCGCGAGTACTCCTTCCCTAGCCCGGCCCGCTGGCGCCTGGTAGTGGAATCGTCGCTAGTGGAGATCTATCTCGAAGATCTGCTCATCGAGTGTTTCAGCCTGCCGGCCCCGGCCACCGGCCGCTTCGGACTGATCGAGGGCTGCGTGCCCGGGTGCGCCGAGGTGCTGGAGGTTTGGCAGTAAACCGCGGCTGAAAAGGGATGAACGCCATCGGCTCTTTCCTGATCCTCTGTGCCGTGCTGCCGAGCTTTGCCCAGACACCAGCCCCGCAAGGGGCAGGTGCCCTGGCCGTGCGGGTGGATTAGTTCGGCGCCGACCAGGGCAGTCGGGTGGTGTTTTTCCGCGAAGAGCACCAACAGCTCGCGGGTCTGCGCTACACCAGTGACCGTATACGGAACCTACTACTGGAACGCCAGCATAGCCGGCCTTAGGCCGCGCCAGAGAGGAGTCCCTTTGCTGAACATCCGTCCCTTCAGGGCAGGCGAAGCACCCGCCCCCCTGGCCGCCCTCTACACTAGCTTCACCACCGACCGCATCTACCGGATGCAGCGCACTACTCTCTCCTTTGTCCTAGAGGAAGAAGTCGTCGATCCCCCCTTCTGCAAGACCTACCCTCTCGACAACCTGGAGACCGAACTGAAGGATATGGATCAGAACCTGGTCGCCGAGTTGGGGCCAGAACTGGTCGGTTTCACTGGGGTGAAATACGAAGCCTGGAACCGCCGGATGGGGGTAGGTCACCTGTACGTGGCCCCGCAGCACCGGGGCAAGGGGATAGGTCGGGGACTGATCGAGTCCGCAGTGAACTATGCCCGTACGACCGAGGCCCGCTGCCTCTGGCTCGAAACCCAGAACACCAATTACCCGGCCATCCAGTTCTACCGCCGCGCCGGCTTCAGGCTCTGCGGCCTGGACGAATCCCTGTACGATCCCTTGGGACTGGGCCGGGGCGAGGTTGCACTGTTCTTTGCCCGTGACCTGTGAACGGCATCACCGCGAAGCGGAGTTGATCTCCACCCCCACTTTGAGAATACTAGTATCTGTTGTTATAACCGCGTCATGATGCTGGGTGTGACGGCGGCGGGGATACGAAGACTACCTCCGCCGCACCCTATTCCAGTGGCAGCATTTCCCCGTGGACATGGTGGTCGAACCCTTTATGCGGGTGCCCAAGGCCATCCACAATACCGGCTTTGGCATCCACGTCCACGAAAACGTCGCGGTCACCCATCCCACCAACGCGGTGGTCGGGCACAAGTAACTCAACCAGTTCCAGACCGAAGAAGACCTCCAGAAGATCCAGATGCCCCAGGTCAGCCACGACCCGGCCGAAACCCAGCCCTGCCCTGCTGGCCGTCGATCCCTTCGACCCCGAGCAGGTGCGCGCCGACCTGGTGGCCACCCGCCAGGCCTGCGAGCGGAAAAACTGCCCGCTGGAGTACATCCTCAAGGATATCAGCACCGTGCATTACGAGCCGGAGCGGCTCTTCCAGTGGGCCAGGGTGGCCATGGAGGTGGCCAGCGCCTGAGGGGGCGCCGCCGCCACTACTGCAGCCGGCCCCGCGCCAGCAGGGGCCAGACCGTCTCGACCAATCCGCCGCGAATCCCGTAGAGTTCGTCGTGCAGCACCACCGTGGTGTCCACGCAACCGGGGACAAATTCGATTTTGGCTCCCAGGCGCGGTGTGGCACTGGGGGCGGCTAGTTCTATTTTGCCGTGTTCGGCTGACAGCCCCAGCGACAACACCTGGGGCAGGCCCAGTGGCTCGGGCAGCGCTGAATCCCCGCTCATGGTTTTCTTGCCGGCATCGCAGATGATGCGGGTCGGGGTGGGCCGGCTGGTGACGGTGGAGAGCACGGTGAGGGCACAGGGGTGGTCGAGGCCCAGCTGGTGGCGATAAACCATATCGTTGAAGATCCCACCCCCGGCCTGGATCTCGGTTATCCCGGGATGAAAGGCGCTCAGCCAGTAGGTCCCGGTGCCGCCACAGCTGACGATCTCCACCGGCAGGCCGGCGTCGCGGCACTGCTGGGCCGTGTCGGTGAGCTGCCCCAGCAGGGTAGTGATGAGTTGTTGCCTTTCCCCGTGGTCTTTGAGGCGCAGGGCCGGCGATTCCCAGGTCATCACCCCGCAAAAACGCAGGCCCGGAAGGGCGGCGATTTGGCGCGCCAGTGTCACAGTAGCCTCGCCCGGAGCCACCCCGGCGCGCTGCATGCCGGTGTCCACCTCGATCACCACCCGCAACTGCACTCCCTTGGCATTGGCAGCCCGATCCAGGCTCTCGGCGTTCTCGAAGCTGTCCACCGCCACGGCCACATCGGCGTGGCGGCGCAAATTGACCAGGCGGGCGATCTTCTGCGCCCCGACGATCTGGTTGGCGATGAGCAGGTCGCGGATGCCGGCGGCGGCCATCACCTCGGCCTCGCCGAGTTTGGCGCAAGTGAGCCCTAGGGCGCCGGCTTCCAGCAGCAGGTGGGCGATAGCCGGGGTCTTGATACCTTTGATATGGGGTCGCCACTGGACGCCCGCCTCGTGCACGATGGTGCGGGCCATGCGGGCGATATTGCCCTCCAGAATGTCCAAGCCCACCAGCAGGGCCGGGGTGTCGAGGGCTTCCTTGGGCTGGCCGATTACACTTTGTTGCACCATCGCTGACCTCGTATGCCGCCCCCAAAGGGCGGCCGGTGATTGTTCAGTAGATTTCCCGGACGATCAGGTAACAAAGCGCCGCGATGCCGGCCGAGCAGGGGATAGTGAAAATCCAGGCCAGCAGCACCTCCCGGGCCACCCCCCAGCGCACCGCCGAGAAGCGCTGCGTGGTGCCCACCCCGATGATGCTCCCGGTGATGGTGTGGGTGGTGCTGACCGGAATTCCGGCCAGCGAAGCCCCGATGAGGGATATCGCCGCCGCGGTCTCAGCGCAGAACCCGCCGATGGGCTGCAGCTTGGTGATCTTCATGCCCATGGTCTTGACGATGCGCCACCCGCCCGAGAGGGTGCCCAGGGCAATGGCCCCGTACGCGGCGAAGATCACCCAGGTGGGCACGTAAAACTCGGGACCCAGGCGACCGGAGGTGAAGAGCACCAGGGCGATGATGCCCATGGTCTTCTGCGCGTCGTTGGTGCCGTGGCCGAAACTGTAAATCGCCGCCGACACCAACTGCAGTTTGCGGAAATACACCCCCACCTTGTGCGGACTGGAATTGCGGAACGACCACAGCGCCCCGAGCATCAACAACAGCCCCAGGGCCCAGCCGATCAGCGGCGAGAGCACCATGAACAGGGCGATCTTCTCCAGTCCCTCCGGGATGAGCGCCGAGAAGCCCCCCTTCAGCACCGCCGCCCCGGCCAGACCGCCGATCAGGGCGTGGGACGAACTCGAAGGCAGGCCTTTATACCAAGTGATCAGATTCCAGGTAATGGCGCCCAGCAGCCCGCAGAGAATCACCTGCTCGTTGACCACCGTCGGCTGAACCACTCCCTTGCCGATGGTCTTGGCCACACTCACCCCAAAACCGAAGGCAGCGATAAAGTTGAAGAAGGCGGCCCAGATCACCGCCAGCCTGGGCGAAAGCACCCGCGTCGAGACGATGGTGGCCACCGAGTTGGCGGCGTCGTGGAAGCCGTTGACGTAGTCGAAGATGAGGGCCACGATAACGATAACCACAACCATATCCAGCATAAAACCTCCTAGCCCTTTTGGTAAACCGCATCGGCAATTATAGGATATTCGCCCTTGAACACCAACTTTCAGCGCCGGCGCTGCGGCGATGGGGAGATGACCCCAGAGGTCTTTCTGGGGGCGCAGCACCCTTTAATGGTGCTGCGGGGCTTGTCTTGCGGTGTTATTTGTGATACGATGGAGCGGTGGCCTCTCAATTTCAAAGGAGCATTGGCATGTCCTCACCGCCCCCAAGCGTGAAAGTCGGCTTGTTCGGCATCGGCCTCGACACCTACTGGCCCCAGTTCAAAGGTCTGAGGGATAAACTTGTAGGGTACCAGCAGCAGATCCGGTCCGGGTTGGAGCGGGACGGGGTGGCGGTGGTGGACGCCGGCCTGGTCGACAACCTCGACAAGTCAGCTGCCGTCGCCGCATTGTTCGCCGGCGAAAGGGTAGAGCTGATCTTCCTCTACATCTCCACCTATGCGCTGAGTTCCACGGTACTGCCGGCGGTGCAACAGACCCGGGTCCCGGTGGTGGTGCTCAACCTCCAGCCCTCCAGCCGCATCGACTACGAGGCATTTAACAAACTGCCCAGCCGCGAGGAAAAAACCGGCGCGTGGCTGGCCCACTGCCAGGCCTGCTCGGTGCCGGAGATCGCCAGCGTCTTCAACCGCGCCGGCATCGACTACCATCTGGTCACCGGCACCCTGAGCGACCCGGCCGCCTGGCAGGAGATGCACCACTGGGTGGAAGCCGTCCGTGCGGCCACGGCGCTCCGCCAGAGCCGCATCGGCCTGCTGGGGCATTATTATGCCGGCATGCTCGATGTATACTCCGACTACACCCAACTGGCCGGCGTCTTTGGCAACCACTTCGCCCTGCTGGAAATGGACGAACTCAAGTCCCTGCGCGATGCGGTCACCGTCCAGGAGGTGAACGCGATGCTGGCCGAGTTTGGCCGCAGCTTCGCCATCAGCCCCGAGTGCAGCCCCATTGAGCTGGACCGCGCCGGCCGCACCAGTGTGGCCCTGCATAAACTGGTGGAGAAACACCAGCTAGGTGGCATGGCCTACTACTACGAGGGCCAGCCCGGCAACGCACACGAGGACATCGCCACCTCGGTCATCGCCGGCAATACCCTGCTGACCGCCCACCAGGTGCCGGTGGCCGGCGAGTACGAGGTCAAGAACGCGATGGCGATGAAGATCATGGACCTGCTCGGGGCGGGCGGTTCTTTTTCCGAGTTCTACGGACTCGACTTCGACGACGACATCGTCCTGCTCGGCCACGACGGGCCGGCCCACGCCGCCATCGCCGAAGGCCGGGTGCAACTGGTCCCCCTGGAGGTATACCACGGCAAACCCGGCAAAGGGCTCTCGGTCCAGATGAGCGTCAAGAACGGCCCGGTCACCATCCTCTCGGTGTGCCAGGACCGCCAGGGCCGGGTGAAATTGCTGGTGGCCCAGGGCCACAGCGTGCCCGGGCCGGTGCTCGAAATCGGCAACACCAACAGCCGCTACCGCTTCGCCATCGGGGCCAAAGCCTATATCGACACCTGGGCCAAGGCCGGCCCCTCCCACCACTGCGCCATCGGCGTGGGTCACGTGGCCGGCAGTCTCGAAAAACTGGCGCAAATCCTCGGCATCGAATACCAGCAGGTGTGTTGATGATCCATCCATTTGACCTGCAGGCCCGCGCCGAACTCGCCGCCCAGGGCCTCACCGGCCTGCGCGACGCCCAGCGCCAGGGGCTGCTCTACTTCCTGGCCAACTGGCGCACCCAGCCTCCGCGCGCCGACCACTGCCTGTGGGACTGCGGCGACGGCAGCGGCCGCCACCTCGACGCCCTCACCCTGGTGCGCAGCATTGTGCGCCCCGGTTCGCCAGCCGCCACTCAGGACGAGGGGGAGCAAGAGCTGGAGGTGTGGATGATGCGCCTGCTGGGCAAAAACGGCCTGACCTGGCTCATCGACGAGCCTTTTGCCCATCCCTGGGGCGTGGAGATGTTGCTGGAATCTTTTGACCCCAAGGACACCTTTGCCGAGATCAACTGGTCCCAGCGCGGTACCCTGCTAGGCCTGACCAGCCGCTTCCTGGCCACGGGCGAGGAGCGTTTTCTGCGCGCCGGCCAACACCTGGTGGACGGATTGCTGGCCGTGGCCGTGAAGGGCGAAGGTGGCCTCTTCTATCCCGAGGGCTACTATCGCGGCAGCGGTTGGCGCCGCCAGCAGCCGGGCCTGTACCCGGGCATCGAGGAGTACAACGCCGCGGTCCTCGTGCCGGCCATCCGCTTCTACCGGGCCACCGGCTACACCCCCGCCCTCGAACTGGCCGAGGGCCTGACGGGTTTTGCCCTCCGGCACACGCGCGGCTATCTGCCCGACGGCAGCCTGTACCCCGGCGAGGGGGCCGGCAAGGGACAGGGCACCCTGGATCACCTCCACACCCGCACCAACTTCCTGCTCGGGGTGCTGGAGCTGGGCATCGAGACCGGACGGCGCGAGTTGATCAGTTGGGCGCGCCAGAGCTACGAATACGCCAAGGCCTGGGGCACGGACTTCGGCTGGTTCCCCGAGGGCATGGGCCACCGCCACGGCGAAGTCTGTTGTACGACTGATATGATCGAGGCCGCCCTGCTGCTGGGCCGGCACGTCAGCCGCAGCTACTTTGCCGATGCCGAGCGTTTCGGCCGCAACCACCTGATCGAAACCCAGTACCTCTCGCTCTCCCAACTCGAAGCGGCCTTGGCCAAGTTACCCGAAGACACCGGGCCAGCGCCCCACGAGGGCCGCTACTCCACCACCCAAGGCGTGACTGTCAGCCAGGTCGGCGCCTTTGCCGCCCGCTCCACCCTCAACGACGCCTTCCACCTCGATGTCACCGCGATGATGCAATGCTGCAACGCCGCCGGCGCCCGCGCCCTCTATGACCTGTGGCGCTACGCCACCGACGACCATGCCATCCATCTGCGCTTCAGCGTCGAGACCCCAACCCTGCGCGTGATCAGCCACGAGCCGGCGCGGGGCCAGCTCGATATCACCCCCCGCCGCACCGGCCCTCTGGCCGTGCGCCTGCCCGGTGGAGTACCTCATGCGCTGATAGTAAGCACCGGTGACACGCACGCCCTCGAAGCCCGCGGCGGGTACGTACATCTGGAGGTACACGCCGGCCAGCAACTCTCTCTGAAATACGCGCTCCCCGAACGAGTGGCCCACTACGAAGTGGGCACCCCGGGGAAAACTTTGTCCTGCACTGGCCACTGGCGCGGCGAAACCCTGATGCGCGTGGACCCACAGGGCGAGTTCTATCCCCTATACAACCGCGCTGCCGATCTGCCTCCCGTCGAACCGGCGCTACCCGCCGCCAAGGCGATTCCATCACTTGACCGAGGGTAGCGGGACGGGGAACTACCATAGTGCTTTACCACGGTAGTTTTGATGGGTGTGATCGTGCGGCGGGAAAATGGCCTTGGAGGGACGGGGATGCCCTGGCGGTGTTTCCCGGGGAGTGGCAGGGAAGGACGCGGGGAAGGGTTGAGGGGAGAGCGGAGCCAGAGCGAGCAGAGGGCGGAAAGTCCGCGCCTGGGGAAACACCAGAAGGGTATTCCCGTCCCGACATACCCCTGTCCCCAGCAAGCCCGGACCTGGCTACCAGTTGTTCACCATACCATTGAACCGAGACTAAACGATGACCAATCCGCACTGGTTGCAAGAGGCCGTCAGCCTCGCCATGGACGCCCTGCTGGCCCGCCTCGACCTCGAACGCGGCGCCCGACCCTATTTCTGGGTCGATTACGAGACCCAGCCGCCCCGGGCCCAGCACGCGTACTGGGATATCTGCGACATCGCCGGCCGCTTCGTCGACGGCCTGGTGCTGGCCCGCCTCATCACCGGCCGCCAGGACGTCCCCGAAGCCGAGGCTCTGCTGCGCCGCTTCCTCTGGGCCCAGCAGGATGATACCGACGGTCTCTTCTACAACCCCGACGACGAACAGGAAGCCACCAACGCCGAGATGAGCAAGTACATCCCTGCCGCTGGGGTGATGACTGCTGGCCGGCACCTCGACTTCTTCTGCCAGCGCTCGCCCTTGCTGGCCATGACCACCCTCTTGCAGTTGGGGGACGAATCCATGCGCCCACGCCTACAGAAAATGGTGCGCGGGCTCTGGGCCATCGCCACCCACCGGGGCGATGAGGTCATCTTCCCCACCTACCGCTGGGCCAAAACCCTCAAGCCCGAGTGGGCGGCACCCACCAACGTGCCCGAGAAGTGGACCGGGTATCGCTACGCCCTGCTCACTGGCCTGGCCCGTTACGCCCAGATCAGCCAGGACCCGGTGGCCGTGGACCTGGCCCTGGGCATCACCCGCCATTATATGCGCCACGGCGAAGTGCCACCAGATGGCCGTTTCCGCGCCAACACCCATTCGGGCGGCGTACTGCCGGTAAGCGTGGGGATCGCCCGCCTGGGCATGGCCTTTGGCCAGCGCGAGTTGGTGGAGTGGGCCAACCGGGTGTACCTGTGGACCCGCGAGAACACCCTGGACTTTGGTTTCCTGCCCGATGGGCTTGGCCTGGAGGGCTTCTGGAGCGGCACCTGCGAGACCTGCGGCCTAGCTGACTTCATCCACCTGGCAGTGCTCTTGACCGAAGCCGGTGCCGGCGAGTACTGGGACGACATCGAGCGGGTATCCCGCAATCAGTTGCTAGAAAATCAGTACCGCGACGAAGTGGCCATACGCCACCTCTTCCCCAGAATAGACGACCGGGTGCTGGCCATGTTGCGCGGCGGCTTTGAATGCGCCGCCAACCCCAATGACCTGCTCACCTGGAAGGGCGCGGAGGGCTGCTGCATCGGCGGCGGGATCCGCGCCCTGTACCTGACCTGGCGCTCGGCCCTCAGCGAATCTGCCGGGGAAACGCGGGTCCACACCGGCATCTCCCGCAGCACGCCCACGGTGAGAGTGAGAGCACTTGAGCCCTGGCAGGGCCGCATCGAGGTCGAAGTACTCAGCCCGCGCCGCATCGCCATCCGCCTGCCCGCCTATACACGACCAGAGGACAGCACAGCCTGGGTCGATGGCAGACCGGTCACTGCGCAGTGGGAGGACCGCTACGCCCTCTTCCCCGCCTTGAACGCCGGGCAAATCGCTGCCCTGAGTTATCCGCTGCCGCAGCGCCGCAGTACCTATCAAGTCGCCGGCAAAGACTACACCGCCGACTGGAGGGGCAACATGGTCATCGACATGCAACCTCCCGGCGTGCGGCATCCTATCTATCACCGCAGGCCAGGACTGAACACCCCCATAGATCTCAACTCAGCCAACCGCTGGCAGGAAGCGGTGGAGGTACCGATTCTATGGTAAGCGGCAAGCTATCTAAGCGGCGGGAAGATGATCCCAGCCGGGCGGGCCGCGAGGGTTCGCGCAGCGGCAGGCGGGAGGGGCTTTCCCGGGGAGTGGTCGGGGAGGGAAGTCCGCGCGGTGGGGTGGTGGGGCAGCGGAGCCAGAGCGAGCGAGGGGACGCAACACCATATAGATGGTGTTGCGGGGGCCGGGTTATCGGGCTGCCCCGTTCAGCCGGCGCCGCACCCCATACGTTGGGGTGCGGCGGGACGCGCCTGGGGAAAGGCCGAATTAGGTCACTCCCCGACGCGGCAGAACTGCTGTGGTCATCCACTATGTTGCGCCCGCTCGTGTTGTGCTGGGCGCTGTTTCTGCTCATCGGAAGAGGAGAATGTGCCTTGAACGCCGCTGACCTGTCTTCGTCTAACCAGACTCTGGCCGCGCAGCCCGCACCCGCCACCCTGTGGCCGCAGTACCGTCACGACGACTCCCTGGTAGGCCACTTTCCGCTGCGAGCAGGCCTGGACGAGGCCCCCCAGGTGCGTTGGTCCGCAGACCTGGGCGGAGAAAACACCCCCAGCGAACAATGGCGGGTGGAGGATCTAGACGGGGACGGCCAGGCCGAGGTCTTGCGCATCCTGCCCGATCAACTGGTCTGTCAGGATCTGCGCGGCCAACCCCGCTGGACCCGTGAAGACCTGCCCCAGGCGCGGGTGGTGGAAATCCGCGACTTTGCCGGCGACGGGGGCCGCGGCCTGCTGGTGGACGTGAACACCGGCACCGAGCTGCAGACCTTTATGGTCAGCGGCGCCACTGGCGAAAAAGCCCTCCTCTATGCCAAGCGCAATGTCTTCGGGGAGTCGCGCCGCTCGGGCCAACTGCTGCCCGGCGTGCCCGGCCAGCAGCTCTGCGCCTGGTGGAGCGGGGACCATATATACGGCGAAAAGATGGCCTCCGAGGGCTGGGTCTTCAGCTTCGAGCGCGGGATCGCCCACCCCACGGTGCGCTTCCACGTCCAGGA
Source organism: Candidatus Latescibacterota bacterium (assembly GCA_009691525.1). Classification (GTDB taxonomy): domain Bacteria; phylum Latescibacterota; class UBA2968; order UBA8231; family UBA8231; genus SICG01. The sequence goes on along the minus strand of SICG01000052.1, from coordinate 7,551 downwards.
GGAAGGGGCCATCTACGCCCCGCTGCACCTCATCGCCGACATGGACGGGGATGGCCGGGCCGAGATGGTGATGATCTCGCACGAGCAGCTCTGGATCTACGACCTAGAGACCAGCCAGCGGCAGATGTACAGCCAGTGGACACCGCACACCATCCGCACCTATTGGGCCAACACCGCTGCCCTGCCGCTCAAAGCGGGTGCAAGGCCTTCGCTCTTGATGATCAACCCCCATCTTCCCGGCCTCAAGGTGGTCGATCAGGACGGGCAGTCGGCCCATGAACTGTGGAAGTTGGTGATCGGCGGCAAAGAGGATCAATACCAGCCCCTGATAAAAATTGAGGGCAGTTCCCCTGATCCCTTTATCGATCTCGACGGGGACGGGGAAATCGAGATGCTGGTCGCCATCACCAACGAACACGGCGACGGCAAAACCTGGCTGGTGATCTTTGGGGCCGACCAGGGAGAACGGCGCTTCGAGGCTCCGGATCTCAAGATCCTGGCCGCCGAGGACCTGGATGGGGATGGCCAGCTAGAGGTCTTCCTCCAACAGCGCGATGGCACCCTGCGCCTCGCCAACTGGACCGGATCTCAGTTTGCGGACCGCTGGCAAGGTGCCGGCACCGAACCCCTCTTCCAACCCCCGCCCCCGGAGCAGGAGCTGGCCCGCACCCTGGGGTCCAAGAGCACCCTGAAGAACCCCCAGGTCTGGCGGGAGACGCCCGGAGCGCGCCCTTTTTTGATGAAGTTGCAGGGGCACGTCTACAGTTGGGAGCTAGAGTCCGGAGGCACCTTGAAACAACTGCGGGAGGTCACCCGCCACCCAGCCCTGGGACCGGTCGCCGATCCAACGACCCCTGCGCCCTACACCTGGGACGGCAAGGCGCTGGTGGTCCGCGAGGCCGGCCAGGAGTTGGCCCCCCAGACCATCCCCACCCAGCGCCTGTACCTGGCACCCCCGCCGCTGGTGGGAGTCCTGGGTGGGCAGGTGCGGGTGATCGTCCGCAATCGCCAGGGCGACCTGGTCTCCCTCAGCCCAGACGGCACCGACCCCAAGGTGCTGGTGCGCCAGAGCCCGGCCTTCGCCGTTTTCACCCACAGCACCGAGTACCCCCAGCTCTGCGATGTGGACGGCGACGGGGAAATGGAATTGCTCACTTCGACCCTGGGGCCGGATAGTGTCGCTGCGGTGGTGGCAGTGGATGGCGAGGGACAGGTCAAGTTGCGCCTCCCCATCGCAGAGGGCGCCACCCAACTCAGCCTGGGACCCACGGGCCGCCTGGGAGCAGGGCAAGGGCGCTGGATCGCCGTGCGTTATACCCGACCGCTGGGCGGCCCGTACGTGGTGGCGCACTCAGGCCGCACCGGCAAGCAATTGTGGCAGCGGGAGCACTTTGGCTTCTACGGCGAGAACGGCGTCATCTTTGCCCTGCACACCCCTACCGCGGTCCTCGACTACAACCACGATGGCATCGACGACTTCCTGGCCCAGTCCGAGAACTTCTACAACATCGTCGGGGGCCGCACCGGCAAAGACCTGCTCTCGCCCATGCCGATCCACTCCGATGTGGTCCCCGGACACTGGACCGCGTACGCCACCCCCATGTCCCTCGACCTCTTGGGAGACGGCAAACTCAAGGTCTTCTTCAGCCGCTCTTACCAACTGACCGCAGTGAGCGACCTGGAAGGCAACCCTTTCTGGCATTGGGGACTGACCAGGGATACCACGGCCCGCAACCACGCCGGCCTGGGGGATCTGGACGGGGACGGAAAAATCGAGATCGTCGTTTCGCAGGCGGATGGACTACTGACCGCGTACGAGGCGGAGCCCACGGCCCATAAATGCCCCTCCTGTCCAGCCATCGCACCCGAAGCCGACTCTAGCCGCGCCGGCCAGATGCGCTGGACCTTCCGCCTGCCCCCGCCCCTGAGCGATATCACCACCGCCGACCTAGACGGAGACGGCCGTGACGAACTGCTTCTGGGCACTGGCAAGGGCCTGTGCTGCCTCAAGGAAATGCAGGGCCAGCCCACCATAGCCTGGATCGTGGACCTGGGCCGGACCGCAGGCGCCCCCATCCTGGCTGACCTCTCCGGCAAAGGCCGCCCGGTGATCCTCATCTCAACTGAGGATGGGTTCCTCCACTGCCTTTTTTAGTCAGCCCGCAGCTTCAGCCGCAGCATGCGCTGCAGGTTGGGCTCGTACCCGTGGCCGAAAAACCCAAAGATATATTCGAACTCCCGCTCACCGGTATGATGGTCGTGGGTACCCACCCAATCGTCTTCGCCGTAATCGGCAATCAGGCTGTGGCCAAAACAAAAACTCAGCGCCCCGTCCTCTTCCTCGAACAGGGTGCCGCCGACCACGTCTCTGTATCCTTGTTCCCGCAGATCCAGAAATACCTCCAGACCCGTGACCCTCACTTGATTGCGGGGTGTTTCCGTCATGACTCCTCCGCTCCGGTAAGCGAAACCCCGATCACAAGGCCCGGTTGTCCTCCGCGTACTCGTGGTTCCCCTTACCACCCAGGGCCCAGGTACCGCGGAAGAGCGAGCGCCGCTTGGGGGGCATGACCATGATCTTCTCATGGCTGAGGTTGACCCGATGCCACTGAGCCCAAATGGAGTTATAGCAATTGAACACCGCACAGCGGGGATTGTCCGGGTTGGTCCAGTCGTTGGCGGCGTGGACCAGGCTCTCGGTGAAGACGACTGCTGAGCCGGCAGGACAGCTGTATTCGTCCATCACCGCCCGGATGTTGGCCTCCCAGGGCGAGCCACTGATATTTGGCGTATACCGATCCGGTCCGCCATAGTTGAAATGGGCCTTGTGTGAGCCGCTGAGGAAGGTCGTTCCTCCCTGTCCGGCCTTCACCTCCTCCAGCTCCCACACCACCCGGGTCAGCCCGGCGAAGATCTTGTTCCCGGCCACCTGGTAGCGCATGGCATTGGCCTGCTGGGGCGGGCGCACCACGTGCGGCATGCCCTGGTCGCCCCGCTCCATCTTGCTCCAGCCCGGCGGCCGGACCGTGGTGAAGGAGCCCTCGCAGCGGAAGCCGTAGTACTCCTCTCCCACAAAAGGATTTTCGCTGAGGAGCTCGCTCAGGACGCCGGTAATGCCCGGATGGTCCAGCAGATTCTGCAACGCCCCATCATAGCTCTGCCGGGCCCCGGCGTACACTTCGGCCTTGGTCAGTTCGATCTCCGCTGCTGTCAGCAACGAGGGCAACAGGATCCAACCGCGCAGGTCGAAGAAAAACTTCTGTTCCTCGGTCATGGGCACTGGCACCGCATTGGCAAATAAGGTCATAGGTTCTCCGTAGGTAGGTAGGGGATGAATCTGCGCCAGTGGTATTGCCTTCGCTCAGACCGGAATACCCGAAACCTGGCACTGCACCCGGTAGATGGAGGTCGTGGCGGTGATGATCAGGGTGCGCCACTGCGGGCCGGTAAAGGCCAGGTTGGCGGCGCCTTCGGGGACCTTGAGAATACCCAGGTGTTCGCCGGCCGGCGAGAAGATCCAGATGCCGCCCGGCCCGGTCAGGTACACGTTGCCGCGCACATCCACTTTGATCCCGTCGGGCACTCCGCCTGCCCCTTTCTCCTCTGCAAAGAGCCGTCCCTTGTCGATGCTGCCGTCGGCCTGCACCTGAAAGACGCGGATGTGCATGCGGGCGGTGTCGTCGATATAGAGCAGGGATTCATCGGGAGAAAAACACAGCCCATTGGGCCGATCGAAATCGTCGATCAGCAGGGTCTGGGTCTGGCCATCGGGGGAGAGACGGTACACTCCATTGCAGGGCTGCTCCTGCGGGGCAGGTTCGCTGAAGGCCTCGCCCAAACCGTAGGGCGGATCGGTGAAGTAGATGCTGCCATCGGACTTGACGACCACGTCGTTGGGGCTGTTGAGCCTTTTGCCCTGATGGTGCGAGGCGATGACCCGAATGCTGCCGTCGGCTTCGGTGCGGGTGACCCGGCGGTTGCCGTGTTCGCAGGCCAGGAGCCGACCCTGGCGGTCGTAGGTCAGGCCATTGGATTTGCCCGAGGGCACCCGGTAGTCGGTCAGGCCGTCCACAGGGGACCAGCGTTTCATCTGGTCGGCGGGAATATCGCTGAAAACCAGGAACTGGCCGCGGGCGTTCCACACCGGACCTTCGGTGAACTGCATGCCGGTGCCGAGGCGTTCGACCACGGCGTCGGCGGGAATGAGGTCGAGGACTTGGGGAGAGATGACTTCTAGACTCATGCAGGGCTCCTCCACTATTATTGGGCAATGACCTCTGAGTGCGGACATCTTCACCCTTGACCTGTCCGCATCCTATGATAATCCATTACCTTTACCTTTGCATCTGAAACCCCTGCTGGTAGGGCAGGACGAGACCGCGAACCGCCTCGCTATCTCTCCCAAAAAAGTGAAAGGTCCTCGTATGGAACACCGCTATCTCGGCAAAACCGGCATCCAGGTGTCGTCAATCTGTTTGGGCACAGCCTTTCGCGGGCAGACCGACGAAAATACCTGCATCCGCACCATCGACCGGGCCCTCGATTTGGGGTGTACTTTCATCGATTCTGGGCTGTACGGAAACGGGAAGTCGGAGTTGATTGTGGGGAAGGCACTCAAAGGGAAGCGGGAGGAGGTGGTCCTCTGCACCAAGATCTTCGGCACCCTCGGGAACAGCCCCACCCACACCGGCCTGACCCGCATCAATCTGATGCGAGGCGTGGAGGCCAGCCTCAAGCGGCTGCAGACCGACTACCTCGATCTTTACTTGTTGCACGCGTACGATCCCAAGGCACAGGTCGAGGAAGTCGTCCGCACCCTCGACGACCTAGTGCGGCAGGGGAAGGTGCGGTATACCGGCTGTAGCAACTGGCCGGTGCGGAAAATCGTCGAAGCCCTGTGGATCAGCGACAAGCGGAATCTGGCGTCCTTTGTCTGCCTGCAGTACCAATACAGCCTGCTCAACCGCACTGAGTTCGAGCCAGATTTGGCGCCGCTCTGCCAGGAGTTCGGGTTGGGCAGCATGACCTACAGCCCGCTGGCCATCGGTCTGCTCAGTGGTCGGTTCCGGCGCGGGGTGACGCCGCCGGAGGATTCTCCCTGGGGCACCAACCCGGCTGCCGGCCTCAGCCGCACCCTGTATCCCTTTGCCGAGGCGATGACCGAAGAGGCGGATCAGATCGTGCAGGCGCTGATCGATCTGGGCGGCAAATACGGAAAGACCCCGGCGCAGGTGGCGATCGCCTGGATCTTGGACCACCCAGAAGTGACAGCGCCCATCCTGGGGGCCGATCACCCGGATCAGGTGGACGAAGCCTTTGGCGCGGTGGGCTGGTTCCTGGAACGAGAGGACCGGGCAAAGTTGGACGAGCTGTCCGTGCCCAAACTACTGCCCAAGTACTGGTAGGGGTACTATGGCCTCACGGGAAAGTCGCGCATACCTGCAGGAGTTGCGCCAGCGTCCGGCATTCGGTGCCGTGGGCAACGAGTTCGACCTCGACGGATTGCGCCGTGGCATGGGGACGCGCCAAGCACCCGCCAACCCCGACGTCGAGTGCATCCGCTCGCAGATTGACGGTATACCCTGTGAATGGGTAGTGGCGCCCGGCGCCGACCCCAATCTGCGGCTGCTCTATCTACACGGCGGTGGCTTTGTTGCTGGCTCAGCGGCAAACTACCTTCCCCTCGCTGCCCACCTCTCGGCGGCGGCACAATGTGCCGTTCTCCTGCCCGACTACCGGCTGGCGCCGGAACACCCCTTCCCGGCCGCGATTGAAGACTGCATCCGCGCCCACGAGCAGATCATCGTCTCGGGACCGTACGGCCAGGCACCCGCCAGGGCAACCTTCATCGCCGGGGATTCGGCCGGGGGCAGCTTGACCCTGGCGACACTGCTGGCGCTGCGAGACCGCCGCCGGCCACTGCCGCTAGCGGGTATGCCCCTGTCGGCCTGTACTGATCTGACCCTGGCCAGCGAGTCCATCCGGTCCGAAGAAGACCCCATCTGCAGTGCCCGGTGTATGCCCGTGTTCGCGGACCTCTATCTTGGGGAGACGGATCCCCGCAACCCGCTTGCCTCACCGGTATTTGGCGACTTCACTGGCATTCCGCCCCTGCTGGTTCAAGTCGGCGAGCATGAGATGCTTCGGGATGATAGCATCCGCGTGGCGGCCAAGGCCCGCGCTGACGGGGTCGAGGTGACGCTCGAAGTCTGGCCGGGCATGGTCCATGTGTTTCAGATCCGCGAACTCCCCGAAAGCCAGGAAGCCATCGAACATCTTGCCGGCTTTATGCGGTCTTGTTTGGCCCGCCGATGACGACCATTTAAATGAAAGGGCTGCACGCTATGGTCAGCATGCAGCCCTTTCATTTAGAGCGTATTTATTTTTTTGGCGGGAACGTGTGGGAATCGAACCCACCTAACGGCGCTCTCGCGCCGCCACAACGGATTTGAAGTCCGAATCAGGGCGGTTACGCAAACATCAGGTTTTTCAACAGCCTGCGCATAACTGCCCTTCTCTCTTGCACTTGCCCGTTATGTCGAGTAAAGTAGGATGAAGAGCGATGAGTCACCAGAGGGACACAAAAAGAAGAAGCATAGTCACCAGATGGTCACCAGGGACTGGGGTCAGAGGGAGGAACTCTTCCCATTCAGTGCCTCTCCAGTGGGTGGCCCGTTTTCTTCCTTGGCAGGAGGGAGAATGGGAAGCGGAAAGAATCTGACCTTTTTTGAGGAAAAGGCGGAGTTCTTTAGGGCTATCGGGATAGATGAACAGGAACTCAGACAGGAAATCGAAAGTATCGCTGCCTATAGGTCTTTGGTTGATTTTTCCCAACTGATGATTCAGCGATATGGAGATTCCCTTTCCTCGCTACAAGAGGCCCGCAAAATCCTGCAGAGAGGGAGGGTGAAAAAAGCAGGAAGGGAAGCCCTGCGGCTTGGCAAAGTGAGGGAAATGGAACCTCTGCGCCTCCACGCTATTAGGACACTGGCAACAATGCCGGCCTATGATACACGAGAGGTCATCTCTACGATTCAGGAAGCAGAAAAACAACTCCAGGATCTGGAAAAGAACCTTCGAGAACTAACTGAGCAAACGCCGAATCTCTCAGAAATTACCACGTCTGATATAGAACTGACCGCCTACATAGTATACCTGAAAATGAAAGAGCACAAAACCCCCAGGTTGCAGCATAACGGAGCAAAGATTCTCTACTATTTGGGGATTGAAGGGTTTGAGGAACCACCCAAAAACGGCGGGAGCCACAACGACAATAAAGCCAACAACTTCAAACGGAAGATCGATGAGGTGAAAAGGAAAATTGGAAAACTGACTAGTACAAAAAGGTGAAATTGGTGTAAGAATCTGTACTTCGACAGAAGCCCTGTTGATCGTGTTTCTTTAACTCAGATCAACAGGGCTTCTTTTTTTCTCACAGGAGCGAACAGCATATGAGTGACCCCAAGTCTTCTGACAAGTGCCTGCTGACCACCCCCCAGGCCGCCCGCCGGCTCGGGCTTGCCGCCGGCACCTTGTGTAACTGGAGGCACC
>SICG01000051.1 GCA_009691525.1 Candidatus Latescibacterota bacterium | reverse complement strand
GGTTGATGAGTTGTCGAAGGTCCTCGACTGCTCCGACCTGTGCAGCTTGGGGCGCACTGTACCTCCTGATTCCTTCGGCGTAGACTTGCCTGGCCAGGTCGAGTTGGCCTGCGCGCAAGTAGGCCAAGCCAAGGTTGAACTGCGCTTGGGTGGTGGAGGTGGTCCCCACCGCAGGGTGGAAAAATGCCTTTCAGAATTGTGGCGTTCGGGAGCGAGGTCTCCTTTGGGCAGCGCCCCCAAAGCCGAGATCGCCGACCCGAAAAAAGGAGCCGGGGCACGGGCTGCACCGCCCAGTCCAGTTCACCCTGCATCGGCCCCTGGTTGCCCTGCCACCAACAGCATTGCCACCAACTCAGGGGCATAGGCAGCCCCGCAGTTGAGGCATAGCACCGCCCCATGGCCGCTGTAGAGGCAGGGCTGGTCTGGGGTATAGTTCACCGCCCCGCCGCACTCGATGCAGGGAGACGAGCCGTGGGACCGCGCTGGGGCTATGTGCGGGTAGATCGGGACCCTGCGATAGGGCTGCTGGTGTTGGTCAAAGCCGCTTTTCATGATCGTCTCCTTGTCGGTGCAGTGGAGGGCGAAACTTCCGTTACCTTTCTTCACCCTGCGCCAAGCGGTACTGCTCATCAGGCATCAGTCCGTTGCGGAAGATGCTCAGAAGTAGCACCTCAGGGGATGTACGAATAGTGTCGTTGTCATAGCGCTCCCACACCTTGTTCAACGCGAACCAGACCGCACTCTCGCCTCGATCTTCTGACGTTATGAACTCGTAACACGCACTTCGATACCCCTCTCGCCTAAAGCCATAGCCTAACGCTTCAAGAGCCGCTACGAGATTCTCACTCAATGCTGGCCTTTCCCTAATTTCTGTATGCGCAGCTGGGAATGCGTCAGCGTTCCCAGGGCCCGAAGCTCTACGAGCTTCGGGGCTATACTCTCTTCTCTCAAGCTCTTCTGCTCTCAGGTTCTTTAGAGTGGTTAGTTGCTGGTTATCTGCTGGTTGTTGGCGGGTTAGTTTGGAGCCATTCCCTATGCCAGAACCGCCATGGGGTTCGACGTAAATGTTGAACTGATCAACAGTTCCGCGTGATCCATGGTTATTTGCCTGGATGGTTAGTTCTCCCAGGTCGCAGAACCTCTTCAAAACGGTGCGGAATTTTTGAGGTGTTAGCCCAAGCTCTTCTGCCATCTCCTGTCTTCCGAAGTAAAACTGGCCGCGCCTCAACCCTCCCGCCTCGTCCTCCCAGTTGCAGCGCATCAACGCCAAGTCCCAAAATGCCCAGGCATTGGCACGTAACCTGGGAGGTATTTTCTGCAGGAGTTCGCGGAAGGGGGATCGTTGCTTTTGGATATAGCCCCCCGCCAACCGGGGCAAAGCAGGTTGGGACCCAACGGCCACCTGGTCAGGGATCCGCGACTGATGGTCAGGATCGGCTATCATGCGGTCACCTCCTCCTCCATGGGCTTGAAGAGATCACCCTCGCTTCGGCCAAGGGCAGCGGCGATCCTTGACCGCAGTGGGGGTGCCGGGACCTTGCGCCCGGTGACGATCCTGGAGAGGTCCAATTCCGAGATTCCGACTCTCTTGGCAAGACCCTTCTGGGTCATCCCCGCAGCGTAGATCGCAGCTTTTAGCTGGGGTTGCATGCATTACCTCCATGTTGTGAGGGAAAACGAAAAAGCCCCCGACTTTTGAGAAAAAAACCACGGCCTGATCGGTAGATCAGGCTGGTTCCCCTCCTCAAGGGTCGGGGGCCAGTAGTCCCATAAACCTGGGACCAGCACCCGCAGAACATGTTGTTTCGTTACAGTGTTGGGGTGGTCTAAGACTAGGCCACCCCAAACACATACCTGTTCAAATATATAATACTATTGTGGGCACTGTCAAATGCTGTAGGAACGTGCCGCGCAACCTGTTATGGATGGTGGTGAGTCTATTTTCGCCTTGTCACCACCCGCGCCTCCAAGTGGCCCTGTCCAACTCCTTCAACTTAGTCTTGTCCACCTCAATCTCCTGCTACTTTCTCACTGGTGCCACGTAAAGTTCCAAGGGTAACAGTTTTTCCCGTTATGCCGCCCGATTCAGCAGCCCCGCCACCACCTTCGGGTGCCATGTTCCCCTCCCCGTCTTGGTCAATGTCCCCCTGCGCTCCAGCTCGGCACCGATCTGGCGCAACGACCAACCCCGGTCCCGTAGTTCGCGCACCAACTCCAGCACCCGCTGCTCATCGGCATCCTCAATCAGGTGGATGCCATCCTGGGCCAATTTGTAGCCAAAGGGGACATCCCCCCAGTCTTCTCCCCCCGCCGCCGCTTGGCTGCCAGGGCTGCTGCGGTCCGCACCCCGATGATGCTGCGCTCATACTGGGCGAAGGCATCGATCATCTGACCCATCAACACCGCTGACGGGTCATCGCTCTCGGTCCCCTCCCCCGCCACGCTCACCACCCTCGCCCCACGGCGCTTCACCTCTTTCTGGATCCAGCAAGAGAGCATCATATCCCGCGCCAGCCGGTCCCTTTTGGCCACCATCAGGATATCGCCCTTCCTGAGGGCCTCCAGGGCGGCCAGGAGGCCAGGGCGCTGGGGACTGCTACCACTTACCCCTCATCCCGATAGACCGTCACCGGGCCACCAGCGGCCCCTGGATGGCTTCCAGTTGCGCCTCCAGACCCAGACCACTGGTGACCTGTTCGTCAGTGGATACCCTGAGGTAACCGATGATCCGCGCCATAGTCAGCCTCCCGCCTTTTTCTGCGTCGGGGTATGCCTCGCCACGTATTCCTCCATCGCCTTGCGCACCAGGTAGCCGATGGTCCGTTCCTGAATCCTGGCCATCTGCTCCAAAACGCGGTGCGTCTCCAGTTCAACCCGCCCACTGACCACCTTACCGCTGCTTGCCACGCTCTTTGCCTTCATCATCTTGGCTCCTCTTGTTGGTAATGTATACAAACAGGACGGGACAATCAAATTCGCCGGTATGCGTATTATCGATAGCCTGAACCCTGGGCGGAGGCCCCCCAAATGCCCCGCAATCGGCGATCGGCAGCGAAGACGGGTGAAAGCAGGGGCCCAAAGTGGGCGGTTCTCGAATAGTTATTCGCCGGCACGAATACCCAGCCGGCACCTCCGCCAACCAGCAGCCCCCACCTGGGCAGGGTGCGAGGGCGGGTGCCCACCTGAGGCCCGCCAGGCCCGGAGTGGGCTGCCCGCAGCACGCTGCCCAGTATCAGGAGCTCGTTAATCCGGAACTATCTGATCCCTGAGAGACACCGCTGGCTACTCACCTGAGCAGCGCCAGCTTCCGCGTTACCACTGCGGCCCCCACCTGTAGCCGATACAGATACACCCCGCTGGCCAGTTCCTCCCCCTGCTCGTCCCGCCCGTCCCAATTCACCGCATAGGAGCCGGCCGCTCGCATCCCCGACGCCAGCCGTGCCACCCGCTGCCCGGCCAGGTTGTAGAGCCCCAGTTCCACGGCCCCGCTGTTGGGCAGGGTAAAGCGGATCACGGTATCACTGTTGAAGGGGTTGGGGTAGTTCTGCGCCAAGGAGAGCGCCTGCGGCAGGGTGATGGCGTGTTCCTCGACGGCAGTGCCCCAAGGCCCCAACCCAGCGTGCTCGCGGATCCAGGAGGAGACCAGGTCGAGCACCTCCAGACTGATGGTTTCGATGGCTCGGGTGGTGTCGGCGGGCTCGACTTCCCCGTTGCTATTGAGCAGGTGATTGAGGCCGGGCAGCTGGACCACGCGGTAGTCGGTATTCCCGGCCACGGTCAAGGCCCGGTCGATGGCAGCAAGATTCTCTGCCGCGACGACATTGAGATCCTGGTCGCCATTGAGAGCCAGGACCGGACACTTGACCTGCGCCAAGTACACCGCCGGATCGAAGGTGAGGAAGTAGCGCCACCATCGGGTCAGGCGGCTCTCGACGGTAGCGTTGAGGGTGCTCCGCGACCACCCGAGGAGCCCTTGCTCGGCGTCGCTCAGGCCGTTGTAGTACGCGCTGACCGCTGTGTAGACCGCGGCCCGGTCTTCCTCGGCAACGATGGCCTGGTCGATGACGCGGTACAAGTACCTCCTGCTGCAGGAGACCGACCACTGCCTGTTCCAGCCGATCCCGTTCCAACCCAACGATGTTGGTGCAGACGGCGTTGCCCCGGCGGTTGTGGTAGTTGTAGCGGTAGTAGAAGTACTGGCTGGCGGGATTGGCACCCCGCTGCTTGCTCATGATGAAGTTCCCGCCGCACTCGCTGCACTTGATCAGCCCGGTCAGCAGGTAGACAGAGGATGCGGTCTTGTGGTTGCCCTTGCCGCCCAGGAAGCGCTCCCGACCGCGGTCAAATCCCAGGAGCCGCCACCTGGGGCAGTGATACCCTCCCTATTCGGGAATCGGCGATACGTTTGATGCCGCAGCCATCACCATATTCCTGAAAGATGCGGAGGACAACAGGGGCCCGGTCCAGGTGCAGGTCAAAAACTACATGTTGGAGAAGGACGCCTTTGTGGTCCGTGCGGCCGGCCGGGTCCGGGATCTCGATGCGGAGGCGCCGCTGACCCAGGCCCTGGATGAGTGGCAGATCGGAGAGGACGGCACCCCCTTTGGCGACGACGCGGTAATCGAGTTTGCGGCGGCGATCAGGGACCTGGGAGGGGAACTCAGCTCGGTCCAGGAGCAAAAGGTCGAGGCGGTGCGGCAGAACCGCATACGGCTGTTTGAGCGCCGGAACTTGTCTGCCTCCCCTTATCTGCAACAGACCTTTCGCGCGGATGGGGCTGGCAAGTTGGGGCGCAACGAGCCCTGCTGGTGTGGGAGCGGAAAGAAGTACAAAAAGTGCCATCTGAATGAGGATCAGCAGGCTCTCGATTAGACGCTGGCACTTGTTTGACGGGAACAGGAGAGCGTTGCATACTTAGTCCGGCAGCGGCAATCGCTCTGCCGGAGTTCCTTTTTTAGAGGAGCATTCATGGACCAGTGGACCGATCCACTCCATCCGCGCTGGGAGCGCGGCCTTTCGCTCTATCCCGATCCGTGTATCGAGGTGCTGGATAAACGGTTCAAGAAGTACCTGATGGGCAACACAGCCGTCGAACGCCTGTGGACCGGGGCGCGCTGGGCCGAAGGGCCGGTGTGGTTCGGCGATGCGCGCTGCCTGCTCTTCAGCGACATCCCCAACAACCGCATCCTGCGCTGGGACGAGGCCACCGGCCAGATGGGCACCTACCGCCAACCCTCCAACTACAGCAACGGCCACACCCGCGACCGTCAGGGCCGGCTGGTCAGTTGTGAACACGGCACCCGGCGCATCACTCGCACCGAGTACGACGGCACGGTGACGGTGCTGATGGACAGTTACCAGGGCAAGCCGCTCAACGCCCCCAACGATGTGGTGGTGGCCAGCGACGGGGCGGTCTGGTTCACCGATCCGGGGTACGGCATCCTGCTCAATTACGAGGGCTTCAAGGCCGAGCCCGAGCTGCCGGCCAACGTGTACCGGCTAGACCCGATCAGCGGCAAAGCCGCGGTGGTCGCCGCCGACTTCGCCAAACCCAATGGCCTGTGTTTCTCGCCCGATGAGCAGCAGCTGTACATTGTCGACACCGGCGTGACTCACAACGAACACGCCCCCTCCCACATCCGCGTCTTTGACGTGACGGGTGGGAAGAGCCTCAAGGGCGGCCGGGAGTTCATCGACATGAAACCCGGCTTTGCCGACGGCATCCGCTGCGACCGCGACGGCAATCTGTGGAGCAGCAGTGGCTGGGGAGAGCGAGAGAATAACGGGGTGATCGTGCTGACGCCGCAGGGCGAGTTGATCGGCCGCATCCACCTGCCCGAGCCCTGCGCCAACTTGTGTTTTGGCGGGCGCAGCAAAAACCGGCTCTTTATGGCCGGCAGCCAGTCGCTCTATTCGGTCTATATCGAAGCCCAAGGATCGCAGACACCCTAGAGGGGCAGCCGTGTCGATCAGAGCCGTCCAACAGATCATCCAGGCCAAACCCGTCGTCGAAGGGGCAGGGGTGCGGTTGCGCCGCGCCTTTGGTTTTGGGGAGACGGAGAAGTTTGATCCCTTTCTGCTTTTCGACGATTTTCGCAACGACAACCCCGGCGATTACCTGGCCGGCTTCCCCTGGCATCCGCACCGGGGCATCGAGACCATCACCTATGTGCTGGCCGGCACCGTGGATCACGGCGACAGCCTGGGCAATCGCGGCACCATGGGCGCCGGCGACGTGCAGTGGATGACCGCTGGCAGCGGCATCCTGCACCAGGAGATGCCCAAGGGCGACCCGAAGGGGAGGATGCACGGCTTCCAGTTGTGGGCCAATCTGCCCTCCTCGCACAAGATGACCTCTCCCCGCTATCAGGATGTCAACTCGGCCGAGATCCCCGAGATCACCGACGACGACGGCACGCAGGTGCGTATCGTCTGCGGCAGTTTCTGGGGCAAGACCGGGCCGGTGGAAGGAGTGGCGGCGGACCCGCGTTATCTGGATGTGTGGGTCCCCCCCGGGCAGAGCAAGACCCTGCCAGTGGAGACCTACCGGCACGCCTTTGCCTACGTCTTTGAGGGGGCCGGCAGTTTTCGCGATGCCTCACAGCCCCTGCCGGTGCAGACCGAGAGGGTGGGGGTGCAGGGCATCGAAGCGGTGGAGCAGACCGGCAACCGGTCGCTGGTGCTCTTCGACTCGGGCGACGAGGTGCGGGTGCAGGCCGGGGAGGAAGGGATCCGGTTTTTGCTGGTCTCGGGCAAGCCCCTCCAAGAGCCGGTGGCCTGGCGCGGGCCCATCGTCATGAACACCAACGAGCAGTTGCGCCTGGCCTACGCCGAACTGAACGCTGGCACCTTTATCAAACACTCCTAAAGCGAGATCCCTGATATGGGCAAAGGACGTCTGGAGGCCTTCAGCGACGGGGTCATCGCCATCATCATCACCATCATGGTGCTGGAACTGAAGGTCCCGCATGGCGACGATCTGCCGGCATTGCTGCACCTGCTGCCGGTGTTTGTCAGCTATGTGCTCAGTTTCGTGTACGTGGGCATCTACTGGAACAACCACCACCACATGTTCCAGGCGGTGCGCCAGGTCAACGGCAAGATCCTCTGGGCCAACATGCATCTGCTCTTCTGGCTCTCGCTCTTCCCCTTTGTCACCAACTGGGCGGGGGAGAACCACCAGTCTCCGCTGCCGATCGCGCTTTACGGGGTGGTGCTGCTGATGGCGGGGGTTGCCTACTATGTCCTCAGCCAATCGCTGATCAGCCACCACGGGAAGGACTCGGCGTTGGCCACGGCCGTGGGCGGGGATTTCAAGGGCAAGATCTCGCTGGTGATCTACGCCATCGGCATCCCGCTCACCTGGGTCGGTTGGTGGTTGTCCTTTGCCCTGTATATCCTGGTGGCGGCGATCTGGTTCATCCCCGACCGCCGCATCGAGAAGGCCCTCATCAACAAGGGGGAGTGACGGGATCATGAAAATCGAACCCTACCGCCTCGACGTGCCCCAGGAGGTGCTCGACGATCTCGACGAACGCCTGCGCCGCACCCGTTGGCCCGGTGAGTTGCCCAATACCGGCTGGCAACGGGGGATGGACCATTCCTTCATGAAGCGGCTGGTCCAGTACTGGATCGAGGCCTACGACTGGCGCGCCCAGGAAGCCCAGCTCAATAGGTACGCCCATTTCAAGGCCGAGGTGGATGGGCTAGGCATCCATTTCATCCGGCAGGAGGGCAAGGGCCCCGACCCGATGCCGCTGTTTATGATGCACGGGTATCCCTGGTCCTTCACCATGCTGCTCAAGATCCTGCCCCTGCTCACCGACCCGGGGGCGCACGGGGGAGACCCGGCCGATGCGTTCACGGTGGTGGTGCCCTCGCTCATCGGCTTCGGGTTGTCGGACCCGCCCAAGGAACTGGGCTTCGGCTTTCAGCACCACCCCGCCATCTACGACAAGTTGATGACCGAGGGGCTGGGGTTTTCGCGCTACGGCCTCGAGGGGGGGGACTGGGGCGGCATTCTCACCGCGCCCTACGGTTTTCTCTGCCCCGACAACCTGATCGGCATTCATTTCAACTGCCTGTACCAGCGGCTGTGCGACGAGCGGACCGCCGAGGAAAAGGATCCGGACCTGCTGCGGGGCTTGGGTATGAAGCTGGCCCCCCTCAAACCCGAAGACCCGGACCTGCTCCGCTACTGGAAGAACTCCGAGCGCTACTGGATCGACGAGGCTGCCTACTGCCACGTGCAGATGACCCGGCCGCAGACCTTGGCCTTTGGCATGACCGACTCGCCCGTGGGCATGGCGGCCTGGATCATCGAGAAGTGGCGGGCCTGGAGCGGCTGGGGCGACGACTTCGAAAAGTTGTTCTCGATGGACATGTTGATCACCAATGTGATGATGTACTGGGTGACCAACTCCTTCTGGTCGGCCATTCGTATCTACAGCGAGTCCTACTACCACCCCTGGGAGCTGCAGCCGGGGCAGCGCATCGAGGTGCCCACCGCCATCGCCGCCTATCCCCACGAGATCGTGCCCATCGTGCGCAAGCGGGCCGAGAAGTACTACAACCTGGTCCGCTTCACCGAGTTCCCGGTGGGGGGGCATTTCGCCATCCACGAGCGGGCCGAGGAGATGGCCGGGGATCTGCGCGAATTCTTCCGGCCCTTGAGGAAGCAGTGAGCGGTGACAAGGACTTCAGGTGCAAACCATACCGCCCGCACTAGACCTGGAGGCCGGCCTCAAGCGCCTGGGCTTTGACTGCTTCCGGCCGGGACAGCGCGAGGCCATTGAGACCCTAGTGACCGAGGGCCGGCTGCTGCTAGTGGCGCCCACGGGGGGTGGCAAGAGCCTCATCTATCAGCTGCCGGCCACCCTGTTGCCGGGCACCACCCTGGTCGTTTCCCCGCTGATCTCATTGATGCACGATCAGGTGCTGGCCCTGGCAGAGCGCGGCGTGTCGGCCACCTACCTGGCCGGCACCCTGGAGCCCGACGAACTGCGCCGCCGCCTGGCCGCCGCAGCGCGGGGGGAGTACCGGCTGGTCTACGTGGCCCCCGAGCGCCTGGGCCACGGTGCCTTCCGCGCCCTTTTGGGCCGGCTCTCCTGTCCACTGGTAGCGGTGGACGAGGCCCACTGTATCAGCCAGTGGGGCCATGATTTCCGTCCCGAATATCTCCAGATCGGCAATCTGCTCCAGCAATTGCCCCAGGCGCGGGTGCTGGCCTGCACGGCTACGGCTACCCCGGTGGTGCGCGACGAGATCCTGGCGCGTCTGGGCCTGTCGCCCCAAACCCCGCAGCGCATTCACGGTTTTGCCCGTCCCAATCTGGCCTTCAGGGTGCGCGAGATCAGCAGTAAGCGCCAGCGCCAAGGGCAGGTGGACGCTCTGCTCGGCCAATGCCTGGGAGGGCCCGGCCGGGCAACGGGCACGGCCATCATCTATGCGCCCACCCGCCGCAGCACCGAGGAGGAGGCCGGGCGGCTGGCCCGGGAGGGCTGGAAGGCCCTGGGCTACCACGCCGGCATGGAGGGGGCGGTGCGCGAGGAGGTGCAGATCGCTTTTGCCGCCGGCCGGGTGGAGGTGGTGGTGGCCACCAACGCCTTTGGCATGGGCATCGACCGGCCAGACGTGCGCGGTGTGATCCACCTGGCCCCGCCCGATTCGGTCGAAGCCTATTACCAGGAAGCCGGCCGCGCTGGCCGCGACGGGGAGGATGCCTCCTGCCTGTTGCTGATCTCCCCAGGCGATATGGCCCTGCGCCGCCACCTCATCGAAAGGGAGGTGGAAGGGCGGGTGCTCGACGCGGAGATGGTGCGCCACCGCTGGAATCTCTTCCTCGAACTGATGCGTTGGGCCGAGGGCGGGGCCTGCCGGCACGACGCCCTCTTGCGCTACTTTGGCGACGACGAGGAGACCCTGAAGGGCTGCGGTCACTGCGATATCTGCCTGGAGCTGGAGGGACAGGGAGGGAACCCGGCAGAGGCGGAGACCATCGTGCGCAAAGCCCTGTGCGGCATTGCCCGGGTGCAGGGCCGCTTTGGCATCCAGGCGGCGGCCAGGCTGCTGTGCGGGGTGGCGGACGAGCGTCTAACGCGGGCCGGTTTAGACCAGACGCCCACTTTTGGCACCCTCGCCGAGTACGGAGAAGAATGGCTGCTGCGGCTGCTGCGCCGCTGCGTGACCGCTGGTTGGGCCGACTTTCAGGGTGGGGAGCATCCGGTGGTAGTGGTCACGGAGGAGGGCCTGGCGGTGATCCACGCCCAACGGCCGGCGCGGCTGTTGCTGCCCCCCCTCAGCGCCCCGGCCGAGGAGGCGCCGGTGGGGCGTTCTCGCAAGTCGCGCCGCGCCGGGGAGGAAAAGGCGGCCGGACTGGACGTGGCAGGGCGGAGCCTCTTCGAGGCCCTGCGGGCCTTTCGCATCGAAACCGCCCGCGAGGAGCAGGTGCCCCCCTACGTGATTGCCAGTGACCGCACCCTGCGCGACATCGCCCTCTTGCGCCCGGCCAATCTCGACGAGTTGCTGCTGGCCCACGGCATCGGTCCGGCCAAGGCCGAGCGCTTCGGCGCGGCCCTGCTGAAGGTGGTGCGCAACTGCGCCTAGGCCAGCGGCTGAGCCGGGCCCCGGCCTCAGGTCGCGTTTACTCCCCTTCCTCCTTTTTTCCCTGCTCAGTCTGATGGGCCTCGGCGATGGTGCGGTGTTCCACCTGCTCCACCTTGGCCACGTCGTCGGCGCTGATATGGCCGATCACCCGGCCGTCGTCCAGCACGTTGCGCTCCAGGGCGTTGAGGCTTTTGAAGAGCGCCTTGAGATCGCGTAGACCGCCCCAGGTGAACCACACGGTGGTGATCGCCCCCACCAGGGCGGCGAGGTACACCGAATTCCACTTCCACCAGTCGAACCACCCCTGGGGACTCCAGTGGCCGATCAACAGGTTGTAGCCGGCGGCAAAGAGGAAGAGGGCAAAGGTGAGCATGGACCAGGTGAAGACCGACCAGGCCATCAGGCGGTCGCCGCGGGTGTACTGCTCGTCGATGCCCAGGAAGGTGCGCTGCCATTGGGGGATGGTGCCGGTGTTGACGATCTCGGCGGCTTCCTGGTGGCGGTACTGGCCCCGGTGTAACATGCGGTCCATGTTGAAGGGCTCTTTGTAGGTCACTAGCGAGACCACCACGTAGACGATCAGGCTGGAAAAGGAAGTGAGGAAGGCCACCTCCTGCCCGCTGATGGGGAAACGGTCCGAGGTCACATGCCACTCGGCGATGGGCAGGGCATCCCCCAGGCCTTCCAACGAAGACTTGAACCAGGCCAAGAAGCCGGGGGCGTTGGTGCTGAGCCAGGGGTAGATGGCGTCGGGCCAGTACTGCTGGGCGAGAAAGCCGGCAATGGCCAGGGCAGCGCCCACGACCATGGTCACCATCGCCGCCTCGGTGGTGCCCTTCTTCCAGTAGAGTCCCCCCAGGATCAGCGCCCCGGCCCAGCTGAACATCACCGCCCCGGTGAGCTGAAAGAACATCAGGATATAGGTGGTCTGACTGAAGAACATGCTGAAGAACCAGGCGAAGACGGCGACGAAGAGGATGGACAACCGGAGAATGAGGATCTGCCGGCGGGGGCTGGAGAAGGGTTTTTTCTTATTGGGCAGGATCACGTCCTGCACGAAGATGGTGCCCCAGGAGTGCAGGTAGGTGCAATCGGTGCTGACGGCCAGGAAGAGCATGCCGGCGCAGAAGAGCCCGGTGATGCCGATGGGCAGGATGTGCCGCAGGGCTACAGGCACCAGCATCTGGGTGCGGATGGTCTCGGTGGTAGTCGGGTTATCGAAATTGATGCGCGCTGCCAACTCGTCGGTCACCGCCTTGGCCTGTACCGAGAAGTCGGGGTGGTTCATGAAGGTGTAGGCCGCCACGGCCAGGAGCGAAAAGGCCAGCATGATGAAGCCGTTGCGCCAGGTGCCCAGCACCCCGGCCATCTTCTGCTCGTGGGCGTTTTTGGCCGCCGTGTAGAAACCTTGATTGCCCTGCCAGGCCTGGCGCAGGTACAGGCCCATCAGGATGCCCAGGATGACGTAGAGGACGTTGAAGTCGGTCAGTTTGGCGGTGTCGAAGGGATCGACGAAGGATTCCCCCGGAGGCCGGGAGAGCATGGCGGTCTGGAACTGGTCCATGTTGAAGAACACGAAGATGGCGATAAAGATGACCGTATAGATGAAGTAGCAATAGATAAACTGCACACAGTCGGTGACCATGGTGGTGACCTGGCCACCCAGCATGACGATGGTCAGGGCCACGATCAGGGAGATGGCCATGATCGTGCCGTAGGTGGAGAGCGCGAAACCCGGGATGCCCAGGAAGTTGTAACTCAGCGGCAGATTGCAATAATACATGAAGAAGCGGCCGGTCACGGCGGGGAAGATGGCGTAGTTGATCAGGCCCGAAAGGTAGACCAGCACCCCGGCGACGATACGCACGGGCTTGGAGTAGCGCATCTCGAAGAATTGGGCCAGGGTCATGGCCCGGGTCTCGCGGAAGCGGTAGGTCACAAACCCCACCAACCCCATCACCATGCCGATGGGAATACTGACCGCGCTCCAGAAACCGATGGCGAAGCCCGACTTGTACCACTGTTCAAAGAGGGCCACCACCGAGATCAGTCCCAGACCGGCGGCCCCGTCGGCGGTGGTCAGCAGATAGCGGCCGGCCACACGTCCCCCGGACATGAAGTCGGACACCGCCTTCATGTGCCGCTGCACCTTCCAGCCGATGACCAGCAGGGCCACGGTGGGCATGATCAGCATTAGCCAGTCTATGAAGGTAAACTGTGCGTTCATCTATGGTTTGTCCTCTCTTTCCCGTGTCTGGTCCCACGCCCAAAACCGAGGCGATTTCTTTTGTTATACTAATCTCTTCCCGTCCACACCGCCAACTTTCCCCTCACCGACGGGCGGTCAGCCCAGGAAGGTGCCCAGCACGTTGCCGCTTTTGCCGGTGAAGCAGTCGATGAGCAGCCAGATCCCCGCCGGCACGATTTCGCCCAGGA
Organism: Candidatus Latescibacterota bacterium; assembly: GCA_009691525.1. Taxonomy (GTDB): domain Bacteria; phylum Latescibacterota; class UBA2968; order UBA8231; family UBA8231; genus SICG01. The sequence continues at coordinate 13,079 of SICG01000051.1, read as the reverse complement.
TCAGCCCAAAAAAGAAGGGCAGGGTGCGGCGATAGAGGGTGGGGCCGCCGTATTTGAGCACCGTGCTTTTGAGCAGGAAAGCCACAAAGACGCTGAACCACATGGGCCCGAAGGCCGAACTGATCGGAAAGCCCAGGGGATGGAAGGGCCACCAGGCGAACTTGTAGTGCAGGAACTCCAGCCCGGCCATGATCAGCGCCCCCACTCCCACCTGCACCAGGCCCTCCAGATGGGGCCCGCCCGAGTTGGCGACCACCAGTTCCATAAAGCGGTAGGGGTACTGGGCGCAGTTGTCGGCGTAGAACCAGTTGAGGTTGATGGCCCCGTGCCGGTACCCGATCTCCAGCCTGATCCACAGCGCTACCAGAATGGTGAGGGCAGTGGTGGCCATGATGGCCCAGAAGAGCCGCCGCTTGTGCCGGGTGACCAGTTCGGCCAGCTTCAGACCGTTGCTGCAGGCGGTCATCAACAAGATCAACACGTCGGTGCCCCACACGTAGGTGGTGGCCAGGCTGGCCCCGCCCCGGGGTCCCAGCAGGCTGGTGCCCACGGCGGCGGCGGTGAAGTCGGGTCCGGTGATGGGAGGGAACATCACCGCCACCCCGCCTTCGACCACGACGCGGGTGATGGTCAGGAAGACGACAAAACAGGTGAAGAGCAAGAGCGGCACCACCAGCAGGGGCAGGCCGGCCTGCCAGAGCCAGATGCCCATGACCAGCAATCCACCCAGTCCGCCCCAGACGGCATGGCGGTAGGAGAGGATCTCCCCCGAGTCGTCGATGGCCGGGTCGCCGGTAAAGGCCTTGCGCCACACTTCGCGCAGATGCTGCCGGGCGTTCCACAGGCCCATCAGCACCAATACGATCATGCCGCCCATGGCCTGGTAGATGACGATGGCCTGGCCGTAGTAGCCGAAAGCGCCCACCGGCCCGGGGTCGATCTTGACGCCGACCATACGAAAGGTGCCCTGCTCCAGCACATTGAGCAAATAAAAAAAGGTGAGGCCGGCGGCGATATTGCGGCTGATCAGGTACGAGAAGCCCAGCACGGTGAAGCTGAGGCTGAAGTTGACCCAGATCGAGTCGCGGAAGAGCAACATGCCGCCAAAGTCGGTGGTGAGAGTGGGGAAGTAGGGGAGGTAGGCGTGTAGGGCGTTGATGTTGACCATGAGGAAGGGCAGGGCAAAGCCGATCCACATGACCGGTTGGCGGAAGAAGGGTTTGAGCGGAGAGTGTTGTGCGTCGTCCTGGAGCATATGCAGGGGCAGCTGCATCATTGGATATACTAGCCGTTCGCGTTCCACCCATTGCCGGCGCAGGATCACCGAGAGGCAGACCATCACCAGGTAGAGTGCCAGCGCGAAGAGCAGCCAGCAGGCGATGGGTAGGACCCAGGCACCCCAGGGGATGGCGGTGCCGCGGTCGATCCCCTCGTAGTACTGCCAGATGGCCTGCTCGTCCTGCACCGTGGCCCAGCCGGGCAAGTGGGGCAGCAGGCGGGTTTTCCAGTCGTTTTCGGGGCTGGCGTAGTAGGCGGCGCCGGTGGCGATGGGCGGCACCAGGGCGGCAAAACCGCGGGCCGGCAGGGTATTGGCCACTAACAACAGGATGTAGACCACCGCCAGTTCGCTTTTGTCCAGGGCCCAGTCGCGGCGGAGGAAACCCAGCCCCACATTGATCAGGGCGGTGAGCACAAAGAAGAGGAAAAGCGCGCCGGGGTTGGTGTTCCACACCCCCATCTGCGAGCCTTTGATGATCATGTCCCCATAGGGGATGGCCAGGCCCATGAAGGCCGACAGGGCCAGGCCCAGCAGGGTGGCGCGCAGTGAACAACCCCGGTAGGGGCGGGTTTGGGGAAGCGGTTCTTCCATACATTTCCGGGGTTGCCCGACACCGGGTGGCACGGATGGCGGCCCACCAGAGGAGCACGAGGCCATGCACAAGATAAGCATCCCGCGCGATAGCAGCTTATATCAGGCCTAGGTGTGCACGCAGAAATAGGGAGCATGAGATGGGAGAACTGCACACCGACCTGCCGGGCAAGCCCTACCATGCACCGTGTTTTGCCCAGATGCGGGTGACCGACACCTGGCAAGGGTACGCGGGCCGGCTCAACTGGGGCCGGGGCCAGTGTCTGGCCCTGCTCGACGACGGCTGCGACCTGACCGACCCGCCCTGGCAGGTGCGGCTCCCTTGGGGGCCCAAGGTGCTGGCCACCCACAACAGCATCGAGGACAACGACGATCCCACGCCCGTGCCTCCTGGGTACCACGGCACCTCGGTCGGGTATCCCTCCTCCCTCAACCATCAGGGGGTGCTGGGCGTGGCCTTCGACAACTTTGTGGCCCAGGTGCGCTGCGTCAGCATCGTCCACCTGCAGGGACAGGGGGAGGCGCCCACCATGGCTGCGGCGCTGCGCTGGGTGGCGGAGAACTATCAGCGCTATCATATCACCGCTGTCAATCTGTCGCCCCTGGACGACGAGCGCCACCAGCAGCCGGTGCCCACGGCCATCGACGAACCCCTGGCCCTGCTGCGCCAGCTGGGTATCTGGGTGAGCGCCCCCTGCGGCAACCACCACTATACCGACGGCATCTCGTGGCCGGCCTGCCAGCCGCTGTGCTTCGGCATCGGGGCTGCGGTGCCGGGCCGGCACGAGGCGCACCTGGACCGCTTCGCCAACACCGATTTGTTAGTGGCTGCCGAGGCCACCTCCTCGTCCAATGCCTACGCGGCGGCCAGCGCTCTGATCCTGCGCGAGGCCATCGAGAAATGCCAGTATCCGTGGCAGGAGGAGGGGGCCAACCTGCCCGAGGTGATGCTGGCCATCTGCAAGAAAACCGGCGTTCCCATCGATGATCCGGCCACCGGCTGCAGCTTCCGCGAACTGGATCTGCTGGCTGCGGTGGACCATGTCTTCGGCCGGACCTCTGCGCAAAACCCAGGAAAAGGATTATAATATATAGGGGCCTTTTGCCGCCCCGCCTGCCGCCTTGCCACCCTCAGGGAAGATCCGCCGATGGATAAACTGGCAGATCTGGTCCAGGAATACTGCGCTTCCGAGCATTTCTTCCTGCTGGAGCCGGTCCTCAAGGACCACGCCGAGCCGCTGTTGGTCTTCTGGTGCGGCCGGGTGGGAGAGCGGATTACCCCCGAGAGCGTGGCACAGGCCCTCAGGCAGGTGGCCCAGTTGGACCTGCCCTTGGAGGCGCGCCAGTCCTTTCCTGAACTGCTGCGGGCGTTCATCGACTACCTAGTCGACACCGGCCGTTTCCCCCGGGCAGCCGGCTGGAGGGGGCTGGTCGAGCGGGCCGAGCCGGTGTACGCGGATAGCTTTCGCCAGGATGGTTCGGTGCGCGGCGAAACCGTGCGCCACCAACTGCCGGCGGTGGGCCGCAACGATCCCTGTCCCTGTGGCAGCGGCAAGAAGTACAAGAAGTGTTGTATGGAGCTGCTGGGCTGAGCGCGGTTAGTTGCCCTACTCCTGGCCAGCCCCCGCAGCGCCCCATCGGTTGGGGCATTGCGCCTGTCGCGCCGGAGCGTCCGGCGCCAATCGGTTCACCTCATTCTGAAATCTGAGGAATACATGGCTTTTAATGATCTCAAGCTCCACCCCGATCTGCTCAAGGGGCTCAAGGAACTGGGTTTCACCCGTCCTACCCCGATCCAGGCCGACGCCATTCCCCCGGCCATGGAAGGGCGCGACATGCTGGCCTGCGCCATGACCGGCAGCGGCAAAACCGCCGCCTTTCTTCTGCCCATCCTGCACCGGCTCATCGACAAGCCCCGGGGCACCACCCGGGCCCTGGTGATCACCCCCACCCGCGAGTTGGCAGCCCAGGTGCTGGAAGATCTCAATGACCTGGCGGTACACACCCCCATCACCGGGGCAGCCATTTTCGGGGGCGTGAGCATGGGTCCGCAGGAGCACGCCTTTCGCAGCGGAGTGGATGTGATCGTCGCCACCCCTGGACGGCTGCTGGATCATTTCAAGTCCCAGTACGCCAAACTCAGCGGGCTCGAATACTTGGTGCTCGACGAGGGCGACCGGATGCTGGACATGGGATTCCTGCCGCAGATCCGCCGGGTCCTGCGCCACATACCCACCCGCCGACAGACCCTCTTTTTTAGCGCTACCATTCCGCCGGCCATCGCCCAGATGAGCAGCGAAATGCTCCGCAATCCCTTCACCCTCAATATCGAACGCCAGTCAGCCCCGGCGGTGGGCATCACCCAGGCAGTGTACCCGGTCCCCCAGAATCTCAAGGCCACCCTGTTTGCCGCGCTGCTCGAGCGGGGCGAGATGCGGCAGGCCCTGGTCTTCACCCGCACCAAACACCGGGCTGATCGCCTGGCCAAATTCCTGATCAAGGAAGGGGTCAAGGCCGAACGCATCCACGGCAACCGCTCCCAGGCCCAGCGCACCGAGGTGATGGCCGGCTTCAAGAGCGGCAAGTACCGCGTGCTGGTGGCCACGGATATCGCCGCCCGCGGCATCGACGTGGTGGCTTTGGGGCATGTGGTGAACTTCGATGTGCCGGCCGCTCCCGAGGACTACATCCACCGGGTGGGCCGCACCGGGCGGGCGGAGATGGCCGGCGACGCCTTCACCTTTGTGTCGCCCGAAGAGGAAGGGGAGTTGCGGGGCATTGAGCGGACCATCGGCAAGCGCCTGCCCCGGGTGATCATCCCCGACTTTGACTACAAGGCCACCCCCGAGGCGCGGCTGGAAGTACCGCTTGGGGAGCGGCTGGCTGCCATGCGCGCCAACAAGGCCGAAGACCGCACCCGAGCCAAGGCCAAGACCGGGCGTCGTTCCGATGGTCCAGCGCGTCCATCTCGTTCGGAAAGTTCAACGCGCCCGTCCCGTTCCCCCCGTTCCCCGTCCAAGAGCAGTTCCTCCTCGCGCCCGGCGCCGTCGGCCGCTTCGCGGACCGTGTCCAATACTCCGCCCCCGGCGACCTCGGGTTTTGGCCGCCGCACGCGCACGCCCGACAAACGGGGGCGCTAGCTGCTGACCAGGCAGGTTATGGCCTCAGCTGATCCTGTCAGCCCGCCCGAGGTGATGAGTCCAGCCGGGTATTGGCCCCAGCTCCAGGCGGCGGTAGAAGCCGGTGCCGACGCCGTCTACTTTGGCCTGAACCATTTCACGGCCCGGGCCAAGGTGGGTTTCTCCCTGGCCGAACTGCCTCAGGCCATGCGCACCCTGCATCAGCGCGGGGTGCGGGGCTATCTCACCTTCAACACCCTGGTCTTTGACCACGAGCTGGCCGAGGCGGCCAAGGCCATTGCCGCCATCGCCGAGGCCGGGGTCGACGCCCTGATCATGCAGGACGTGGGCATGGCACGGCTGGCCGCCCAGATCGCTCCGGAGCTGGCCCTGCACGGCAGCACCCAGATGAGTATCACCAGCGCCGAAGGGGTGCGCCTGGCCCAGGACTTTGGCATCAGCCGGGTGATCCTGGCCCGCGAACTGTCCATCGAGGAAATCGCCCGGCTGCGCGGCCAGACCGACTGCGAACTGGAGATGTTCGTACACGGGGCCCTGTGTGTCTCCTATTCGGGGCAGTGTTTCTCCTCCGAGGCCTGGGGGGGCCGCAGCGCCAACCGCGGCCAGTGCGCCCAGGCCTGCAGGCTGCCATACGAGCTACTCGTGGATGGCCGGCTCAAACCCCTGGGCGAGGCGCGCTACCTGCTTTCTCCCGGCGATCTGTACGCCTTGCGTCAGGTGCCGCAGCTGGTGGCGTTGGGGATCTCTGCCCTCAAGATCGAGGGGCGGTACAAAGACGCCGAGTACGTGGCGTTGACCACGCGTGCGTACCGCAAAGCGGTGGATGAGGCCTGGGCCGGAGTCTGCTCCAGTCTGACCCCAGGAGAGGAGTTGCAGCTGGAGCAGGTCTACTCGCGGGGGCTGGGGCCCTATTTCATCGGGGGCACCGACCACCAGCAGGTGGTGAGCGGGCGCTCGCCGCGCCACCGCGGGGTGTTGATGGGCACGGTGGCCCGGGTGCTGGCCGACGGGGTGGTGGTGGCTCCTTCCCCGGCCCAGCGGGTGGCGCTGCTCAAGCCGGGGGATGGGCTGGTCTTTGACGCAGCCCACTGGCGGAGCCCTCAGGAGCGAGAGGAGGGGGGACGGGTGTACCAGGTGGTGCAGGTGCAGGGCGGGGTGGAGCTGCGCTTTGGCAACGGGCAGTTGGACTTTGACCGCATCCGGCCCGGCGACCTGGTGTGGCGCAGCCACGATCCCGACATCGACAAAGCTGCCCTGCCTTATACCCAACCCGGAACACCCCGGCGTCGCCAGTCCCTGAAGGTGCGGGTGCGCGCCTGCGAGGGCTCAGCGCTGGAACTGGAGTGGTGGTTGGCAGTTGACCCCCGGGTGCGGGCGACCGTGCGTGCCGAACAAGCGCTGGCCCCGGCCCAGAACCGCGTCCTCGACGAGGCCTTTCTGCGCGAACAGCTGGGACGGCTGGGCAACACGCCCTATGAATTGGGCGAGTTGCACCTCGACATGGAGGGGACTCCTTTTGTGCCGGCCTCGCTGCTGGGCCCGCTGCGCCGCCAGGCGGTGGAGGAGTTGGCCCGGCTGCAGGGGGAGATCCCCGCGGTTGAGATCCACCCGCCGCAGGCCCTGCTGGAAGCGACCCTCGCTCAGGTGAGTCCCGCGTCTGCCCCGCCTCTTGAACCGCAATTGCACCTGCTGGTCCGCACTCCCGAACAATTGGAAGGGGCACTGGCGGTGCGGCCGGCCAGCCTCACCCTGGATTATTTAGATCTGTATGGATTGCGCCCAGCAGTGGCACAGGTGCAGGCCGCCGGGGTGGCGGTGCGGGTGGCCAGCCCGCGCATCCTCAAGCCGGGCGAGGAGCGCATCGCCGAATTTCTGCTCAAGCTGGACTGCCCCCTGCTGGTGCGGGCCGGCGGCCTGTTGCGCCAGTTGCAGCCGCTGGTCCGTCACCCGCTGACCGGCGACTTCAGCCTGAATGCGGCCAATGCCCTTTCGGCCCAGGCGCTCTTGCAGTTGGGCCTAGAGCGCCTGACCCCCACCCACGATCTCAACGCCGCCCAGGTGGCCACCCTGGCCCGCCAGATCGGGCCGCAGCAATTGGAAGTGGTGGCGTACCAGCACCTACCCGTCTTCCACACCGAGCACTGCGTCTTCTGCCGCTTTTTGTCCACCGGCACCAGCTACAAAGACTGTGGCCGACCCTGCGAAAAACACCGCCTGGCCCTGCGCGATACCAGTGGCCGCGCCCACCCGGTGCTGGCCGACGTGGGCTGCCGCAACACGGTGTTCGGGGCCGAGGCCCAGGAGGCCAGCCGGCATCTGGACAGTTGGCTGGAGGCGGGCATCCGCCACTTCCGCCTAGAGTTCGCCCACGAATCCGCCGCCCAGGTGGAGGAGGTGGGCGCCGCCTTTGCCGCTGCCCTGACCGGCCAGCTCCCGGCGCGGGAACTGGGCCGCCGGCTGGAACAGCTCACCCCCCAGGGCACCACCGAGGGCAGTCTGTTCGTGGCTGAGGGTTATCTGGAGCTGCCCCTGCTGGAGTAGTTGCGAGCAGGGCCGCAGCGCACGCAGGACTGGCGGCCCCGCTTGACGCCGGCCCGACGATTGGGCAGATTCCCCCGCGCTCTAAACCTCTGCAATCCCTCTCTCTCTTTCCGGAGACCTGGTGCCATGTCCCTCAAGATGCGCGTCGGCCTGGGCCAGTTCAACGAACTGACAGACGAGTTGCTCGCCTTCATCAAGCAGATGGGGTGCGACGATTTTCTGATGAATACCCCCAAACTTCCCGGCGACAAACAGTGGGAGTACGAGGACCTGGCCGCCCTCAAGGCCAGGGCGGACGCGGCCCAGTTGCGGCTGATGGCGCTGGAGAACGTGCCCATTCCTTTTTACGACAAGATCATGCTCGGCCTGCCGGGGCGCGAAGAGCAGCTGGAGCACATGACCACCACGGTGCGCAACATGGGCCGGGCCGGCATCCCCATCCTCGGGTATCACTGGATCCCCAACAGCGTCTGGCGCACCCCCGAGCCGGCGGTGCTGCGCGGTGGGGCGCGGGGCACCCGCTTCGAGTTGGCTGCCCACGATCCCAAGCAGCTGACCCACGGCCGCGTCTTCAAGCACGAGGAGATGTGGTCCAACTACTGCTGGTACCTGGAGCGTCTGTTGCCGGTGGCCGAAAAGGCCAATGTCCGCCTGGCTCTGCACCCCGACGATCCGCCCACCGGCAACACCCTGGGCGGCATCGCCCGCATCTGCAGCAGCTTCGAGGACTTCAAACGCAACATGGACACCTTCGACAGCCCCCATCATGGCCTGGACTTCTGCATGGGCTGCTGGTCCGAGATGGGCGGCCACGAAAACGTCATGCGCGCCATCCGTCACTTCGGCGGCCAGCAGAAGATCGTCTACATCCACTTCCGCGACGTGCTCGGCCCGGTGGAGAACTTCCACGAGACCTTCATCGACTGCGGCCAGGTGGACACCTTCGAAGTGGTGAAGACGCTCAGGGAGGTAGGTTTCGACGGCTTCATGATCGACGACCACGTGCCCCATGTGGCCGGCGACTCGCCCTGGGGCCACCGGGGCCGGGCCCATTGCGTGGGTTTCATGCAGGCCCTTATCCAGACGGTCGAAAAACTCCATCCCTGAAAGAGGAGATGATTCCCGTGGCAGAAAAGAAGAGCACCGAAAAACCCGTGATCCGCCACATGGCCACCCTGGGCAGCCTGGGGGGGTACCGCGACGCCAAGGGGGAGTGGAGCATCGAGCGCAAGTTGCGCCAGGTGAAGGAGGCCGGCTTCGACGGCTTTCTCAGCCGCGTCACCATCGTCAACGCCGAACAGGTGGCGGCCTCGGGCCTGATCTTCGCCTGCACCACCGACCTGAACGGCATCCCCGAGATCCGCCGCAAGCTCAAGGCCATCAAGGCGGCCCATGCCCGGGTGGTCAACGTGCAGATGCTCGACCACGACACGCCCACCGCGCGCGCGGTGGAGGTGGCCCGCCGGCTGATGGACGCCGCCGACGATCTGGGCATGGACGTGTCGGTGGAGGTGCACCGCGACACCTGCACCGAAACACCTGAAAAAGCCTATGCCCTGGCCGCTGGGTACGAGAAGGCCGAGAAGCGCCCGCTCAAGATGACCTGGGACTTCTCCCACCCGGCGGTGGTGAAACACCTGTCCCCGCCCTACTGGGACCGGCTGGCCGAGCGGCCCGACCTGATCCAGTTCGCCAACCAGTTACACTTTCGCCCCTTCAACGGGCACCACGCCCAGATCCCGGCCCTCGACAGCAAGGGGGCGTTCACCCCGGAGTTTATCGACTGGCTCGAATTTGCCGAACGGGTGCTGGCCTGCTGGCTGGAAACCGCCCCGGCAGGCTGCGAACTCTTCTCCTGCCCGGAGCAGATCGCCGGCGGGTACTATCTGTCGGTATTCGGGGATCGGTGGAAGGACGTGCTGGCGATCCGAGGGGAGCTGGCGCGGGTATGGCAGAAACACCTGCGGCGCTGGCAACCGCCGAAGAAGGTCAGGGGCTGAAAGGAAAGGGTTCGATCAGGGCTATCCTACTTCACCATCTGCATGAGGCGCTGGGTCATGGAACCCTCCTGGGTGAGGGCGTAGATGATGATGTTGACCGCCACCTGTAACTGGCGGGTGGAGTCGCCGCCATAGCGCTGTTTCATCCAGCCCCACTCGGTGCAGGACGAGACCCCCGCCAGCCGACCCTTGACAAAGTAGCCCATCAGGTAGTTCCACTTGTTCAGGTCGGATTTGAATCCTAGTGCGGGGGGGTACCCCATGGTCATGCCTCCCCGGATGTCAAAGAAAGAAGTGAAGAGGGGGTGGTCGTCTGGCAAGCGTGCATTCCAGAAGTCCCGCCCCTGCACCAACCCGCCGTGTTTCTCCAGGGCCTCCCCCCAGATCGCCCAAAACAACCTCCCTTCCTCCGACTCCCAGGTATCCCCGATCACAAATCCTCCCTCCAACGAATACCTGGCCAACTGGGCCATCTCGCTCTCGTTGGGAAGCCCCTGAGGGATGATGACCGGCACCCCCAACAGCCGCTCGTCGTCATAGGAGATGCTGCCAATAAAATCTGCCTGCAGGCCAGTGTATTCGTTCACCGCATCCCGCAGGGCATCCACCTGCGTGACGTTGACACTGCCCCAGCCCACCGTTCCGGTAGACACCGCACGGGCAGACATCACTTGGGAGAGTTTCACAAAGCCCTTCAGGGACTGCCGGTCCTTGGGGTCCTGGATTACCATCGCCCGGTAGCGGCCCGTGTCCATGCTATTGACATCCAGCATCTCCAAGCCCAGGTCGATGTGCTGCTCGGTGGTGCGCGCGATGGGGGACACCCCTGCCATACCCAGGGCTGCCGGCAACTCGGGACCGGAGGACTGGCCCGGAATCAGCAGGGAGGGATTGAGCAGGCCGATGGCCGGCGAGGGCTGGTTGAGGATGAGGCCGCGGGTGTCGAAGGCGGCCGTGGCCCGTACCTGGTCCATACGCGCGGCAGTAGGCTGGAGCTGGCGGCGAACCAACTGTCTCTGGGGCTGGGGCACCTTGCGCAATTCCAGCGGTTTAGTCAGGGTGGGATCGCGGCGGGTGAAGAACTTGACCTTGGCCGGCTCGGGAATGCTCTCCCCCTGGGAGGACCCCGTGATTAGGGCTATTAACAAGATTAGGTGGAGGCCCAGCGCCAGGCATAGAGCCCACCAATACACCCCCCCGCAGCCGGCGAAACGCGACTTCGATTGAGGCTGATGGAGACAAAGCGACGTCTCCCGAAACAAGGTCAGTGCCCGCGACCCCCCCCTCGTTGTTTTGTTGGGTCCATAGGTTAGCACCATCCGGATAATTGTCCTAGCAAAAGGCCATGGTTAGATAGTACCTTCTCGGATCATGCGTTCGAGGACGAAATCTTGGGCGGTAATGGGAAAATCCAGCGCCGCGCGGCGCTGGGAGGATTCAAAAATACCCATGATGATCTCCAGTGCGCGGCGGCCGTTCTGGGCTTTGCCCCGATGGGTGGCCCGGCCTTCCAGGGTTTCGATGAGTTCTTCGATCTCGCTGTGAAAGTTGGAGTGAATGGAAGGCAGGTCGGGCGCATGCCAGCCGCGCTGCCGGAACCCCGATAACACCTTCAACTTTGGACCATCCGGGCGATTGATTTCAATGATGCCGTCGGTGCCGACCAGTTTAAAGGCGAAGGCCTGGTCGGCGCGCTCGCCCAATTCGATCAAACCAACCACCCCATTGGCGTAGCCTACACGGCCGATGGCCATATCCTCCATCACCATGTCAGGGTGATTCCCCCGGCCTTCCAGGCGGCGATGGCGGTCGATTTGTCCCATAACCCAGACGGGCTCTGCGTCGTCGTTCAAGAAGTTGATCAGGTCAACTACATGAGTGCCGTTGTTCATCAGATCAAGCGCGCAATGCCCCCAGATCAGGGTCAGCTTGCCAATTTCTCCCTGCCGGACCAACTCTCGTGCCTTCACTGCATGCGGAGCGAAGCGGTGCACATGGCCGACAACCAACGTTGTGCCTGACTTTTCGCAAGCCTCGATCATCTGGTCCGCCTCCGCCAGGCTGACCGCCATCGGCTTTTCGCAGACGATGCCCTTCACCCCGTGTGCAGCCGCAGCAAGCGTAGCCTCGCAATGGGTGCGCGGCCAGGTGCAGATACTGACCACGTCGAGGCGCTCCTTGCCCAGCATCTCGTGGTAGTCCTCGTACAACCGGATGCCGTACTCCGCGCTCATACGCTGCGCGCCGGCACCCTTGGGGTTGATGTCCGCCCCGGCGACAAATTCGATTTGCGCGTTGCGCACGGCCCGGTATCCGTTTGCATGCACCCCGGCAATGCTGCCACAACCAATAATCCCGACACGATAGGTATTCATGGCTACTCCCGTACTAGGGCGTGACAGAATTAAGAAGATCTCCCCGCTTTCTCAACCCGATTGTACCTGAATATCCGCTGTGTTTTTTCCGGCATCGCAGCCCACACCTTTTGCGGAATCGCCATCACCTCCGAGCGGTGCATAAAACTCCGAAAATAGACGATGGCCAGCATGGTGCGGATGAGGTCGGTCTGATTGGGCATCCCGCGATGCCACATGCGCAGATCGCGGACCACCAGCGATCCAGCGGGGACCACCATACGCACAGAGGGCAGGGCACTGGCCCGCTCCTCGAGGGGGATCCCCGTGTCCTCGGGCCTGTCGACGATCAGATGGGAGCCGGGCCAAACTTCGGTTGCGCCATTCTCGACGGTAAAATCCACCAAGGTGATGTTGGCGACAACCGTATGGGGGGGCAGCGGGACGTCAAGTTCCGGAAACAACAGGCGGGTGTCTCGGTGCAGAGCCTGGACGCTGCTGCCAGGCCAGGTAATATTGGTGTTGTAATAGGTACAGAAGACATCAGATCCCATCACAGCGTCTAGGATCTGCATCGCGTAAGGGTTGGCGATGGCGAGCGAATCCATGTACGGAGATTTTTGTGCCGGCGGCATGCCGATATGCCCTTTGGCCTTTACCAAAAACTGCTTGCGGTTGGCCTCATCTTTTAGGTACCTCTTCACGTCGCGGTCACACGTTTCCCTCATCTCCGCAATCTAGTCCTCCGGCAATGCCCGCTTGATGACCGCAAAACCAATATCGCGCAGGGTGCGCAGCGCCCATTGCAGGTGGGTGTCAGACAGCTTGCCTTTGCGGCGTTCCGAGGGTGTCGGTTCCAGACTTAGTGCCATCGCGCTTTGTCCATGGTTGATGGGTAGGTTGGGTAGGTAAAGTGAAGATCGTTCACCCCGCCAGAGGTCGCCCCCACCCTTGGCAGGCAGAGGCCAATCCAGTGTAGAGGAACCCGGCGAGGAAGAGCAGAAGGAAGGGCAACCCGGCGTAGGGGCCGATGCTCCAGGCTTGGTGTACCAGCCAGGCAAAGTATCCGGCCATGGCCAATTCGGCCAGCACCAGCAGGGTGGTTCGGCTGGAGTATTGCCAGGCCCGCCGGTTGCCAGCCACCACCCCGTATTTGGGGGTGCGCAGGAAAGGA
>SICG01000050.1 GCA_009691525.1 Candidatus Latescibacterota bacterium | reverse complement strand
AGTGGCCGCCGGCGGAGCCGAGGGCTGGAACAAGTTAAAGGAGTTGCTATCGCAGTGCAAAATCGAACGGGCGGAGATCCGGCGGCTGGAGCGGGAGGAGATCAGCGACCTCAACTACGAAATCACGGAGCTGCAAAAGCAGCAGCGCCATACTCCGACCGAAGCCCGGGCCGCACAGATCGCCCAGGTCCAGGTGCAGTTCGAACAGGTGGCCGAGGCATTGACCAGGTTGCGCCGCGTCAGCGAGCGTTACACTCTGGCGATGCAGATGGCCGGAGGAGAGGAGCGCCGGGTCGAAGTGGTCGGCGTGTTACACGCGTACCGGCCCAACCAGCTGGGCTTGGTTGAGAAGGCGGGGATATACCTTGGTAAATGCTGGGAATTTCTCGCCGATCAACCGCGCGAATCCAACACCGAAGGGGGGATCTTTCCCGCCATCTTCGGCACGGTGATGATGGTGCTACTGATGAGTCTGGCCGCAGTGCCCTTTGGCATTGTAGCAGCGTTGTATCTGAGAGAGTACGCCAAACAAGGGGGCCTGGTGCGTATCATCCGCATCGCGGTGAATAATTTGGCTGGAGTGCCCTCCATCGTCTTTGGCATGTTCGGCCTGGGCTTCTTCGTCTACGGGGTGGGTGGGGCGATGGACCAGCTCTTCTACGCCGACAACCTGCCCAACCCCACCTTCGGCACCGGCGGCATTATCTGGGCTTCCCTGACCCTGGCCCTGCTCACGGTGCCAGTGGTGATCGTAGCCACTGAGGAAGGGCTGGCAGCAGTGCCCCGCGAGTTGCGGGAAGGGTCGCTGGCGCTGGGCTCCACCAAATTACAGATGATCTGGCGCGTGGTGCTGCCCAGCGCCTTGCCTGGCATTCTCACCGGGGTGATCCTGGCCACCGCCCGCGGCGCCGGCGAGGTGGCGCCCTTGATGATCACCGGGGTGGTCAAACTGGCGCCCGATCTGCCCGTAGACGGGAACTGGCCTTTTTTCCACCTCGAACGCAAATTCATGCACCTGGGGTTCCATATTTACGACGTAGGTTTCCAGTCTCCCAACGTCGAAGCCGCTCGTCCCATGGTTTTTGCCACCACCCTACTGCTCTTGACCATCGTCCTAGCCTTGAACCTGGTCGCCATCGTGGTCCGCAATCGGCTGCGGCGGCGTTACGCCTCTTCGGCCTTTTGATGGGAACGCGATGGATTCCGAACTGAAACCGGCCCCGGAAACCAGCCTGGTCGAGATCGACCAACTCGATCTCTTTTATGGCCAGACCCATGCCCTGCACGGGATCTGCATGCAGATCTACGAACGCAAGGTCACGGCTTTCATCGGCCCTTCGGGCTGCGGGAAGTCCACCTTACTGCGCTGCCTCAACCGGCTCAACGACCTGATCCCCTCGGTGCGAGTCCAGGGACAGGTCAGGGTGGCTGGTGAAGAGGTCTTTGCCCCCGGCTGCGATGTTATCGAGCTGAGGCGGCGGGTGGGCATGGTCTTCCAGAAGTCCAACCCCTTTCCCATGTCCATCTACGAAAATGTGGCTTATGGATTGCGCATCGCCGGCGAAAATGACCGCCGGGTGTTGGACCAGGCTGTGGAGCGTAGCCTGCGCGCTGCGGCCTTGTGGGACGAGGCCAAGGATCGTCTCGATAGCAGCGCCCTGCGTATGTCGGGGGGCCAGCAGCAGCGGTTGTGTATCGCCCGCACCCTGGCGGTGGAGCCCCGGATCATTCTCATGGACGAGCCTTGCTCGGCTCTGGATCCCATCGCCACCGGCCGGGTAGAGGAGACCATCGCCGAGTTGAAGAAGAGGTACACCATCGTCATTGTCACCCACAATCTCCAACAAGCTTCGCGGGTCTCGGACTACACTGCTTTTTTCTACCTGGGTCGACTGATCGAATACGACGCCACGGTCAAGATCTTCACCAATCCGGCATTAAAGCAGACCGAGGACTATGTGACCGGCCGTTTCGGCTAGGAGGTAGCAAATGGAGCGCCATCTGGATCAGTTGCTGGCCGAGCTGAAGGCCAATTTCCTCCGCGTGGGGGCGGCGGTGGAGGAATCCATCGACCAGGCAGTGCACTCGCTGGTGGAGCGCGACAATGGTCTGGCCTCGGAGGTGATCAGAGGAGGGGCGGATATCGACCGTTGGGAGGTGGAGATCGAGGATCAGTGCCTGAAACTGATGGCCACCCAGGCACCGGTAGCCAGCGACCTGCGCCTGCTGGCCACCCTGATCAAGGCCAACTACGACCTGGAGCGCTGCAATGACCAGGCGGTCAATATCGCCCAGCGGACCCTGGTGCTCAATACCATGCCCCTGCTCAAGCCCCTGATCGACATTCCGCGTATGGCCGAGTTGGCTCGCAGGATGGTCAAGGATGCCCTGGACGCCTTTGTGCAGTGCGATGCGGCGATGGCCCGCCAGGTCTGTCTGATGGACGAGCAGGTCGACCAGCTGCGCGACCAGATCTTCCGAGAATTACTCACCTACATGCACTTCGCCGCCCAACCCGACACGGTGGACCGGGGGGTAAATCTGATCTTGATCTCCAGGCATCTGGAGCGCATCGGCGACCATGCCTCCAACATCGCCGAAAACGCCATCTTCCTAGTCGAGGGCCGTATCGTGCGCCATCAGAAGGAGAAACTCGCCCAGCATGACAACTAAGATCCTGATCGTCGAGGACGAACCGGATATCCTGGAACTGCTTTGCTACAACCTCAGGCAGGCCGGTTTCGAGATTACCACCGCCGAAGACGGGGAAGTCGCGTTGCGCCTGGCCGAGCAGCATCCCCCCGATCTGGTGGTGCTGGACCTGATGCTCCCGGGCATGGACGGCCTGGAGTTGTGCCGCTTGCTCAAACAACGGGAAGCCCTGCGCCGGGTGCCGGTGCTGATGCTCACCGCCAAGACTGAGGAAGTGGACCGCATCGTCGGCCTGGAACTGGGAGCCGACGATTATGTGACCAAACCCTTCTCTCCCCGCGAACTGGTCCTGCGTATCAAAGCCATACTGCGCCGCGCCGCCCACCGGCAGGGCGAGGAGGCGGAGGCGGGGCGGCTAGAGATCGGCCCCCTGGTCATCGACCCCACCGCCCACCAGGTGCAGGTGGGGGAGCGCCAGGTGGAACTGACGGCCACGGAATTCCGCCTGCTGCACACCCTGGCCCAACGGCGCGGGCGGGTGCAGACCCGCGACGAGTTGTTGGAGGTGGTGTGGGGGTACCAGTACAGCGGGTACGGCCGCACGGTGGACACCCATATACGCCGGCTGCGCGAGAAATTAGGCGAGGCCTGCGACTGGGTGGAGACGGTGCGCGGGGTGGGCTACCGCTTCAGGAAGGAGATGGGGTAGATGGAACGGGGCTGGGCCTGGTTGCTACCGGTCCTCTTTGCCGGCACTGGTCTGGCCCTGGCAGGCATGCTCGAGGGCGTATGGCTGGGCTTGGGGTTCCTGCTCCTGGCGGCCGCATACGGGGCCGGGCAGAATTGGCTGTGGGGGCGCTGCCTGCAGCACCTGCAGGAACTGGTCACCCGGTTGGTTTCCGGGGAGGAGATCCGCATCAGTGTCCCGCCCCAGGCTCAGGGTCTGGGCCTGGCCCTCGAGGAGTTGGGTCAGGTGCGGCGAGGGCAGTTGGCCCAGTTGCAGGCCGAGCAGGCCCGTCTGGACGCGCTGCTCGACAGCGTGGCTGTGGGTATTCTGGTGGTGGATCAGGGAGGGCAGGTGGTGTTGGCCAACCGGGCGCTGGGCTTGTTCTTCGGGGTGCAGCCGCCCTTCCTGGGGAAAAGGCTTCCCGAGGTGGCGCGCAATGTGCAGGCCCAGGAGGTCATCAGTTTGGCGCTGACCGAAGGCCGGGCCGAGACCCGAGAGTTGAGCCTGCCTGGAGGGCGTTACCTAGAGGTGCAGGCCGTGCCCATCGGCAAGGGCCAGGAACGCGGCGGGGCCGTGGCGGTGTTCTACGATCTGACCCGAATCCGCCAGCTGGAGCGGATGCGCAAGGATTTTGTCGCCAATGTCTCCCACGAATTGCGCACGCCGCTTACCGCCATCAAAGGCTGTGCCGAAACCCTGGCTGACGGGGCGTTGGACGACCGCCAGACCGCCGCCCGTTTTGTCGAGATCATCGACGTACACGCTACCCGCCTGACCCGCCTACTGGACGATCTGCTCAACCTGGCCCGCCTAGAATCCGAACAACTGGAGGTGCAGCGTGAACCCTGCAAGCTGCGTGGGCTGGTCGATGCCTGCCTCAGCGCGGTTTCCCAGAGCGCTGTGGCCAAAGGACTGAAGCTAGAAGTAGAGATACCTCCCCAGCTCAGTGCCTGTTGTGATCGCCGGCTGGTTGAGCAGGCCTTGATCAATCTGCTGGACAACGCGGTGAAATACACGCCAGAAGGCGGGGTGGTGCGGGTATGGGCTGGGAAGTGCGGCAGCCAGGGTCGCCCCGCCTCCCGCGGCGAGCGAGTCGAGATCCTTCTGGGACAAAAAAAGGACGAGGAAGGCATCGTCGTGGAGGTCAGCGACAGCGGGATCGGCATTCCGGCCGCGGAGCTTCACCGGGTTTTCGAGCGTTTCTACCGGGTGGACAAGGGCCGTTCCCGCATCCAGGGGGGCACCGGCCTGGGCCTGTCTATCGTCCGCCATGTCGTCGAGGTCCACGGCGAGCAGCTGTGGCTAGAGAGCGGCCTGGGCCAGGGCTCGGTATTCGGTTTCACCCTGCCATCGGTCCCCTGAACTATTCCCTAACCTCACCCTTGGCCCAAAGCTCCAACCTGCCTTATTATTATCTCGTCCCAAACACCCATACTGACAGGAATACCTATGCGCCTGATCCGTCTGATTGCGGGCCTGTTGCTGCTCGGGCTGAGCGCCGGCTGCGGCAACGACAACCAGGGAGAAACCGATCAGGACAGTCCGGTCGCCCAGGGCCGGAAACTCTTTATGGCCAACGGTTGCAATGTCTGCCACGGACCCGAAGGGCAGGGGGATGGTCCGGTGGCCCGCAGCCTCAACCCCAAACCCAGGGATTTTGCCGAGCTTTCGGCATACAAACGCGGACCTGGCCTGGAACAGCTCGAAGAGACCATCGAGAAAGGACTCACTACCGGCCAGGGCATTATGCCGGCTTTTCCCAACATCGCCCCCGAGGACCGTCACCGTGTGGCCCTCTTCATCCAGTCCCTGCAATCCAAATGACCAGCCGACTTTACTTAGGCGTTCTGCTGTTGTGGCTGTCGCCGGCGTGGGCCCATCAGATCCATACCAGTTATTCCACGGTCATCACCCGGCCGGACACCCTCAAATTGATGGTGGCCATCGACGAGTCTGATCTGATCCGCTTCTTCGGCCTGGATACCAATCAGGACGGGTACATCTGGAGAGATGAGGCGCTGCAGGGCACGGCTTCGGTTTCCGGCCGCCTCAAGGCGGGTATAAAGGTGGAGATCGATGGCAGGGAAGCAGCCTTGCAGGAGTTTGGCTCGGAGCTGGGGAACGACCGGGACGGCAATCTGTTTCTCTATCTATATTATGTCACACCCGTGGACCGCCTGCCCTTGACCGTGGATCTGGAGCTGAGTTTTATCCCTGAGCTGGGGGACAACCACAAGAACCTGGCCAAGGTGCTGATCGCCGACAAACCCCTGCAGCAGGTGGTGTTCTCGCGGGAGGAATTGAAGCACCGCTTTGTCGTGAGCGAGCGAGTTGACCTGCTGGGCCAGGTTTGGCAGTTCATCATATTGGGCATCGAGCACATCTTCCTCGGCTACGACCATATCTGCTTCCTCCTGGCGCTGATCATCGTGGGCGGACGGCTGGTCAACCTGATCAAAATCGTCACTGCCTTCACCATCGCCCACAGCATCACCCTGATCCTGGCTGCTCTGGAGGTGGTGGTGCTGCCTTCCAGGCTCATCGAGTCCGGCATCGCCCTGAGTATCGTTTACGTGGCGGTAGAAAATTTCTGGCTGCACCGGACGGACTACCGCTGGGTGCTCAGCTTCGGCTTCGGTCTGGTGCACGGCTTTGGTTTTGCCAATGTGCTGCGCGAGTTGGGCCTGCCCACCACCGGCCTGGTCGCCTCGCTGCTGGCCTTTAACGTCGGGGTAGAGATTGGCCAACTCTGCATCGCCGCCCTGCTTTTCCCGCTGGCCCTGCTGGCGGCCCGCAGCGTGTACCGCAACCAGGTGGTCTGGGGCGTCTCCGGGGTCATCCTGGTCTTTGGTTTGGGGTGGCTGATCGAGCGGGTCTTCGCCCTTTCCTTCATGCCCATATGATGCTGCTCCTCCTTATCCTGCTGCCCATGTGCCTCCAGGCCGCTACCATTCCCGATGCCGTCCTCGGGGTGGACCTGGATGCGCCGCTCCAGGACCAATACCTCACCGGCGATGCCCTGCCGCTGGCGGGTACTATCCGCGACGGGGTAAAAGCCGGCGGCCAGATTCTTTTCAACTTTGCGCCCCGCAGCGGCCAAGACCCGGTGCAATTGTTCATCGAGCTTCAGGGGAACATGTTTGCCGGGTATCAGATCTTCCGGCACGATCAGGCCGGCACCTATGACCTTAAGGTTTTCCTGGGCGGGCCGGGAGAGACCCGCCTGGGTTTTGTCGGGGGGTACGAAGGCCTGGAGATCGGCCAGGGGGGCGGGGCCATCCGTTTGCCCGAAGATTTTTTCCCCGGACTGCTGCTCGATGCCCCTTTTGCCGTCGAATTCTCCAGCGGCGAGGAACTAGTCCTGGCTGGGAAAATCCTCGATCCGCTCAAAGAGGACGGCCAGTTGCTCTGGGTGTTCGAACCTCTGGATGGTGGAGAGGAGAAGCGCTTCTATCTGCCACTGCGTGGGGATCGCTTTAAGGGGCACCAGGTTTTCCGACACCAGGAGAGCGGCCAGTACCAGCTCAGCCTTTATCTGGGTGGGGTAGGTGAAGGTATCCTGGGCTATGTGGGGGGCTTTGCCGTGGAGGTGCGGCGGGGCAGTGGAGAGGTGTTTATCCCGCGCGGGTATTTCTCGGATCTCCTGCTCGACCAGCCCCTACCCGAACGCCTGCCTATCGGGGTGCCGGTTTTCTGGTCGGGCCAGGTGGAGCCCCAGGTGCGCAGCCTGAGGGTGGAGATCAAAGGGGCTGAGACGCGGGTCCTTTCCCTTGGCTTGGAGAAGGGCCGTTTTTCCACGCCCCTGCGCCTGCGCGAGGACGAACTGGGCGCCCTGTTGCTGCGGGTGGTGGTCGAACACCTCGATGGCCGGTTTGTGCTGGCCGGCGAGTTTCCGGTACAGGGCGTCAAGGTCCCCGTACCCCATTTGGTGGTGGGGGCCCTGGCCCTGGGACTCAGGCCGGGGGAAGAGGGATCACTGCGCTTGACCAACGACGGCCAGGCCGAGTTGAAGCGCCTGAATTACCAGCTTGAAGGACCCTTTGCCCTGGCTGGCGGACCCCTGACACTGGCCGCTGGTGCCAGCGCTGAGTTGCGTCTGCGTCCCAGGGGGAACGAGCAGGCCGAGGGGGTCCTGACGATTCAAAGCGACGATCCAGAACAGCCCCAGGTGGTGGTGGCCCTCAAGGGTTTGGGTGAGGCTGATCCACCAATTGAGATTCGCACCCTGCCCCTGGATGCCGGTGGGCGGTTCTCGGTGCAGTTGGGCGCTGAGGATCAGTTGCTGGTGCTGTATTCGGCCCAGATGAGCGAGGTGGACACCGGGGCGGTGTATGTCTTCACCCTGGGCAGCGGCCTGGCCAAAGCGGCGCTGCCCCCGCCTGCGCCTACTCTGTCGCCACGCGACCTGAGGGAAGGGGAGCTGCGGCAGCAGGAGCGGATATTGGCCCAGGGGCTGCGACTACGGGCCCTGCCGGCGCGGAAAGTATCCGCCACTTTACCCAGGGCCGGAGACCAGCGGCGCTTTGTTTTTCCGGCATTGGGAGGCGTGCGCCAGCAGGAGGTTGCGGCCAGCCTGGTGGCGATCAGCGGGCGGGCGCTGGCCTGGGTCCAGGAGGGGACTAGCGGACCAGATCAGGGGCTGGTCGAGCAGCTGCTGCGGCAGTTCAGCGACGAGGACGAGACACTCGTCGGCCAGCGTTTTGGCCTGCCTTCTGACGTGGACGGGGACGGCCGGGTGAGTTTTCTCTTTACCCCGTTGGTAGACCAGGTGGGCTGGCTGGCAGGGTTCTATTCGGCGGCTTCGACTTTGTCCCGGGATTTGGGCGGCACCGGCGACCAGGTAGACCTGATGTTCCTGTCACCCACGCAGCCGGCGGACAGCTATCGCTCGCTCCTAGTCCACGAATTCCAGCACCTGGTCAACTTCAATCAGCATGTGCTGGTGCGGCATGGAGAGGGGGAAGCCAACTGGCTCAACGAGGGGCTCTCCCATCTGGCCGAGGATCTGGTTTCCGGCTATATCGCGTCGGGCCAGGGCGAGATTATCGCCGCCTTTCTGGAGGCACCAGGAGAGGTCGGTCTGGCCGGCGAGGCCTTGATGGACCGGCGCAAACGCGGGGCGGCGTATCTCTTTGTGCGCAGCCTGGCTGACCGGATGGGCGCGGGCGTGCTGTTGCGCTTAGTCAACACTGGTCTGGCCGACCGCGACAATGTGGAGGCCGCCACCGGGGAGAGCTTCGCCCAGCTGCTGGCCTGCTGGGGTGCCGAGGTCTACCTGAGCGGCCTGGGCTTGTATCCCCATCCGCGATTCGAGTACATCAGCGACCTGCTGCGCGCCGGGGAGGGCAGGGGATTTCCCCTGCCGGCAATCCTGGAGTATCGTCCCGGGGGAGCAGCGCTGCAGGGGAGCTTGCGGCCCCGAGGTCTGACCTGGGTCCGCCTGCACGGTCCCGGCACAGCCGAGGGCCAGGTGACGGCAGGGGCCAAGATCCAGGGCCTGCTCATCCCCTTGCCCGAGGGATTTGAAGCGCGGGTCCAGGTGCCGGCGGACTATGTCCCCGGCGTTCATTTCACCCGCCTGCTGCCGGGGCGCTACCTGGTCGGTCAGGACTACCAGGTAGAGGGTGAGATCACCGCAGCGGGGCAGCGCGAGGTGCTCATCCGATTTGCCGGCGAGGACACCCTGCGCTATTTCCCAGCGGTGGAAGAGGGGCGTTTTTCTCAGCTCGTGCGCTTCACTGCGGACCAGGTGGGGACCTATGCCTTGGAGGTCTTCCTGGGCAGTGGGGATGGCCACTTCGAGGGGGTGGGCACCTTCAGCCCGGTCGAGGTGGTCGCCCCAGCCGCCCCAACTGGGGTGGAAGAAGGGCCAAAAATTCCGCAGTCCTTCACCCTCGGTCCGGCCTATCCCAACCCCTTTAATGGCGCGGTGCTGATACCCGTGGAGGTGCCTGGTGCGGCCGGGGAGGTGGAGCTGAGCGTGTACAATATCCTGGGGCAGCGGGTGCGGCTGCTTTTCCGGGGCAACCTGACCCCCGGCCGACATCTCCTGACCTGGGACGGCCGGGACGACCATGGACGCGAGGTGGGAACAGGGGGGTACTTATTTAGGGCGGTGTGGCAGGATCGGGTGCAGGTGCAGCGCGGTGTTTTGTTGCTTTGAGCCTGATCTAGGCCAGTTCCGCGGCGCCTGGAATCGAATCCATGGCCCCCGCCCGGGTGACACAGAGGGCGGCGGCACGGGTAGCCCGTTCCATCGCCTGGCGTGCCGAGACCCCAGCAGCCAGTCCGGCCAGGAAATAGCCGATAAAGGTGTCGCCGGCCGCCGTGGTGTCCACGGCGCGGACCTGCTCGGCAGGGAGGTGGAAACACTCCTGGGGCGAAGAATACAGGACACCGTGTTCCCCCAGGGTGAGGACGATTTTGACCTGGGGGTATCGCTTGACCAGTGCCTCCAGGATAGCCCGGGGTTCCTGCGCTCCACTCAAACCGCTCCCTTCCCCTTCGTTGACCACCAGGATATCGACCAACTCGAGGGGGTAACCCGGCACCTCACCAGTGAAAGGCGCGGGGTTGAAACAGATCATCATCCCGCGTGCCTTCGCCTGTTGCATCAACTGAGGGAGATTATTGATCTCATTCTGCAGCAGCAGGATATCTCCCCGGACAAACTCCTCCAGAGTCTGATCGATCTGCGCTTCGCTGATCCGGGTGTTGCACCCGGCAAAGAGCACGATGGCGTTGTTTCCCTCCCGGTCTACCTGGATCAAGGCGTGACCCGTAGGCGCCTCATCCCCTAGGGTGAAGCGCATATCCACTCCCAGTCCGGCCAACTTGTCCACCAGCCAATGCCCCTCCGGTCCTACCCGGCCGGCGTGAAACACCTTGGCCCCGGCCTGCCCCAGGGCTGCGGACTGATTGGCCCCCTTGCCGCCGGCAAACACCTGATACGAGGTGCTGGGCAGGGTTTCGCCGGGCCGGACGATGTGCTCCACCTGGTACACGTGGTCGATGTTGAGCGACCCGAAATTGAGAATGCTCATGCCCTGATATCAGCCAGCATCTTTCGCGCACTGCTGTCCAGCAGGCGCAGGTCGCTGCCCGAGTCGATGAAGCGGAAACCCTGGGCGAGGCGCTGGCGGACTTCCTCGGCGCCTTTGCGCACGGGGATGCCAGAGGGTTTGCCTGCCCGCTCGAAGCCTTCGCGGAAGCGCTGCAGCGCAGCTTCGTGGTCGGGGTGGCCGGCTTCGACCCCCATGGACATGGCCAGGTCGGAGGGGCCGAGGAAACCGATATCGATGCCCTCGACGCGGGCGATGGCTTCGGCGTTGGTTATGCCTTCGAGGTCCTCGATCTGCGGGATGCAGAGCACCACGTCGTCGAAGACCTTGCGGTAATCGGAGGACAGCGTGACGCAGCGGCCGGTGCCCACCGAGCGGGTGCCTCGGGGCGGATAACGCATGGCCTTGGCCAGTTTGAGGGCCTGCTCCGGGGTGCTGACATGGGGGATGACGATGCCCCAGGCGCCCAGGTCCAGCAGGCGGGCCATGGTCACCGGATCGTGGTCCCAGGCGCGGGCCAGGGGGATGGCCCCCCGCGCTTCGATGGCGCGAAAGGTGTGGGCGATGAGGTCCAGGTCAAAGGCCGAGTGCTCGGTGTCCACCACCAGCCAGGGGAAGCCGGCGGCGGCCAAAACTTCGGCGGCCAGGGGAGAGGCGAGGTTGAGCCAAGCGCCCACGGAGGGCTGGCCGGAAGCGAAAGTTTCGCGGATCGGGTTTTTCATCTATAATCCTTTCTATCGCTGCCATGAATTCGAGGTGCGCAGACATCTGTTGAAGACGTTGACGGATTTTGGTGGGGCTTTTATAATGCATAATTCATCAGGTGCCGGCAATACGAATGCCGGCGTCGTGGAGATCTGAGGAGGAAAGGGTCATGGGATCAATGGTGTTGCGGGACCAACTGAAAAATGTCCACGCATACGCGACGACACCCTTCAGAGGAGATGACCTTTTCGCTCTCGATCTGGAGGGCTTGATCCGCAATCTGGAGTTCATGATCGCCGGTGGGATCAAGGTCATCAATGTGGGTGGGGGGACGGGGGAGGCTGAGGCCCTGGCTGCAGAGGAGTTTGAGACCTTGGCGAGTGTGGCGCTGAAGGTGGCGGCTGGTCGCGCCTTGATCATCCCGACGCTGCCGGGGAATCTGGCCGTGGCCAGAGCCCTGATTCCCCGGTACGTGAAACTGGGGGTGAGCGTGGCCCTGGGCATGCCGCCCCTGATCCGCAACCAGACCCCCGAGGAGCTGGAGGGGGTGTTCGACTACTACGCCCTGCTGGCCAAGGCCGGGGAGTTGGCGCTCATGCCATACAACACCCAGGGATGGAAGGCTGAGTTTTTTGTGCGCTTGTCGCAGATCGAAGCCATAGTCGGGATCAAGGACCCCTGTTTCGAGCCCCACAATTTGTTCCGGGCCATACATCTGCTGGGGGACCGCTTTGTCTGGATCGGCAACAAACGCCACGATCCCGGCGTGCTCCAATTCCGCTACCAAGCAGGCATCGAGGGGTTCACTGCCGGATTTGTCAACTTTGCGCCCGAGTACGAACTGGAACTGCACCGGGCCGCCCTCCGGCAGGACTGGAACCTCATGGTCCAGCTTCAGGAGCAACTGGCACCCCTGGAGCGGCTGAGGGCGAGTTATGGGGATGGGGTGCTCAAGGCGGGGCTGGATTTGGTCGGCCTGGCTGGCGGCCGGGTGCGGCCCCCTCGGCAGGATCTGGGAGCTGAGGGCCGGGTTGCCCTGGCCGAGGAACTGCGGCGGTTGGGAGTCGCGGTGCAGTAGGATTCAGCTCAGCAGTGCGCCCAGGGATTGGGCTGCTTTAAGGCCGTGGCCAGAGAGCACTGCCACCAGGGGTCCTTCCTCTGTCCAGCTTTCTTCCTGAGCCAGTTTCTCCACCCCCGCCCACACCACCGCCGAAGTGGGTTCTACGCAGAAGCCGGCTTTGCCGAAGTGCCGCACCCCGGCGGCGATTTCCTCTTCACTCACCGCTACCACGGTCCCATTGCTTTCGCGCAGCGCCCTGAGCAAGGCCCGCCCGCGTACCGGCACTGGCAGGGCGATGCCTTCGGCGAGGGTGGGTTGGGGGTCCGTGGCCCGCGGTACTTCCTGGTCGCCGCGCACAAAGGCCTGGTACAGCGGGGAGACGCGTTGCGCCTGCACGGCCACTAGGCGGGGCAGATGGGAGATCACCCCGGCCTGATGCAGCTCGGTGAATCCTTTGTGCAGGCCTAGCAGGATGCTGCCGGCCCCCACCGGGCAGAGCACCGTGCCGGGGGCCGTCCAGCCCAGCTGCTCGGCGATCTCGAAGGCCATGGTCTTGACGCCTTCGATGAAGAGGGGATGCCACAGGTGGGAGGCATAAGTCACCCCGGTCTGGGTCACGTATCCCAGCAGGGCTTGGGTCGCCTTTGGGCGCGGCCCTTCGACCGGCACTAGTTCGGCTCCATACAGGCGGATCTGCAGGAGTTTCCCCGGCGAGGCCGAGGCCGGGCAGAAAACTTTTAGATGCAGGCCGGCACGGGCCGCGTACGCGGCCAGGGAAGCGCCGGCATTGCCCGAGGAATCCTCCACTGCCTCCTGCACCCCCAGGGAATGCAGGTAGCTGATCAGCAGGGCCGAGCCCCGGTCTTTGTACGAGCCGGTGGGCAGGGCGTACTCGCATTTGAGCAGTACCTCGGCTGGCCCGATGGAACAGGGGACCAGCGGGGTGAGGGATTCGCCCAGCGAGACTGCCTGCGCGAAAACCGGCAGGGCCTCGGCGTAGCGCCACATGCCCGGTGGACGAGTGCCGATGGCCTGGGTTGGAAAAGCCACCTGCTCCAGGGCGAAATCGAGCGCGCCGCCACAGGCTCGGCATTGGTGGGACAGATACCCCCGCGCGTACTGGCCATCGCAGGCTGGGCAGCGGAACATCAGATGGTGACCGCCCCCTGGGATGCCGAGGAGACCAACTTGGCGTACTTGGCCATCACCCCGCGAGTATAACGCGGTTCCGGGGCCTTCCAGTTTTTGCGACGCGACTCCAACTCCTGCACACTCAGCGCCACGTCCACGCGCCGCTCGACGGTATCGATGGTGATGGGATCGCCGTCGCGCAGCAGGGCCAGCGGCCCGCCCTGAGCGGCCTCGGGGGAGACGTGACCGATCATCAGGCCCCTGGTGGCCCCGGAGAAACGGCCATCGGTGAGCAGCGCCACGGTTTCGCCCAAACCCGCCCCGACGATGGCACCCGTCACCGCCAGCATCTCGCGCATACCAGGGCCCCCCATGGGTCCTTCGTAGCGCACCACCACCACGTCTCCGGGCTGGACCTTGCCGGCGGTGATGGCGGGCAGCACCTCGTCTTCCCCGTCAAAGACCCGGGCTGGGCCCTGATGGGTGGCCCGCTCGTGGCCGGCCAGCTTGACCACACAGCCTTCCGGTGCCAGGTTGCCCCAGAGAATGACCAGGCCGCCGGTCTTCTTGAGGGGGTTGTCCACTGGGCGGACCACCTCCTGGCCTGGGGTCTCCACCGCCGCCTCGGCCTCTTCGCCGATGGTTTTGCCAGTGACCGTCAGGACCTCGCTGTGCAGCAGACCGGCCTCTTTGAGGCGTTTGGCCACCAGGCCAATGCCGCCGGCCCGGTGCAGGTCCGGGGCGACAAAACGGCCGCCGGGTTTGAGGTCCACCATCAGCGGGGTGCGGTTGCTGATGTGCTGGAAATCCTCCAACTCCAGGGGGATGCCAAATTCGCGGGCGATGGCCAGAAAGTGGAGCACGCTGTTGGTGGAACCGCCGGTGGTGGCCACCGAGGCAATGGCGTTTTCGATGGCCTGGCGGGTGACGATCTGGCTGGGGCGCAGCTGGCGGCGCACCAGATCCACGGCCAGCTTGCCGATCTCCACGGCCACCTCGTCCTTGCGCGGATCAACGGCCGGCACCGAACCGCTGCCCATGGCGGCGATGCCCAGCACCTCGATGGCGGTGGCCATGGTATTGGCGGTGAACTGGCCGCCGCAGGAGCCGGCACCGGGGCAGGCGTGGTCCTCGATGAGTTTGAGCTGGGTGTCGTCCATCCTGCCGGTGGCATGGGCGCCGATGGCCTCGTACACATCCTGGATGGTCACGTCGTGCCCGGCGTAGTGGCCCGGCATAATCGAGCCCCCGTAGAGCATCACCGCGGGGATATCGAGCCGGGCCAGGGCCAGCAGGGCACCGGGGGTGGTTTTATCGCAACCGGTGAGGGTCACCAGGCCGTCGAGCATGTGGCCGCGCACGACCAGCTCGATGGAATCGGCGATGATTTCGCGGCTGATCAGCGAGGTCTTCATGCCCTCGGTGCCCATGGTGATACCATCGGAGACGGCGATGGTGTTGAATTCCATGGGGGTGCCCCCAGCAGCGCGCACGCCCTCTTTAATCTTTTCGGCCAGATGGCGGAAGTGGAAGTTGCAGGGACCGATCTCGGTCCAGGTGTTGGCGATGCCGATCAGGGGTTTGGACAGGGCCTCGTCGTCGAAGCCGACGGCCTTGAACATGGCCCGGGCACCGGCGCGGGCCGGGCCGGAGGTGATGTTTTTGCTCTGGCGGGTGAGGTCGCTCATCGGAGTTCTCGGGTTAGAAGTGGAAAGGTGCTCAGATGATATCGCCGGGTGGGAGGTCTGTCAACCTCGCTTGCGGGAGTGAAGGGCGAGTGCTATTTTGACGGCAATGGAGAGCTGGCATCCCCTCATCGTGCATTTTTCCCTGGTGCTCCTGCCCCTCAGTGTGGCGGTGGATCTGCTGGCGCTGGGTTCGAGGAAAACCCACTGGCATGGTCTGGCATACGGGGTGTTCTGGTTCGGGGCGGTGATGGCCGCCAGCGCGGTGCTCAGTGGCAACGCCGCTGCCGGGGCGTACCGGAAAGATGATCAGGTTCAGGGCCTAGTATCTGCTCACGAAGATTGGGCTACCTGGACCTTGCTCTTATTCATTGGGCTGGCGCTGAGCCGGGTGCCGCTGCAGTTGCGGGGGGAACTGCAGGGCTGGCGCTTCGCGCTCTGGTTGGTCGTGGCTGTCGCCGCCTGCGGCTTGCTCTGGCTCACGGGGTATACCGGGGGAGAACTGGTCTTTAGGCATGGCGTAGGGGTAAAAATCAATTCATAGGAGAAGGGCAGATGGCCGTACAGCTAGAATTGCTGGTCGATTTCCGCGCCAAGATTGGCGAAGGACCCCTGTGGGACGAGCAGGCCCAGGTCTTGTATTGGGTCGATATCATGGGCAACCAACTCTGTATCTACGACCCAGTGAAAAAGCAGAACACCCCCATCGATGTGGGCCAGCCAGTGGGCACGGTGGTGGTGCGCGAATCCGGGGGATTGATGCTGGCCCTGCAGGACGGGCTGGCCTCCTTTGACCTGAAATCCCACGAGGTCAAGATCCTTGTGGACCCAGAGGCCCATCTGCCCGACAACCGCTTCAACGACGGCAAATGCGATCCGGCAGGGCGTTTCTGGGCCGGCACCATGGCCTTTGCCGCCACCAAGGGCGTGGGCAGCCTCTACTGCATGGACACGGATCTGAGCGTGCGCAAGATGCTGGGGGAGATCAGCATCTCTAATGGCATTCTCTGGAGCCAGGATCACCAAACGATGTACTATATCGACTCCCTGAAGATGGATGTCCGGGCGTACGATTTCGACCTGAAGACAGGCGACATCGCCAATGAGCGGGTCGCCTGCCAGATCCCCAAAGAGATGGGCCTGCCAGACGGCATGGCCATCGACGCTGAGGGCATGTTGTGGGTGGCGCACTACAACGGGTCCCGGGTCTGCCGCTGGAATCCGCAGGACGGCCAGGTGCTGGAGACCATCCCCCTGCCGGTATCGCGGGTGACTGCTTGCGCTTTTGGTGGTCCAGACCTGGATCAGCTCTACATCACTAGTGCTTCGCAGGGCATGAGCCCAGAGGAGTGGCAGAAGGAGCCGCACGCCGGTGGGCTCTTTGTCTGCAGCCCAGGTGTCAAAGGGGTCCCGACCTTTCGCTTCAAGGGCTGATCAGCCCTCCCAGGGGCATTCCTGACCCACCACCAGGATGTGCTGGCCCTGCTCCACCCGGGCGCGCCAGGCCTGGGCCACGACCATACCCTCCACGCCGGCCTGGATGGGGCAGGGCTCTTCATCGACCCGATTGAAGTCGTGCAGCAAACCCACAGTCTGCCCGCGTTTCACGTGGGTGCCGCATTCCATCAGCGGTTGATACAGACCGGGGTACGGGGCGGGCACAAAACACGCCCGGTCGACGATGGTCACCTTGCGCTGGGTGCCCTCGGCGTGGTGGTCGATGGGGGCGATCTGCCCGCGCAAATGCCCGAAGCGGATGGCGGTGGCCAACACCCCCTGTCGCCCCCAACGCACGCCCTTGGCGCTGACCGCCGCCCCCCAGCCCAGCTCCGTGCCGATGGTGATCTTGCCCAGGCGCTCAGCCTCGCTGGGCAGCAGGCCCGGGGTGCGGTTCTGGTAGATCATCACCAGGGGGGTGCCGAACCAGCGGGCGGCTTCCTCGATCTGCCGGCTCTGCTGCTGGTCCTCCAGGGGATGAAAGCTACTGCAAGGAGCAAAACGGGCGACCTCCCCACCAGAGTGCAGGTCGATGACCAAGTGGACCTGCGGCCAGATAAACTCCCGCACAAAGGCAGCGATGCGGTGGGTGATGCCGGCCAGGGAAGGAGTCTTTCCGGCCTGGTCGACAAAGGCGCGGTTGAGATTCACCCCGTCGTCGGCTGAACTGTCGCGGGTGCCTGCGCGGAAGGCGGCCACGTTGAGCACCGGCACCAGGATGATCCGCCCGAGGACGTCATCGCTGTTGATCTCCCGGAGCAGGTTTTTGATGACCACCGGGCCTTCGTATTCGTTGCCGTGGTTGGAGCCGAAGGCGACCAGACCCTGCCCGGCTTTGGCCTGTGGCCCCACCATGACGGTCAGGGGGATCAGGAACTCGCCCCAGATGCTGTCGTGTTCCAGGGAGACCAGATAATCCCGGCGGCCAGGGGTTTCCAGATCCAGATCTGCGGGGGTGGCAATCGTGCGGGCCATAGCAAGGTCCTCGGGTGAGATGATTTGACGCACTTAAAACCGGGCGTTATATTGTAAAACGAACGACCAAATCGATCAACAGTAACAGGAGCAACCTCAAAGCCATGAATACCGGCATCGCGTTCCGCTACTTTTACTTCTACTATTTTTACGCCTTTAAACACAGGGGCAAGAGGTAGCGGCGCGTCTGCAACTACACACTTCTGGCCCCTGATGAAAATCAGGGGCCTTTTCTTTTTAGGGAGAGACCCATGCAACCAACCCAAGACCTCAATATTACCGATATGATCCAGCTCACCTCACCCCGCGTATTCAAAGCCGAGCTGCCCATGACCGAGGCGGCCAATCGCACCGTGGTCGAGGGGCGGCAGGCGGTCAAGCGCATCCTGCGCAAGGAGGACCGCCGCCTGCTGGCTGTCGTCGGACCCTGCTCGATCCACGACCCCAGGGCTGCCAGGGAATACGCCGGGCGGCTCAATGTTTTGCGCCTGGAATTGCAGGACAAGATTTGCGTGGTGATGAGAGTGTACTTCGAAAAGCCGCGGACCACCGTCGGCTGGAAAGGCTTGATCTCGGACCCGCACTTGGACGGCTCCGACGACATGGGCACCGGCCTGCGCCTGGCTCGCCAGCTCCTGCTCGACATCAACCAACTGGGCCTGGCGGCCGGCACCGAAATGCTGGATCCCATCACCCCCCAGTACAACTCTGACCTCATTTCCTGGGCCTCAATCGGGGCGCGCACCACCGAAAGCCAGACCCACCGCGAGATGGCCAGTGGACTTTCGATGCCGGTGGGTTTCAAGAACAGCACCGCTGGGGATCTGCAGGTGGCGCTCAACGCCATGGAGTCGGCGCGGCATGCCCACAGTTTTCTGGGTATCGACCAGGAAGGGCGGACCTGCCTGGTGCGCACCAAGGGCAACCCTTGGGGCCACTTGGTGCTGCGCGGGGGCAGCGCCAAGCCCAATTACGACGCCGAGAGCCTGGCCGACGCTGCTGGTCAATTGCGCAAGGCTGGTCTCGATCCGGTGCTGCTGGTGGATTGCAGCCACGCCAATTCCAGCAAGAAACACGAACGTCAGGAGGAGGTGTGGCAGGATCTGGTCAAGCAGCGGGCGGGGGGCAACAAGGATCTGATCGGGATGATGGTGGAGAGCAATATAGAGGAGGGGAACCAGAAGATCCCCAGGGATCTAAAAGATTTGCGTTACGGGGTGTCGATCACCGACGCCTGTGTGGATTGGGAGACGACGGAGCGGATGCTACGGGAGGCGTACGCGCAGCTTTAGAGGAATCCCCCCGCCTGCCGCTGCGCTTCCCGTCCGCCCAACCACCGCAACGCCCCATACGTTGGGGCCTTGCGCCCTCGCGGCCCGCTAGCGGCTGGCGATGAGGCGGTCCACTTCTTCACGAAGGCGGTCGAGCACTTGGTCGTAGGGGAAATGGCCCAGCTCTTCGGTGCCGCGTTTGAGGTTGACGAAGTTGGGCGCACACCACAGTCCCAGGTCCGCGTCGTCGGTCTCGCCCGGGCCGTTGACCCGGCAGCCCATTACCGCGATGGTGATGCGGTGTTCCTTGGCGTACTGGGTGACTTGGCGCACCTTGAGGGCCAGGTCGACGAAGGCCTCGTTCTCCACCCGGGAACAGGAAGGGCAGGAGATGATGTTGAGACCCTGGCCCAGGACTTTGGGCACTGAGCGGAAGCGGCCGGTGTAGATGTCGTCGAGGATCTGGCGGCCGACGCGGATCTCTTCGCCCTTGTCGTCGAAAGGCACGGTGAGCGAAACCCGCAGGGTGTCGCCGATGCCTTGGGTGATCAGTTGCTCAAAAGCGATACGGGTCTTGATGATGCCTTCGGGGGGCATGCCGGCCTCGGTGACTCCCAGGTGGATGGGCACCTCGGGGCGCTGGGCGGCAAAGCGGGTGTTGGCTTCGATCACCTTTTCGGGGTCGGAATCCTTGAGTGAGACACAATAACGGGTGAAGCCCAGTTCGTCGAGCATGGCGCAGTGCTGCAGGGCCGACTCGACCATGGGTGAGATGGAGTCCTGGGCGGGGAAAGACTCAGCCAGGTCCGGGTCCACGGAGCCGCAGTTGACCCCCACTCGCAGCGCGCAATTATTTTTTGCCGCCTGATCGGCGATAAAGGCCACCTTGTCCCGCACCGGTTTTTCCCGCTCGTGGTGGTAGAGATGGCCCGGGTTGTAGCGGATCTTCTGCACAAAGGGGGCCACCTGGGCGGCCAGGCGGTAGTTCTCCTGGAGGTCCACACTCAGGGGGATCTGGGCCTCGGGGCTGAGGCGGCCGAGGGCTTCCACGTCCTGCCGGTTGTCGACGGCGATACGCACCAAGTCCGCCCCGGCCGCCTGGAGCAGCTCCAGCTGCCGCCGGGTGGCGGGCATATCCTGGGTGCGGGTGGCGGCCATGCTCTGCACCGCGATGGGCTGGCCCCCGCCGATGGTGAGCGGACCAATCTGCACCGGGCGAGTAGGATTACGCTTTATCTCTGTCATGTCCCATAATTAACGAATAGGGCCCGGACTGTCAAAGGGCTTTGAGCAGTTTTCCCAGCACCTCCACGGTGCGGTCCAGTTGGGCTTCGTCATTGTAGATGTGGGTGGAGAAACGCAGGGCGTTGTAGTCCTCGTGGGGTAGCCCACCTTCGATGGTGAAGGTGCCGGCTGCCGGTTTGACCCAGATATTGTGCTCGTCGTGGAGCTGGGTGACGATATCGCCATTTTTTCCCTTGTCCAAGGCATAGGTGACGATCCCCGGGGAAGAGAGTTCGGGCAGGGTGGGGGTGAGGCAGCGCAAATGGGGCAGGGTGTCGAGGTGCTGGCGCAGGTAGTTGTTGAGTTCGCGGCAGCGGGCCTGGACCTGGGAGCGACCGATGGTATTGTGAAAATCCATGGTTCAGGCCGTGGGCGATGAGTTGGGGCCAGCCGCGGGTGCCCACCGAGCCGGAATAGGCACTGTAGCCAGAGTGCAGAGTCACCGGTTGCACCCGTGCCTGGGCCTCTTTGCGGATGTAGAGCAAGCCGCTGCCTTTGGGGGCCAGCATCCACTTGTGGCTGCTGGAGGCGTAGGTGTCCAGGCCCAGGGCCTTAAGGTCCACCTCGATCATACCGGGCGCCTGGGCTCCGTCGCAGACCAGCAGAATACCCTTGGGTCGGACCAGCGCCGAGATCTCGGCCAGCGGCATCACCATACCGGTGATGGTCTCGACGTGGCTGAAGAAATAAACCCGGGTGCGTTTGCTGAGGTGGTCGGCGACCAACTGGAGGATCTGCTCTTTGCTTTGCGCGGGGGGCGGGATCTTGAACTGCACAATCTTGACGCCGCAGTGTTTGGCCAGATACTGCCAGCCGACCATGCCGCCACCGTGTTCGTGATTGGTGGTCAGGATTTCGTCTCCCGGCTGCAGCTTGAGCCCGGTGGCGACCCCGTTCATGCCCTCGGTGGTGTTGGTGGTGAGGGCGACCTCGTCTTTGCTGACGCCCAGGAAGGAGGCGGCTTTGTCCCGCACGCCTTCGATCTGGCCGTACAACCCAGTGCCCTCAAAAGTATGGTGGTATGGGCTGCTTTCCAGTTCGTGCAGGAGGTTGCAGAGCGCCTCGACAATGGGGCGCGGGGTGGCACCGATGGTGCCGCAGTTGAGGTGGATCAGATCCGGGGTGTAGTTGAACTCGTTGCGCACCCGACGCCAGCGCGTAGGCGCATCGCTAAGGGCCCCTAAGTCAGCGCCCAAAGTTTGGAGTTGTTCGTTGGCCGCGGCGGTTAATTGGGGAAGCAGAGGCAGGCCGACCAGGCTAGCGGCCGGGCCCTTCACGAAGGTCCGGCGTTCCATGACGCGTTCTCCTGACGGGGTGCGGAGGAGGGAAGCGACTAGATACATACGGCTAGGCAGGCTTGCCCGTCAACCGATGGATGGCTATTGTGAAAGAGGCGCAGTGTTCCTGTCAATTCTCAACGGAGGTAATTCTATGAAAGTCGTTACTCTTCTTGCCTTTGGTTTCGTGTTTGCCGGCATCAGCGGTCTCAACGCCCAGGAGCCGGTGCTGCTGAGCAAGTTGCCCTTCAGCCCGGCGCGCAAGGCCGGCAATACCTTGTACGTGAGTGGTCAGGTGGCCCGCACGCCCGAAGGCAAGGATGTCGTGGATTCGGTTGAGGCGGAGACCTGGCAGGCGATGGAAAATCTGGGGCGCATCCTCAAGGAGAACGGGTACAGCTTCGACGATGTGGTCAGCGCCACGGTGTATCTGAGTGACATCGAGGAATATCAGGCCATGAACAAGGTCTATGCCTCGTACTTCAAGAAGGGTTTCCCGGCTCGGGCCTGTGTGGGAGGGGTGGCGTTGGTCTTTGGTTTCAGGGTGGAGATCAGTTGTATTGCGTACAAGGAGGAAAAATAGGGGGCAGCGTCGGGGAGCGACCCACTTCGGCCTTTCCCGATGCCCGGGCCTGCCGCCGACGCCCAGCCCGACCCGCAGGCCCTTTCCCGGCACCACTCCCCCAGTAAAGGCCTTCGGGGTCATCTCCCCGCCGCGCATTCGCCAGGTAGCCCTATACACTCGGGACATACCCGGAGCGTACGTTTACCGATCCTCGAAGAGCCCGATACCTGAGTTTTTGAACTCTGCCTGATTCCTGCGGCCTTCGAGGTTGTAGCGGTCTTTGCCGCCCCAGTCCATCAGCACGCCTAGATTGGGGGCATTGCGGCCTCCCCAATATTCCAGGCTGCCGCCGGCGCCCTGGCCGGAGTGGGTCTGGTAGGAATCGTTGCCCCGCTGGTCCAAGAGCAGGCCCAGGCCATTCATCGCGCCGGCACCCTGGGACAGGTCATCGGCCCGGTACTGGTCGTCGCCGTGTTCGTCGATGAGTACGCCCACGGCGGCATCCCAGCCACTGCCCTGGCCGGCTGCTACCCGGCTCTGGTAGCGGTCGTTTCCGGTGTGATCCACCAAGATACCCACTGCCTGGTGGGCCGCTGCCCCCTGGGCGTAGCGGCTGCCCAGGTACCTATCGTTCCCGCCCTGATCCACCAAAGCTCCCAGACCAAAGAAATAGCCCACCCCCTGGGAGAAATTCCCGCCCTGGTAGCGGTCGTCTCCGCTCAGTTCCAAGAGCAGACCAATGCCTCCTTCCCCGTATCCTCTTATCCCGCAGCCCATCCCCTGGGACCAGCCCTCGTACAGCCCGGGGTCGCCGTAGGCGGAGGGGACTTGGAGGTCGGCTGCGTACTGGTCTGCGCCGCGCCGGTCCCGCAGCAGGCCCAGGCCCCGGGTGCTGCCAAAGCCCTGGCTGTGCTGGGCGGCGCCGTACTGATCGTCTCCTGCCTCGTCGAGTAAGATGCCGGCGCCAAAGAAGGCGGCGCCCTGGGCGTATTCCCCGGCCTGGTACTGGTCGCGACCCTGTCGGTCGATGAGCAGGCCTACCCCACAGAACGCGCTGCCCTGTGCTAGTTGGTCGGCCAGGTACAGGTCGTCGCCCGCTAGGTCCACATTGAGGGAGACCCCGGCTAAACCGGCACCGACCGGGCCCCGGTACTGGTCGTCGCCCTGGTAATCGATGCAGAGGCGGACGGGCAGGGGATCGGTCAGGGTGTAGGTGTCGTCGCCGCCCAGGTCTAACACCAGGGCGATGGGGCCCTCATAGTGGTTTGGACCGCGATCTCCCACCACGATCCAGCCCAGGGGACTGGGTTGGGCGTAGAGCAGCCTGCCGCTCAGTCCGGGTGGCAGGGACGTGGCTACTGAGTCGGCGCGGCGCGCTGCGGTCTGGAGTGCCCGGAGGCTGGCCGGTGTACACAGGGAGGTCAATTCGCGGGCAGCGGCAAAGAGCGTGGTTAGGTCGACGGCTTTGGCCAGGCCCAAGGTGCGCCGCAGGTCCTGGGTGCTGTCGCTCAGGTCCAGGTCGGGGTTGCGGGAGAGGCTTTCGAGCAAAAGGGGGATCTGGCCTCGGAGTTCCTGCTGCTGGGCAGAATCCAGGGAGGCCATGGCTTTCAGCACGAGCGGGCCGGCGCGGAAGAAGGGCTGCAGTTGGTCGGGCAGGGAGGGCGGAGGGGTCGCAAATTTTTTGGAGGGCAGCTCCAGGTCCAAGGCAGTGGTCGCTGCTAGCAGCAGTGAATCCAGGTCGGTGGTGAGAAACCTCGCCGCAAGATCGCCGGCGATCTGCCCGGCCTTCAGCGGGTGCAGCAGGGCGTAGCGCTGGGTACTGAGGCGGCAATCGGCACCATAGCTGGAATCCTCGAGTGCCAGGGCTGCGACGAGTTGGGTCAAGTCAGCGGTGGACTGGTGGCGGCGGAGCAGCTGGGCGGTGCCCCTTTCGAGGGAATCCTGGTTTCCATCCCACCCTTGGTTTTGGGGCTGGTCCAGAGAGGGCAGAGGTATGCCCTGTGCGGCCATCGAGGAGAAGAGCTGACGGCGGTCGGTGACGCGGCAGCTCAACGCTAGGAACTGCCCCTGGCGCAGCAGGATCAGGAGGAGCGAGTCCCCCGGCGGCCGGCTCTGGACATAGCGGCTCAACTCGTCGCGGGTGCGCAAGCGGTACGGCAGCGCGCCCAGGAGAAGGTCTCCAGGCCGCAGGCCGGCGGCAAAGGCTGGACTGCCTGGCACCAGCCGGCTGACCCGCAAGGTGTCTGGGCCGGCCGGCTCAACGCGCAGCCCAATCACGCCGTACCGGCACGGAAGGGAGATGGGCAAGGGCTGCAGCGTTGGTTGGGCTTGGCAGAACAGGGGCAGGAGGAGGAGGTAGGCGCAGAGGCGGAACATGCCGTCAGTGCAGCGGCAGATCGATCCGCGCGTTGCCCCGGCAGTGGGAAACCAACATGGCCAGGGTGAGTTCGAGGGCTTTGCGCGCCTCCTGGCCAGGCGAGATCAGCTCCCCGCCGTGTTCCAGGAGGTGGATGAGTTCGTCCACGGCGCCCAACTGGCGGGTGTGCAGGAAGGTGCCGGGCACCAAAGCCCTGGTCCAGAGCTCGCGGTTGCCATGGGTCTTGGTCACCTGGGCACCCAGATCCGAGATCCTGATACTGCCCTCCTCGCAGGTAAGAGCAAAGCCTGATCCGGGGTACGCGGTTTTATAGGAGTTGAAGAAGGCGCGGATGCCGCCGGCATAGCGGATATAGGCCGAGGCGAAAGGTTCGAGCGCAGGATCGCGACCCCCATCTCCCCGATAGACGCGGTAGTCTTCAAACCCCTCTTCCAACTCGGCCATCACCCACTGGGGGGTGGTCCCGGCAAAGAAATTGAACAGATCGATGAAATGGGTGCCGTTGCGGAAGAGCATGGCCCGGGGGCTGAAGAGTTCGGCGACCATGGTGCGCAAAGGGCCCAGTTCGCCGCTGAGGATCAACTGGCGGGCCGCCAAAAACAGGGGGTCCCAGCGCCGGGTGTGTTCCACCGACAGCAGCACCCCTCGGGAGGCGGTGGCATCGATCATGCGGTCGGCATCGGCCAAGGTGGTGGCGATGGGTTTTTCGCAGAGGATGGCGCGGGCTCCGCTCTGAGCGGCGGCCACGCAGAGATCCGCATGGGCGTGGTCGGAGGTGGCGATGCTGACCAGATCGGGCTTTTCCGTTTTGAGCATCTGGGCGAAGTCAGTGTAGCCGTGTAGATCCGGCCACACATCCTGCCAACGCTGTTGACAGGTTTCGAGGGTTTCGGAGCGCAGGTCGCAGACCCCCACCAATGCCGTGCGCGGGTGAAGATGGTACGCGGCAGCGTGGGAAGCGGGGGTGGGGTGGTAGACCGGCTGGGACGGATCAGGGGTAGGGCGTCCGGCGCCGATGCCGGTAAGCCCGACGATCACCGCGCGGTAGGTGGGCAAGAGCATGAGTAGAACTCCGGATCAGCGCCCCTAAGGGGCGCACGGGCGGGAAGACCCGAGGCGCTTAAAGGTCAGGCGGCAGGGGGCTCGGGGAACCACTCGTGGATCTTCTTGCAGATCTCCTTGGCCTGGGTGCTGCTCGAGATCTCGAACTTGCTGCGCTGAACGTACGAACCTTCCCGCTTCTGGTAGCGGCGGATGGAGACCTTGTGCGGCCCGTACTCGGTGGTCTTGCGGTCGAGATCCTGGTAGAGGAACATGATGGTGGTCCACGACCCGCGGGTCAGGATTTCCTTGGCCAGTTCACGGCGCAACACCTGGCCTTCTTCCTCGTAGTGGATGGTCAATTCCTCGACGGTCTCTGCCATGGTCTTCAACTCTTTTAAGGGGAGTGCGTGTTCGCCAGATAATAACGGGCACACGCGTGGGTTCGGCAAGAGGAAGCGCTAGCAGTACAGGGGCGCTGGAAGAGAATGAAGCCTTTCACCAGGGGAAATCCCTCGGCAGTGTGCTGAAAGAAGGGGTGCCCTATCTTTAGGGCTCTACTATCTTTTCTATGGGTAATTTTGGCGATTTTGAGGGGTCTGGGATGAAGGAGGTGAGGACCTTGAGCATGAGGTATCGCTGATCTTTGATGCCGTAGGCTCGGCGCTGGATAGCGCGGATCTTGTTGTTGAGGCCCTCCATGAAACCGAGCGACGCGTTGTTGTCCGGGTGACAGTAGGCGACGATACCATCCCAGTGGCGTTCGACCATGGCGGCGAATTTCTCGAAGGGTTCCAAGCGCTGCCATTTGAGTTGGGCCTTCCAG
>SICG01000049.1 GCA_009691525.1 Candidatus Latescibacterota bacterium | reverse complement strand
GGTGCCGCTGGCAGCGGGGTTGCTACAGGCGGGGCCCAACACCTTCGAGTTCTGGACCGGAGCCGGGGCCATGAATGCCTGGTCCCTGGCCCTGGAAGGGGGCCATGCCCACCCGCAGAGTTGGACTAGCGACGACGGGGGAACGACCTGGCGCAACGAGGGCATGGGCTGCCTCAATACGCAGCGCGGCGAATATGTGGTGCGGGTGCGCCTGGCCGAGGGACAAGACCCCTTGCCGCCGGCCCTGGTATGGGAGGACCCCCGGCATCCCCGAGTGGCGGCCCTGCGGGAGGTGATGCCGGCCACAGCGCTCCAGGCCGGGACAGAACTGGAGCGGGTGCAGGCCCTCTCCACTTGGCTGGCTTCCAGCTGGGAACACACCAGTTCGGGGCGGGCCGCCCAGTACACCCCCTGGGACGCCCAGACCATTCTGGCCTGGGGTCCGGTGCAGCGGGGCCACCACGGCCAGCGGCCCATCGCCATGTGTGTGCATTACGCCGTGGCCCTGGTCAGCTGCTGCCAGGTCCTGGGGATTCCCGCCCGCTGCGCGGTGATGACCGGGGGCATTAATGAGGGGAGTGGCCACTTCGTCGCCGAGGTGTGGCTGGCTGCATACGGCAAGTGGGTGATGGTGGACCCCAATAGCGACGCTATCGCCTGGAAGGGCGGTGTGCCCTTGTCCATCTCCGAGATCCAACGGGAGGGGGCCGGTCTGGGGGCCTTGTTGCAGTGGGGGCCGGGGGCCGAGTTCCAGCGCGGTTTTCCCCACATGGTGGAATTTGCCGAGCAGATCATGAACAAAGGGATCTGCTTCCGCCATCGCAGTGTGTGGTGGCGGGCTGATCTGCTCTCCCACCCCGAGTTGAGCCCGCCGGGCCACGGCTCCACCTCCTATTGCGAGACTGGGCTGGTGTGGGAAAAGCGGGATGTAGAGCAACTGGGGATGTTCCCCGCCTTTGCGGACCCAGAGTACTTTGACCAGGCTCCGCACTGAGAAAGAGAGAGCGACGATGAAATACACGGTACACTACGTGCCGCACACCCACTACGACGCCGAGGTTTTCCTCACCCGGGACGAAACCTTCGAGATCGGCTACTCGGTGGCGCTGGGGGCCTTGGCGGCGATGCGCGCCGACCCACAGTTCAAGTTTGTGCTCGACCAGACCTGCTACATCGCCCCCTTCCTCAGGGCCCACCCCGAGGAGCGGCCCTTTGTGGAGGAGATGATCGCGGCCGGGCGGCTGGAGATCACCTGCGGTATGTACGCCATGCCCGACGTCAACATTCCCTCGGGGGAGTCCTTTATCCGCCAGGTGATCGCCGGCAAGGCCTGGTGCGAGGACGAGTTGGGCTTGGAGGTGCGCTGTGGTTGGCTACTGGACACCTTTGGGCAGCATCCGCAGATCCCCCAACTGATGGCCAAGTGCGGCTTTGACCACAACGTCTTCCAGCGGCTGGGCAATTTCGACGGCCCCACCGAATACTGGTGGAAAGGTCTGGACGGGACCCGGCTTTTCTGCCACTGGGAGCGCAGCACCTACTGCGTGCTCTACCCGGCGCCCGGCAATTTACACGAGTTCAAGAAGTTCGCCGATCTGCGCCTGGCGCTGCTCAAAGAACACGCCGCCACCCCGCACCTCTTGGCGGTCAGCGGCGCGGACCTGAGCCACACCCAGCCCGAGATCAGCCGGATCTTCGCCGAGTATAACCGCGCCTACGACGACGTGGAGTTCCGCATCTCTACGCCCAGGGAATA
Organism: Candidatus Latescibacterota bacterium; assembly: GCA_009691525.1. Classification (GTDB taxonomy): domain Bacteria; phylum Latescibacterota; class UBA2968; order UBA8231; family UBA8231; genus SICG01. The sequence goes on along the minus strand of SICG01000049.1, from coordinate 24,462 downwards.
CTTCGATCAGGTCAAAGGCAGTGTCCAGTTTCCCACTTTTGAGGGAGACATCAACCCGGTCTTCCAGGGCTGTTACAGCGCCCGCATCGCGGTCAAGCAGTGGAACCGCAAGGTGGAGAACGCCCTGGTCAACGCCGAGTTAGCCGACGCGCTGGTGGTGCTATTGGGGGGCCAGTCCCAGGCCGCACAACTGGCCCAGACCTGGGAGGGGGTGCTCTTCAACCAGTTCCACGACATCATCTGCGGCTCCCACGTGGACAAGGTCTACCACCACACCATCGATCGGTACAAGGCGGCCAATGGCTGGACCAACCAGTGCCTTGAACACTCCTTGGAACATCTGGTGAACCAGATCGATACCAGTGGCGAGGGCCTCCCGCTGGTGGTCTTCAACCCGCTGAGCTGGGAGCGGGACGATGCGGTGGAATTTCGCCTGGGTTTTGCCGCACCGGACGTCTTTGAGGTGGAGGTGCGCGACAGCGCCGGCCACGTTATGGCCAGCGACCTGATCGCCTGCGAGCGGTACGAGACCGGCGGCATCAAGCGGGCCACGGTGCTCTTCATCGCCTGCCAGGTGCCGGCCCTGGGGTACGAGGTGTACCGGGCCTTCCCGGCTGCCGCTTTACCCGGAGTGTCGGCGCTGAGCACCAACCAGACCACCTTCATCACCGCCGATGTTCATGTCGACGTGTTGGAGAATGAGTTCTTCCGCCTGGAGATCGACTCGTGGAACGGGGCCCTCCGCAGCCTGCGCGACAAACGCAGCGGCTGGGAAGTGATCGACCCGGCCAGGGCCTACGGCAACACCGTGGTCCGCGAGCTGGACAACGGCAACTTTTGGGAGTACAACGGCCACTGCAAGGGCGATGCCCTGTACCCCATGAACCGCCTGCACCCCCTGCCGGCCGAGGGCGACAGTCGCGCCGCCTTCTCCCACCACTACGGGGGGGACGGCCGGGTGAGACGGGGGTTCGCCCGCCTCGAATACAATGTCAACTTTGCCTTTGGCAAGGGCTTCTTCGCCACCCGGATTCGGCTCTATGCCGGCCTGCCGCGCATCGACATGCACACCACCCTGGTCAACGAGGATGAGCGGGTGCGCTACCGCATGGCCCTGCCCACCAGCCTGCCGCAGGGCACCATCACCCAGGAGATCCCCTTCGGGGCCATCGAAAGGCCCGCCGGGGAGTTTCCGGCACAGCACTGGATGGACTACGGCGATGGAGAGAAGGGCCTCTCGGTGCTGAACCGGGGGTTACCCGGCAACAACGTCGAAGGCGGCGTGATGCTGCTCTCCCTGCTCAAGGCCACGGCGCTGAAGGAGGGGTACGGCGAAGGCGGTGGCTGGGACAACAAGACCAAGACCACCGACGGCTACGAACTGGGGGTGCGGCACGAGTTCGACTACGCCCTAGTGCCACACCAGGGTGACTGGCGGGAGGCCAAGATCAGCCGGCGCGGCATGGAGTTTAACCGGCCTTTGCTGGGACTCAAGACGACCAAACACCAGGGCCGACTGCCCCAGCGTTTCAGCCTGATCGAGGTGAGCGGGGAGAGTCTGGCGGTGTCCGCGGTGCGGGACACGCCTCAGGGCACCGTGGTCCGGGTGTACGAAGCCGAGGGCCGGGCCCAGGCTGGGGCACAGTTGTCTTTTGCCTGGCCCCTGGAAGAGGCTGCCGAGATCAACCTGATCGAGAAGGAGGCACGGTCCATTGACTGTGCGGGGAACACGCTGACCTTCGACATCGGCCCCTTTGAGATCAAGACCTTCAGGGTGGTGCTGCGCCCCGGAGACTTGAGATGAGTGTCGAGGTGGTCTGCGCCGGGGTACTGGTCGCCGACACCTTTGTGCCGCCCCTGCCCCGATTGCCGGCAGCGGGGGAACTGATGGCCACCGGGGATTTCTGGCACGACTCGGGGGGCTGCGCCGCCAATACCGCCACCTGTCTGCGCAAGCTCGGGGTGCAAGCGGGGGTGGTGGGCAAGGTGGGGCGCGATGCGGGCGGGGATTTTGTCGAGCAGGACCTCAAGGCCAAGGGGGTGGACACCGCCGGGCTGCGGCGTTCGGAAAGGCTGGGTACTTCGGAGACGGTGATCCTGCCGGTCAGCGGCGAGGACCGGCGCTATATCCACACCTTTGGCGCCAACGTAGATTTCCGGGTGGAGGATATTTCGCGCGAGCAGATCGCCGGAGCCAAGGTGTTCTATGTGGGGGGGTACCTGATCCTGCCCGGCTTTGATCCAGGGGCGTTTCGAAAATTGCTGGCCTTTGCGCGGGGCCAGGGGGTGAGGACGGTGTTAGACGTGGTGGTCACTGAAGGGGGCGGGGGGTGGGAGATGCTGGCAGCGGTGTTGCCGGAGGTGGATTTTTTTACCCCCAATGACCACGAGGCGCAGTTGCTCACCGGGGAACAGGAGCCCCGCGCCCAGGCCGAATACCTGCTCGGTGCCGGCTGTGGCACGGCCATTATCACCCAGGGGGAAAAAGGGGTGCTGCTGGCCCGCGCTGACCAGGTGCTGGAACTGCCGGCCTTTTCCCTGCCCATGGTGGACGGCTCTGGGGCAGGCGACGCCTTTGCCGCCGGGCTGATCGCCGGCCTGCTGCGCGATTGGGAACTGGGCGAATGTCTGCGCCTGGCGAGTGCGGTGGGGGCTTCGGCCTGCACCAAGCTGGGGTGTACTCCGGGGGTGTTTACCTGGGCCGAGGCCGAGGTTTTTCTGAGGGACCACTGATGCCCCTAGTGCCGATGACCGAGCTTTTTGTGCAGGCCCGCGCCGGCGGGTATGGGGTGGGGTACCTCGAGGCTTGGGACAGCTATTCGCTCGAAGCGGTGCTCGCAGCGGCTGAGGCAGAACAGGCGCCGGTGATCCTAGGATTCGGCTGCATGATGGCCTCAGCAGCATGGCTGGAGGCTGGCGGTATCGAGATGTTGGCCGGTCTGGGCCTGCCCCTGGCGCGGCGGGCTGAGGTGCCGGTGGCCCTGTTGCTGAACGAGGCGCATAATCTCGAACAAGCCAAGCGCGGTCTCGATGCGGGTTTCAACGCGGTGATGGTGGACAGTTCGGCCTGGGAATGGGACCGGGCAGTGCGAGAGATCTCCGAACTGGTGGCCTATGCCCATGCCCGTGGGGCCAGTGTGGAGGCTGAGTTGGGGCGATTGCCCGATGCGGTGAAGGGGGGTATCGACGATTCTTCCGCAGCGCTCACCGATCCGGAACAGGCTGCCGAGTTCGCGCGGCGGACTGGCATCGATTGTCTGGCGGTCTCGGTGGGCAATGTACATCTACTCACCGCCGGGTACGCGCCCGTGGATCTGGATCATCTCGAAGCCATCTACCGAAAGGTGGGCCTGCCCCTGGTGATGCACGGGGGCACCAGCTTTCCACCCCAGGCCGTGCCGCGCGCCATTGCCGGCGGGGTGGCGAAATTCAATGTGGGGACCATCCTCAAAAAGAGTTTTCTCGAAGCCCTGCGCGCCCAGGTGTCCTCGTGGCCCGAGCAAGTGAATCCGCACGAGGTGCTGGGTTCCCACAAGGCGACAGACTTGCTCAACGCTGGCAAGAAGGCAATGGCCGCAGAGGTGAGGAGGCTCATCAGACTTTATGGCGGCAGTGGCAGGGCCTGGAGATGAACAACAGACAGAGGAGAACATGATAGCAGACGAATTCGACGGACTGACCACCGACCACCTGCGCGCTCTCTACCGGAAACTCGTATTGCTGCGCCGCTTCGAGGACCGGGTGTACCATCTCTTCCTGCAGGGCGAACTGGCCGGCACCCTGCACCAGTACCAGGGCCAGGAGGCCGTGGCGGTGGGGGTGTGTGACCAGCTGGAGCACACCGACTGGATCACCTCCACCCACCGGCCCCACGGCCATGCCCTTGCCAAGGGGGTGAGGGCGCGCGCAGCCATGGCCGAACTCTACGGCAAGGTGACAGGCTGCTGCCGTGGCAAAGGCGGGTCCATGCACTTTGGCGACCCCGAGGTGGGTATGCTGCCGGCCATCGCTATCGTCGGGGGCGGCAATACGGTGGTCACCGGCCTGGGCCTGGCTTTCAAGCTGCGCAAAAGCGCGCAGGTGGCGGTGTGTTTCTTCGGGGATGGGGCCACCAACGAAGGGGCTTTTCACGAGGGCCTGAACTTCGCTGCGGTGCAGAAACTGCCGGTGGTCTTCGTCTGTGAGAACAACCTGTACGGTGCCTCCACCGCGTACCACCAGGTCTCGCCGGTCGAACATGTGGCCGAGCGCGCTGTCGCCTACAAGGTGCCGGCGCAGATCGTCGACGGCATGGATGTGTTGGCGGTGCGGCGGGCCACGGGCGAGGCCGTGACAGCCGCCCGCAGCGGGCAGGGCCCCACCCTCATCGAGTGCAAGACCTACCGCTTCACCGGCCACAGCCGCAGCGACGCGCGGGGCTATCGCAGCAAAGCCGAGGAGGCCGAGTGGCTGGCCAAGGATCCCATCCCGGGTCTGGGGAATAGGCTGGTGGTGGCCGGCCGGCTCAGCGAGGCGGAGCTAAGAGCGGTTGAGGGCGAAGTCACCGCAGAACTGGACGAGGCGGTGGAGTTCTCGCGCCAATCCCCTGATCCCACCCCGGCCCAGGCCTACGAGGACGTATTTATATGAGCGACCAGAAAAGCGGCGAGCGCCGGCTGACCATCGCCGAAGCATTGCGCGAGGCCATCGCCGAGGAGATGCGCCGCGATGAATCGGTCTTCCTGATCGGGGAGGACATCGGCGTTAAAGGAGGATTTGGCGGGGCCTTTGGCGTGTACCTGGGTCTGCCCGAGGAGTTTGGGCACGAGCGCATCATCGACACCCCGATCAGCGAAAAGGTGATTGCCGGGGCAGCCACTGGCGCGGCGCTGATGGGCATGCGCCCCATCGCCGACATGCAGTACGCCGACTTTCTCTTTGAATGTATGGACGAGCTGGTCAACCAGGCGGCCAAGATGCGCTACATGTCCGGGGGGAAAGTGAGCGTGCCTATGGTTATGCGCGCTCCGGTGGGCACCACCAATCGCGGCGCCCAGCACGGCCAGTGCCCGGAGAGCTTTTTCCTGCACGTACCCGGGATCAAAGTGGTCTGCGTCTCGGACGCGTACCACGCCAAGGGCCTGCTCAAGAGCGCGGTGCGCGACGGCAACCCGGTGCTTTTCTTTGAGCACAAGCTGCTCTACGGCAGCAAGGGCCGGGCCATGGCCGGTGGCATCGAGTTGACCACCCATGTGCCAGAGGAGGAGTATCTCTTTCCTATCGGCAAGGCGGTGGTGAAACGGCCCGGCGAGCAGGTGACCATCGTCGCCACCCACATCAGCCTGTACCGGTCGCTGGCCGCTGCCGAGCTGCTCGCGGAGGAGGGCATCTCCTGCGAGGTCATCGACCCCCTGACCCTCAATCCCCTCGATACCGAGACCCTGTGGGCCTCGGTGCGCAAGACGGGCCGGCTGGTGATCGTACACGAGGATACCCTCACCGGCGGCTGGGGCGCCGAAGTGGCGGCGCGGGCGGCCGATGAATGTCTCTTCAGCCTGGAAGCGCCGATCAAACGCATCGCCACTGCCGACGTGCCCCTGCCCTTTGCCCCGATCATGGAGCAGGAGGTGGTGCCTACCACCGAGCGCATCGCCCGGACCATCCGCCACCTGTTTCAATAGAGAGAGAGCATGGCCACTGAAATTCGCATGCCGGCACTGGGGCAGACCTCCGACGAGTTGCGCATTCTCCGCTGGCTGAAGGCAGAGGGCGAGGCCATCAAAGCGGGCGAGCCCCTGTTGGAGGTGGAGACCGACAAGGCGACCCTGGAGGTCGAAGCCGCTGTTGCCGGAATTCTGCTGAAAATCGTCTGTGCCGAAGAGGAGAGTGCCGAGGCCGGCGCGGTGATTGCGTATGTGGGCAAGGAAGGGGAGCGCGTGGATGCCTCACCTCCGCCCAAGGTCCTGTCCCAGGCGTCTTCGAGCGCAGGCAACCAGCTCCCTCCACCCTCGGCCAAAGTGCTGGCCACCCCGGTGGCCCGGCACCTTGCCCGCGAACACGCCATCGACCTGGGCCAGGTGAGGGGCAGTGGACCGGGGGGACGCATAGAAAAGAAGGACGTGGAGGCACTCATCGGTGCTGGCGCGACCCAAGCCGCGTACACCGACAGCCCTGTACCCCGCCATCGCCAGCGCATCGCCCAACGGGTGCTGCAGTCGGCGCGAGAGGTGCCGCAGATCCGGCTGACCCTCGCTGTCGACATGGAACAGGCCCGGACCCTGCTCGAAGAGGAGCGGGCCGCTGGCTTAGAGGGTCTCACCTACACCCACCTAATCTTACGCGCAGCGGCCCAGGCCCTGCGCGTCCATCCGCACCTCAACCGCGTGTGGCTGGATCAGGGACCGCAGTACCGCAGCTATGCTCAGGCCGATGTGGGCCTGGTGATCGCCGCGGAGGATAATCTGCTGGTAGCCACCATTCCCGAGCCGGACAAACTGCCATTGGGAGGGCTGGTGGCCCAAGTGCGGGGGGCGGTGGAGCGGGCGCGCCGGGGGGCGCTGACCCAACAGGACGCAGCACCGGCGGCCCTCAGTGTCAGCAATCTAGGTATGTACGGCGTGGACGAGTTCGAGGCCCTGGTCGATCCGGCGCAGAGCGCCATGCTCGCCGTGGGCCGGGTGGCAGACCAGGTGGTGGTACGCGACCGGGGTATGTACATCGCGCCCCAATTGAAGCTCAGCCTGAGTGTGGACCACCGGGTGGCCGATGGCGCCCTGGCGGCGCAGTTCATGCAGACCTTGCGCGAAATCCTCGAAAAAGGAGGCGGCTGATGAAACGTTCGCGGATCAACACCATCATGCGGGAGGCCGACACCTTTCTGCGGCGTCACCAATTCCACCTGCCTCCCTTTGCCTACTGGACCCCCGAGGAATGGGGCCGGCGGGGCGAGGAGGTGCGGGAGATCGCCGACCGCCGGCTGGGCTGGGACATCACCGATTTTGGCCAAGAGGACTACGAGCGCACCGGGCTCTTTGTCTTTACCCTGCGCAACGGGGAGCCAGGTGGCCAGGGCAAGAACTACGCCGAGAAGGTCCTGGTGGTCGGCGTGGATCAGGTCACGCCCATGCACTTTCACTGGTTCAAGATGGAGGACATCATCAACCGGGGCGGCGGCAGGTTGGCGGTGCAGTTGTACAACGCCGCCGAAGACGAAACTCTGGCCGAAACGGCGGTGCAGGTGCGGATGGACGGCGAATTACGCACCGTCGAGGCCGGGGGCACGGTGTTCCTGGCGCCGGGCGAGAGCATCACCCTGGCGCCCTACTGCTACCACAAGTTCTGGGGGGTGGGGGAGCGGGTATTGGTGGGGGAGGTCTCCAAGGTGAACGACGACCACACCGACAATCGCTTCTACGAGCCCGTGGGGCGTTTCCCCGCCATCGAAGAGGACGAAGTGCCTCTGCATCTGCTGGTCAACGATTATGGGCGGTACTATCGGTCCTTGCGGTGAAGAGAGTGGAGGAGACCGCTGCATGAAAACCATACCCTACGGTTCCTGGAAATCCCCCGTCAGCGCCCAGACCTTGGTCGCCGAGGCCGTGGGCCTGGGCAGTGTGCGTCTGGCTGAGGGCGAAATATGTTGGATCGAGTCGCGGCCCAGCGAAGGGGGGCGTTGCGTGCTGATGCGCCGCAGCGCCGAGGGCCGGATCAGCGAGTGCAACCCAGCGCCGCTCAACGTGCGCACCCGCGTGCACGAATACGGGGGCGGGGCGTACGCGGTGGACGGGCAGGTGGCGTATTGCGCCAACTTTGCCGACCAGCGGCTCTACCGGGTGGTGGCAGGGGAATCGCCGCAGGTCCTTACCCCGGCAGTGGACCTGCGCTACGCCGACGGGGTGGTGGACCGGGGCCGGCAGCGCCTGATCTGCGTGCGCCAGGACCACACCGGATCTGGGGAGGCTGTCAACACGGTGGCCGCAGTAGATCTGCGCAGCGGCGAGAGCCGGGTGCTGGTGGGCGGGAGCGACTTCTACGCTTTTCCCCGCCTGAGTCCCGATGGTGCCCGGCTGGCCTGGACCACCTGGAACCATCCCAATATGCCCTGGGACGGCTGCGAGTTGTGGGTGGGCGAATTGACTGAGGATGGAATACTGGGCAAAGTCCAGCTGGTGGCCGGCGGCGCGGAGGAGTCCATTTTCCAACCCGAGTGGTCGCCCGATGGGGAGTTGTATTTTGTTTCTGATCGCACGGGTTGGTGGAATCTGTATCGCTGGCGGGCGGGGAAAGCGGAGGCGCTGTGGCCGCTGGCGGCGGAATTCGGCAAGCCGCAGTGGAGCTTTGCCCCCTCGACCTATGCCTTTGCCTCGGCGCGGCAACTAAACTGTACCTATATGCGGCAGGGGAGGGGGTACCTGGCGATGCTCGACCTGCAGACCGGCGAGGCGAAAACCCTCGAAACGCCGTACACAGAGATCGCCGAGCTGCGGGCCGGCCCGGGGTTTGTGATCTTCATCGGCGGCTCACCCACCGAGCCCCGTTCCCTGGTGCGACTGGACCTGGAAAGCGGAAAGCTGGAGGTGCTGCGCCGGTCGCGCCAACTGGACCTGGACCCAGGGTACTTGTCCATCCCGCAGGCCATCGAGTTCCCCACGGCCCAGGGATTGACCGCCCACGGGTTTTTCTACGCGCCCCGCAACCGCGATTTCAGCGGCCTACCGGGGGAAAGGCCGCCGCTGCTGGTGATGAGCCACGGCGGCCCCACCGGTACCACCTCCACGGCTTTCAACTGCGAGATCCAGTTCTGGACCAGCCGGGGCATCGGGGTGCTCGACGTGAATTATGGGGGCAGTACGGGGTACGGCCGGGCGTACCGCCAGCGCCTCGACGGGCAGTGGGGGATCGTGGACATGGAGGATTGCGCCAGAGGCGCGCAGTACCTGGTAGCGCAGGGCCTGGCCGACGGGGGGCGCCTGGCCATTACCGGCGGCAGCGCCGGCGGGTACACCACCCTGTGCGCGCTGACCTTCACCGAGGTGTTCCGAGCCGGGGCGAGTTATTACGGCATCAGCGACCTGGAGGCCATGGCCCGCGACACCCACAAGTTCGAGTCGCGGTACCTGGACCGGCTGATCGGGCCGTACCCGGAGCGGCTGGATCTGTACCGGGCTCGTTCGCCTATCCATTTCACCGAGCAGCTCGCGTGCCCCTTGATCCTCTTCCAGGGTCTGGAGGACAAGGTGGTGCCGCCCAACCAGGCCGAGATGATGCTGGCGGCAATGCGGGCCAAAGGGCTGCCAGTGGCGTACCTGCCCTTTGAGGGCGAGCAGCACGGCTTCCGCCGCGCCGAGAACATCGTCCGAGCCCTCGAAGCGGAGCTGTATTTTTATTCGCGGGTGTTTGGTTTTGAGCTGGCCGATGTGGTGGAGCCGGTGGAGATCGAGAATCTGTGAGGGGCGGTCGCCCTGCCCAGCGAGAGGCAGAGCCGGCGAAGTTGCGAGGCGCGTTTGAGGTGGACGTCTATGGCCTTTGTCGACATATCGACCTTCATTTCAGGCCAATGCCGGCTCGGCGCTGCCCGGGCGGATGAGGGTACGCCAGGTGATAATGGCCTCGACGATCAGCCACAGGGTCAGCACGATCAGCGAGACGGTGATGAGGAACTGGAAGTGGCGCAGCGGCTCGATGGTTGCCCCCGGCTGCCACAGGCTCAGGTAAGGGTTGATGGAGATCAGCAGGCTCCACAGGGTCATGGTCATCATGAAGAGGGTGGGGCCCAGGGCCAGCCAATAGGGCAGGCCTTTGCGGGCCAGCCAGACCGTCACCCCCAGCAAGGTCAGCGCGGCCAAAAGCTGGTTGCTGCTGCCGAAGATGCCCCAGAAGACCTGGTACAGAGGTAAAGGTTTGCCGGCAAATTCGATGCGCGGGATAGACAAGGCCAGGGCCGGCAGCACCAGGGTGAGGGCGGTGGCGATGATGGCCTGGGGCCGCGAGGTCCAGCCCAAAAGCTCCATCAACACGTAGCGGGCCAGGCGGGTGCAGGCGTCTAGGGTGTCGAAGACAAAGGTGGCGAAACACAAGAGTGCGAACTGGAAGAGCAGGGCGCGGGGATCAACCCCCGCTGGCAGCAGGGGCGAGAGGGCGTGGTTGGCAAAAGTGGCGATGCCATTGGCGTAGATGGCGCTGGGCCCGCCGCTGGGCTGGGCCAAGATCATCAGGGTGGCCAGGCTCAGGCAGGCGAAGAAGGCTTCCAGCAACATGGAGCCGTATCCCACCGAACGGGCGTCCAGCTCGCAGCGCAATTGCTTGCTGGTGGTGCCGCTGGCCACGACGCTGTGAAAACCCGAGCAGGCGCCGCAGGCCACGGTGATGAAGAGGATGGGGAAGAGGGGGGCGGCGTTGCCAAAGGAGTCGGTGGCCTCCCAGCCCTTGAAGAAGGGCTGCGCGATGTGCAACTCGCCGCTCAAGGCCCCGACGGCAATGCCCAACACCCCGGCAGCCATAACGATATAGAGGAAATAACCGCCCAGCTCGCCGCGGGGCTGGAGCAGGGCCCAGACCGGGGAAAGGGCCGCCGCGAAGCAGTAGGCCAGCAAGATGTAGCCCCAGATGACCTGGGGGTTGGCGCCGGGCACTAGGCTGCCCATGTCGATGGGCATATAGGGCCCGACGACGATGGCGAGGAACACCAGGGGCAGAAAAATGAGTTTGGCCCGCAGCGGGCCCAGCGAGGTGAAACGCAGGCAAAGGCCCATGGCCACCGCCAGCAACAGATAAAGGGCGGAGGAGGCGGCCACTGCCGGCCCAGGGGCATCGGCGCTGGTGCTGTTGGCCGGGGCCACGAAGGTGCCGGCGGTCACATCGGTGAAGGCGATGATCACGTAGACCAGGGCGAACCAGATGAAGACCAGGAAGAGCAGGTGGGCGCGGGGATTCATGTGCTCGCGCACCACCTGGGCGATGGAGCGGGCGCGGTGGCGCACGCTGGCGATCAGGGCGGTGAAGTCGTGGATGCCGCCGATGAAGATGGAACCCAGGATGATCCACAGCCAGGCCGGCCCCCAGCCAAAGTAGAGCCCAGCCAGGATGGGGCCGACGATGGGGCCGGCGGCGGCGATGGCCGAGAAATGTTGTGGTAAAAGATACGTGGCGCGGGCCGGCTCGTAGTCGAGGCCGTCGCGCAGTTGGTGGGCCGGGGTGTCCTCGGTGGCGCTGAGGTTGAACATCGCCACCAGCCTGCGGCCCACCACGCGGTAGGCTGCGGAGAGGACGAGGGCGGAGCAGACGAGGAAGAGCAGCAGATCCATGGGCAGTATCCTCAGCGAAGAAGTCTAGCCCCGCTCCATCAGCCGGCAGGTGCCGTCTTCGTAGCCGACAATCACTAGGTCGGCCATGTTGACGAAGAGACCGTTTTCCACTACCCCGGGCAGGTGATTGAGCCAGGACTCCGTAAAGGCCGGGTCGGCGATGCCCTGGGGGAAGCGGCAGTCGAGGATGTAGTTGCCGTTGTCAGTGACAAAGGGCTCGTCCCCCTGGGGGCGCAGGCGCAGGGAGGCGATGATCTTCTCCTCGACCATGAAGCGCTGCACCACCGGCCAGCCAAAGGGCACCACCTCTACCGGCAGGGGGGCGTGAGCGCCTAGGTGGGTGACCAGTTTGCCCGGATCGATGATGGTGATGCGGTGGTTGCTGGCCGCGGCGACGATCTTCTCCCGCAAGAGAGCGCCGCCCAGGCCCTTGATGAGCTGGAGGGTGGGGTCCACCTCGTCGGCCCCGTCGATGGTCAGGTCCACCACCGGATTTTCCTCCAGGCTGATCAGCTCAATGCCCAGTTCTTTGGCCAGACGGGCCGAAGCCTCGGAGGTGGGGATGGCCTGGATCTGCAGGCCCTGAGCCACCCGCTCGCCCAGGGCGCGGATCAGGTGCACGGCGGTGGAGCCGGTGCCTAGGCCCACCACCATACCATCGTTGACGTATTCGGCGGCTTTCCTGCCGGCCACCTCTTTGGGGTCCATAGGCACCTCTTACAAGCGCATGAGGTAGTGGATCTGGCGGGCCACCTCGCGGAAACCCGTGCTGGGGTAAAACTGGGAGCCGACGGCGTTCTGGGCCAGGGTCTCGATCTTGGCGGCTTCCATGCCCTGCTGGCGCAGATAGTCGAGGGCGTGGTCCATGAGTTTGCGGCCCAGGCCCCGGCTCTGGTGCTCAGGCAGGACCGCCAGGTTGGGAATCGAGCCAATTTTGCTCTCCGCGTCGATGCGGGTGGTGATGTACCCCAGCACTTGGTCCTCCTCCCAGACAAAGACCCCCCGGGCCCGCTCACCCTCTACATCCTGATCGATGTGGCGCAGCTTGCGCCAGCGCCAGTCGCGGCCCCCGATGGCGCCGAACTGGGCCTCGATGTTGGCGTCGATGGAGACCTTGGCGAAGCAGATGGCGGTGATCTCCTTGAGACTTTCCAGATCGGCGGGACGATAGAGCCGGATCATGAGGCTGCCGAGGAGGAGAGGGTCACTGGCTCGATGTCCAGGGTGCCCGGCGCCTTGACGCTAGGCCGCTCTTCGAGCAATTCGGCGGCACGGCGGCGGGCCGCTGCCATCTTTGGGTCACGCACGGCGCGGTACCCGCGCACCTCTTCGGGCAGCTCCAGTACCTGCACCCAGGTGCGGTACTCGGCTTCGCTCTGGTAGGTGAAGCGGCCGACCAGGCCGCAGTACCAGTCGCGGAACTCGACCTGCCCGCGGTGCCACCAGGAGGGAAAGAGCCGGCGCAGGAATTTCATACGGCTCATTAGCCGCAGTTGCCAGTCGCGGGTTTTCAAATCAGGGCGAAAGTCGCGGCCAAAGAGGCGGAAGTGGGGCCGGGTGAGGTGACCGTATTCGATGTGATCTCCTCTTTTCAGATCTAGGTGGTAGCGCGCCGCGTCGCGCTGGTATTTTTCCGGACAGGTGAGCAGGTAGGCGACGTAGACCTCGTCCTTGATGGCCATGACTTTGGCCACATAACGAATTACCGCACGGGTGGCCGCATATTGGTACTGGGCCCGGTCCTGCGCGTAGGTCTGGCGGACCAGGGCGATGTACTGGCCGGCGTAGGCGCTGTCCTCGTACTGGGTCAGGTCGTAGATGCGCAGCGCAAAGTGTCGGCGCAGTTCCTCCTCCAGTTGCAGGCCTTCGAGAGCCCCGGCCACCTGCTGGCGGTACTGCTGGGCCACGGTTTCCCCACGGGTCTGGCGCAGCAGGAGGGCCTTCGTTTCCACCAGGCTGGCGCAGGTGGGAGGTCTCACCGGTAGGGAGAAGCAGGTAGGGTCGAGGGCCAGCTTCCGGCCCATGGCAAAGGCCTTCATGTTGGTTTCCAAATCCCGCCGCACCGCCACTTTGATGGCCGCGGTCAGGTTCTCCAACTCCAGGGGCAGGGCGCCAAGTTGGTAGGCCAGACCCAACATCATAATGTTGGCATAGAGCTTGTTGCCCAGGTACTGCTCGCAGAGCCCAAAGAGGTCAACCCCGCAGAACAATTCAGCCCCGGTGTGGCGGGCGATGAGTGCCGAGATCTCCTCGGTGGAGAACTCATCCACCCCGATCAGGGAGTTGATGGTGGGGGTGCGGGCGGTGTTGACAATGGCGCGCGTGCGGTGGCTGGCGATCTTGTGGCGCTCGCGCGGGTCCAGGCCGCGCGCCGCTTCGAGCAGATCCAGGCCCAGCAGCAATTGGGCGCCCCCGTATGGGGTGATGGAGGAGATGATGCGCTGGTCGGGGGCAAAGCTCAGGTGCGAGTACACTGAGCCATTGCGGATGGCCAGGCCTTTCTTGTTGGTGAGTCGCACGACATAGCCCTGGCGGGTGCCGGCCTGGGCCAGTACTGAGGCAACGACATTAATGCCCATACCGCCCACCCCGGCAATGTAGGTGTACCACACTTCGTCGAGGGGCTTGAATGGGGGCTGGGGCAGATCGCCTACCTCCACGGCGGGCAGGTCGATTTTGGGAGGGCCGCGGCGGTGGATGGCGATCTCCTCGAAGGAGGGGCAGGTCTTGTCCCCGCCCTGCACCTCGACCCGGGTGCAGGCCCCGTCGGTGACACAGGAGGACAGGTCGATGGCGATTTTGGGGCCGTACTCGGTGGGCCTGATGGTCAGGGCGCTACAGCCGGTGCCCCGGGTACACTCGAGGCAGTACTCGCACACATCCTCGCTGATATTGATGTGTTGCTCAGCGGGCAGATAGCCCTTTTCCTTGAGCATGGCGGCGCGCCGGCCCCGCTCGCGGCGGTGATAGGTGATGCCGCATTCCTTGTCGGCGATGATGATCTTGACCCCCGGGCGCAACACCGCGTCCTCGATCAGCCGGCGGTACTCGTCCCGCTGTGAGGGGTCCATGCGGGCGATGAAGGCGTCGCTGCCCACAGCCATGCCGCGCACCACCCGCTCGATGTCCTGGGCAAAGGTGGAGTTACCCAGGATGTCGGTATCGGTGCCGGGCGTGGGTTGGTGCCCAGTCATGGCGGTGGTTTTGTTGTCCAGGATCACGTAGGTGAGGTCCTGGTGGTTCTTGAGGGAATCGGAGATGGCTGCCATGCCGCTGTGGAAGAAGGTTGAATCCCCCATGAAGACCAACTGCTTGTTGTCGATGAAGGGGTCGATGCCAGCGCCGGTCCCGCCGCCCAGGCCCATGCCCGAGAGGTTGTGCATCAGCCGAGAGAAGGGCGCGTATTTGAGCATCGAATAACAACCGATATCCCCGTGGAAGACCAGGTCCGAGGGCTGGCGGCCCTGCTTTGCCATATAGACCGGATCGTTGAAGTCCTCGGCGGTGCGCTGCAGCACACTGGCGGAGTCGCGGTGCGGGCAGCCTGGGCAGAAGGAGGGGGTGCGGGGGGGCACCGGGGCGATTTGAAGCTCAGCGGCCTGGGCCTGGAATAATTCGCGCTGCAGCCGCTGGGCATCCACTGGCAGCCCCAGGCCATCGAGAGCAATGAAGAGCCGGGCCAGGTGCTGGACCACCAGCGAGGGGTGCAGCCCCATGGAATCGGGGAAGCCTGGGCTGTCGCCGGGAAAACGTTTGCCCCACAGCCGGGTTTCCCGTCCCTGGCCCGCCTGGCGCAGCCGGGTGAGGATGGCCCCTACCTGGGGCTCGACAAAGGCGCGTTTCTCCTCTACCACGCACAGGTGTTGTACTTGGCCTGCGAACTGGGCTACCAGGGCGCTGTCCACCGGATAGGTGAGGCCCAATTTCAGGATGGGGAAAGCGCCGGTCAGGCCCAGCAGGTGGAGGGCGTGTTCTAGATAGGCATACGCCAGCCCGGAGGTGACAAAACCCAGGGGCTGGCGGGCCTCGGGATGGGAATAGAGGATCTGGTTCAGCGGTCGCTGGCGGGCCGCTTCGAGCAGGCGGGGGAAACGCTCATTGAGCACCTCCTGCTCCTTGCGGATGGTGATGGGCGGGATGATGACCCGGGCGTCCGAGGAGATGGTGCGGGTGTCGAGGGTGGTCCGATGCCGGGTGTTGAGCTTGGGAAAGCGGTTGGGGTATACCTCGACACTGCCACCGCCGTCGGCCTGGTTGGAGGTGACTAGGTAGGTGAGGTACAGGCTGGAGGCATGGGACAGTTCGAAACCTTCGCCGATCCAGTCCTTGATCTCCTGGAAGGTGGAGGGTTCGAGCACCGGCATATAGAGGTGCTGGGAGAGGAAGCGGGAATCGGCCGGCACCTGGGTGCCTTCGGACCAGGTGTCGTCGCCCACGGCCACCAGGGTCCCGGCCCGGGCCCCGGCCATATTGCCCAGGGCCAGGCCGTCGGCAGCCACGTGTAACCCGACGCTTTTCATCACCGCCAGGGCCCTGATTTCCTCCATCTGCGCCCCGTTGAGGCGGGCGGCGGCCAGGGCTTCGTTGTTGGCGATCTGGGCGACAATGCCGTGTTCGTTGAGCAACTCGGCGATGTTTTCGAGGGTTTCAAAGACCTCGGCTAGGGGAGACCCGGGATAACCAGTGATCTCGCCCACCCCGCTTTCCAGGGCACCTTTGACGATCAGCTCGTTGCCGGTGTAGATGCCGGTGCCTTTTTCACGCAGGAATCTGGGGTCCATATATGACGGGCACTAGGCGAAAGTGTCGCTAGGTTCAGCGGCTGTGGACCCAGAGCCGGGGGGGGGAGGGAAGGCTCGGGGAAACCGGGGTTTGTCAAAGGCCGAAAAACCGCAGAGATTATAGGTCCGACCAGGGCAAATGTCAAGCGCTAGTCAGGAGATCCGGCCCGGTCAGCCAAAGGGAGTCAAGGGTGAAAATTGTGGGCCATTGCGCCACTCCGTACCTGCATACCAACGGCTCCTGGATCTACAGCCAGCTTTGCCGCCTGCGCCGTTACCGGCCGGTGGTCCTCACCCAGGAGGCGCAGAACCTGGCCCAGTTCCCCGTCGGGCGCTTACACACGGCCCAGGATTACCCCTTCCTCAAGCGGGCCGGCAACCGGCTCTGGCTAAAATTGACCGGGGAATATCCCTTCTATGGGCAGATCCTGAGCGCAGAGGGGGCCTGCCTGATCCACGCTCACTTTGGCTATCAGGGGTGTCGATGCCTGCGCGCCAGGCGTCAGAGTGGTCTGCCCATGCTGACCACCTTCTACGGGGCAGACGCCACCCAGTTTGCCCGTTTGGACTACTGGCGGCGTTTCTACCAGCGGCTCTTCGCGGAGGGCGAGGCTTTTCTGGTGGAGGGGAACGCCCTGGCCCGCTGCCTGGAGGAGGCCGGCTGCCCGCCGGCCAAGATCCGCCTGCACCACCTGGGGGTAGACCTGGAGCGCATCCCCTTTGGCGAGCGGGTGCGGGCGGAGCGGGTGCGCTTTTTGATCTGTGCCCCTTTCCGCGAGAAGAAGGGTATCCCCGATGCGTTGCGGGCCATAGGACTGGCTTGGAGGCGGCGGCCTTTTGCGTTCGAGGTGGTGCTGATTGGGGACGGGCCGGAGAGATTGAATATATTAACCGCCATCCGGGAGGCGGGGCTCGAAGACCGGGTGGTATTGCGGGGGTCCCTGCCCTATTCCGAGGTGCTGGCCGAGTTGGGCCGCTGCCATCTGCTCTTGCAAACCAGCCGCCGGGCCGCCAACGGGGACACCGAAGGGGGCGGGCCGGTGATCCTGCTCGACGCCCAGGCCGCTGGGCTGCCGGTGGTGGCCACCCATCATGCGGATATCCCCGAGTACGTGCGGGACGGAGAGAGCGGGTTACTGGCTGCGGAAGGGGATGTGGAGGGGGTGGCTGACTGCATCCTGCAACTGGTGGAGGCCCCGGAGCGCTGGGCGGGGATGGGAAGGGCGGGCCGGCGGCATGTGGAGGAACACTACAACGCCGCCACCCAGGCAGCGCGGCTGGAAGAGATCTACGACGAGTTCACCTAGCGCTACTCTTCCTTCGAGAAAGCCGCGAGTGGGGAGTCAAAATGGGGTCTTCCCGGGGGGTATTTTTTGTTTGTGAGAGTTGCATGCGTTTGGTGGTGCGCTCTATGGTGATCGCCGCTACGGCCGCGTCTTTGTGGGGCACAACGGCGCGCAGTCTTTATAGCGCCAGGGGGTTCCGTGGCTCACTAAGGGTCTAAATTTTGCACAAACAGCACCAAGGAATTTGATGGCCCTGACCCTGGCGCTGGAGGCTATTGAGATGGTGTGTTGTTGTCATCTGACTGGAGGAGAACTGTGAAAGACGTGATCCGCATCGCCCAACTCAAGATTGTCCCCGCCAAAGGCGAGCTGCAGGCCAACCACGAGCAGCTGATGTCGGCTCTCCGCCAGGTAGAACAGGACCCGGTGGACGTGGTGGTCACCCCCGAGTGTTTTCTCGACGGCTACGTCTCCACCGAGGAGGAGGTCACGAGGGAGAATATCGACCAGTACGCCGTGGACCCCGAAAACAGTCCCTTGGTCGCCAGTGTATCGCAGTGGGCTAAGCGCCAGCAGGCCTGGGTTATCCTGGGCTGTACCCGGCGCGCGCCGGCGGGGGTGTACAACACGGCGCTGATCTTCGACCGGCAGGGCGCGCTCAAAGGGATGTACGACAAGATCCACTGCCGGTCGACGCACGATTCGAAATACCTACCCGGACAGCGGCTGACGGTTTTCGACTCTGACTTCGGCCTCTTTGGGGTGATGATCTGCGCGGACCGCCGCTGGCCCGAGACCGTGCGCTCACTGGCCCTCCAGGGCGCCAGGGTCATCTTCAACCCCACCTATGGGATGTACGGCGAGCGCAACCTCTGGCTGATGCGCACCCGCTCTTACGAGAGTGAGATCTTCATTGCTTTCACTCACCCGCTGGAGGCTCTGCTCACCGGCCCAACTGGTGACATCGTCGTCGACGAAGTCCGCGAACAGGTTGCCTTTTGCGCGCACCAGATCGACCTGTCCGAAGTGGACCGGATAAGGGCGGGGGGCTCACATCTGAGGGATAGGGTGCCGGAACGCTACACCCTGTAACCATGGACTAATCTTCCTTCTTGTGCCAGTAGCGGTAGTATTCTTCCAGGAAACTCAGCGTGCTGAAGTTCTCCATGCGGTCCGGGAAGAGGATGCCGTCCAGGTGATCGACCTCGTGCTGGAGCACCCGGGCGAGAAATCCCTCGGCGCGCAGGGCAAAGGGTTTACCCTCCCGGTCCAGGGCCCGCACCTCCACCCAGGCCGAACGGGGCACTTGTCCGCGCAGGTCGGGGATGCTCAGACACCCCTCGTAGCCCAATTCCTTTTCTTCTGATTGCGTCACCCACTCCGGGTTGATGAACGCGGTGAGGGGCAGGTCGTCCGGGTCTTCGGGATCAGCGTCGGGGTAACCCAGCACCAGCAGGCGCAGGGACTGGTAGACCTGGGGGGCGGCCAGGCCCACCCCTTCGTAATCGACCATGGTTTCGACCATGTCGCCGATGAGTTGCTGGATCGCGGGCTGGAGGATCTGGTCACTGGTCAGGGCTTTGGCTGGCTGGCGCAGCACGGGGTGGCCCATGCGGCTGACTTTCAGGATGGCCATGGATTTCCGTTCAGCGGGAGGAAGGGGTGAGGGCCTGGCTGAGCCGGCGGGCGCGGCCCGGTTCTAGATGTTTGAGCAGCGACTGCCGTTTGTCCGGCTTGAGGCGCACCAGCACCAGGGCCGCGGATTCGTCGTCGAGGGCATTGAGCTGGGTGGTGGCTTCGTCGGCGGTCATGGTCAGCAGCTGGGCCGCCAGGTTGTTGAGCATCTGGTCGCGGTCTTTTTTGAGTTCGGCGATCTGCTGCCGCAGGTCTTTCTTGATCTGGTCGAGTTCTTTGGCGGCCTCGGCCGAGGGGGTCAGGTCCACCGGTTTCACCGCCGCCGCGGTGGGAGTGCTCTGGGATTCGGGACGGGTGGTTGGCGCCGCGTGGACCGCTGCGGGCCGGGTCTGGGGTTCGGGCGCCACTGCTGGCGTACGCGACTGAGCGCTGGCCGGCGCCCGGCGTTTGGGTGGGGAGGAAGGTGGTCGCATGGCGACGACGACGGCCAGCACCAAACTGAAGGACAGACACATCCCCAGCAGCAGAAAGATCGGGGTCTTGGAGCTCATGGAAGATATTTCTGGGGTCTCCGGGTGTGAGAGTTCCTGTACCTGTAAATATCCGCGCCGGGCCTAAACCGGGCAAGGCGCTTGAAAAACAGCGCCATACTGCCAGGTTCCACCTCGGGGTCGCGGGGTTCACCGTCTCAACAGCGGATAAAAAGCAAAGGGCGGGCCAGAAAGCCGGCCTAATCAGAACTCCAGCTCGAACCCGCCCACTGGCAGGATGCTCCACTGGTCGATGCGGCCTTGGGCGTTTTCGCTCTTGTCCCAGTAGTAGGTGTAGATATTGGCGCGGTTGTACGCGTTGAGCAGGCTGAAAAAGGTGACCAGGTTAAAATGCCGGTAGTGCCGGCGGTAGTCCATTTGCAGGTCCAGTCGGTGATAGGAAGGGTAGCGCCGGCTATTGAGCAGTTCCTTCTGGACGATGCCCTTGCCCATCAGGGTGGAGAGGGCATCGTCGTAGGGGGTGTAGGGGCGGCCGCCGGCAAAACTCCAGCGCCCGCTGAATTCCCAGGTCGGGGAGGGCCGGTACCCGACGATGGTTGAAAGCAGGTGCTGGTTGTCCAAATCGCGGTTGCGCTCCAGGCCCAACAAATCGGTATAGCGGCTGACCGAGTAGGAATAGCCGAAGGTGCCGTACAGGGATTGGGCCAGCTTTTTCTGGATCAGCAGTTCCACCCCTCGCGAGCGGGCCTTGCCCCCGCCCACCAGTGCGCCCGGCACCGGTGAGCCGACATTGGCAAAGGCGTCGATGACCGAGGCGGTGGGATCGTCCGGGTCGTAGGGCAACTCGTCGTACTCTTTGAGATAGGCCTCCAGGGTCAGCCGGGTGCTGGGCGTGAGCCGGCGGTTCAGGCCCAG
Source organism: Candidatus Latescibacterota bacterium (assembly GCA_009691525.1). Taxonomy (GTDB): domain Bacteria; phylum Latescibacterota; class UBA2968; order UBA8231; family UBA8231; genus SICG01. The sequence goes on along the minus strand of SICG01000049.1, from coordinate 4,072 downwards.
CACATAGTGAAAGGCGCGCAAATCTTGGCGCTGGCGGTTGTCCGGGTGCTGGGCCAGCAGCGAGAGGGGCAGGGCCTGATAATAGAGGCCGCAGGAGGTGTTGATGCTGGTCTGGGCGTCCAGGTCCCAACTGGCGCTGAAGCGTGGGGCCAGATCGCCTTGCTCGGTGTAGGCGAAGTAGTCGTAGCGCAGCCCCAGGGTGGTGCGCAGGCGCTGGAAGAGCAGATGCTCGTAGCTGAGAAAGGCGCTGGCCTTGGCGGTGCGCACCTCCTGGTACATCCGGTACTCGGGGGTGTAGGTGTTGAGCCGGTTGGTGTCGGCTGCCACGTAGAATCCCAGGTCTGAGAACAACCCCTTGAGCCCCAGGCCCCAGGTCAGGGTGTGGCCCGGGCTCCAGTGATAGGTGCCCTGATGGCGCAAGGCCACCTCGTGCTCCTGGGAATCGTTGGTGTACAGGGGGATGGGGGTCTGGCCCTCGGTCACGTCCACCCCAAAGTTGCCGTAGGTCTGCGCCAGGGAAGTGGTAGAGTACCCCTTGTCGCTCCACAGCCACTGCCAGGTGGCCCCCAGCACGTACTGATCGAAATCAGCGGTGACGTGGTCGTCGTTTTCGTCGCCGTCTCCCGGTTTGATGGCAATGTGGTCAAAACCGCCCAGGCCCAGCAGCGAAAGTTTGTGCCCCGGGCCCAAATTCCAACTGAGCTTGCCCTGCACGTCGCTGTACTTGGGCACGGCCCCGGTGCCGATGGCGCCGACGATGAGGTCCAGATAACTGCGGCGGGCGCCCATCATCCAGGTGCCGCGCCCCCGGTGAAGGGGACCTTCGAGCACAAAGCCGGCCCCGACCATGCCTATGTCCAGTTGGCCATCGAACTCGTCGTGGTTGCCCTCGCGCAGTTTGATGGACATCACCGAAGAGAGGCGGTCCCGGTAGGCGGCACAGAAGCCGCCGGCCGAGAAGTCGACCTCGCTGATCATCTCCACGTTGAGCAGGCCGATGGGGCCGCCCGAGGCGCCCTGGGTGGGGAAGTGGTTGATGTTGGGGATTTCGATGTCGTCGACCAGCACCAGATTCTCCGCCGGACTTCCCCCCCCGCACGATCAGGTCGTTGCGCTGGTCGTTGTTGAGGTTGACGCTGGGCATGGCCTGGAGCAGCCGCGATGTCCTGGGCCGATCCGGGCGAACGGCGGATCTCCTCGTAGTTGAAATTCACCGCACTGACCGCCTCGTCCTCGGCGGCGGAGAAGTAGTCGGCCGTGACCGTGGTCTCCTCCACCTGCAGGAGTTTTTCCTCCAGGCGGATGCGAACCATCGCGATGCGCTTGGCCTAAACGATGAGGTCGGGCCGGACCCGCTCGGTGTAGCCGATCATCGAGACCTTGAGCCGCTGCACCCCCACCGGGGCCTGGGTGATGGTGAATTGGCCCTCGGCCCCGGCGATAGCCCCTAGCTGGGTGCCTAACAAGACCACATTGGCACCTGGCAGGGGCTGGAGGGTATGCTGGTCGAGCACCACGCCTTTGATGGTGCCGGTCAACTCCTGGGCCGGGACCGGACGCCAGGCCCCGACAAGCAGAGCGAGCAGGAGGGCGAGGGTTGCCGGGATGCGGACGGTCATTGGGGGTCTCCGGGGGGGCAATATTCTCGGGAAAGGGTTGTTCAAGCGGCGGCCCTCAGCGGCAGCAGCGGAAGCCGATCAGGTCGAGGCGGTACTCGGGGGAGAGGAAAGGGCCATAACGACCGTCGGCACGGGCGTAGTTGACATTGTGGAACCAGGAGCCCCCCCGCACCACCGCCCAGCCGCGCTGGGGGTTGTACCAGCCTTCGGTCCACTCCCAGACATTGCCGACCAAGTCGTGTACGCCTTCGGGGGTGCTGCAGCCGGCAAAGGCGCCGCTGGCTGCGGGGCCCTGCCGGCGCTTCCACAGCTCGTTTTCGGGAAAGGGGGTGTTGCAGCGCTCGGGCTCGAACTGGGGACCGTACCCGAAGGTGAGGTCCTGTTGGCCCCGGCAGGCCTGTTCCCACTCGCCTTCGGCGCAGAGGCGTTTGCCGCGGGCCTGGCAAAGGGCGCGGGCTTCGGCCAGGGTGAGGTTGGTGGTGGGCAGGACGCCGGCCTGGTTGGGGTACTCGTACACGTCGATGGCAAAGGTGGAAAACTGCACCATGCCGGCGTCGGTGGTGTCGGGCGCCTCGGCCCCGGCGGCCAGGGGCAGAGCGACAAATAGCAAGAATATTCTGAGACGGTTCATACGAAGTCCTGCGGTATGGGTCGGTCCGGGGCATGCCCCTCCGTTGTTTCCCAAGGCGCGTCCCGCCGCACCCCAACGTATGGGGTGCGGCCTAATACTCGCCGCCCTCCCCCAAGACCCTTCCCCCGCAATGCCATCTATATGGCGTTGCGCCACGCGTCCTTCCCTCCCCGGCCACTACCGGGAAACAACTCCAGGACATACCCCGGCCCTCCAGGGCAACGGCGCGCCTACTACTCCCCGAACTCCACGATCCCGAAACGGGAGGGGTCGTGGAAGCCGCGGGTATAGGTCTCGCTCCAGGCGGTGTATTCGGTCTGGTCATTGTACAGGTCGCTCAGACTGTCGATATAGGCCGACTTCTGGCCTTTGGCTTGGACGAGTTCCGAGCGGACCTGGCGGCCGCCCTTGCGCTCGATGCGGTAGAGATTGAGCCGCCAGCTGTCGCCCACTTTGGGGGCGGCACCGCCGCCTGTGATGCCCTCGGCCATGGCGCTGTAGGGGATGGCGATCTCCACGGTCCAGCCCTGGTCGGCTTTGTCGTCGTTCACGGTGCCGTAGAGGGCTACGGCCGTCTGCAGGCCTTTGATGTCCCAGGGAATGGAGGAATCCCATTCTGGTTTCAGGGTGTGGATGACCAGGTCGACCTTGGCGTTGTCCTGGTTGACCTCCAATTCGAGGTAATTCTTGGCGTCGCCATCCGGGTCGATGAAGATCTCCACTACCTCCTCATCCCAGAAGGAGTCATCCTCCTTGGTCAGGTAGGTCCACATGTCCGGGTCCTGGCAGACAAAGGCGAAATAGAGATGCTGATCATCCCACAGCATCTTGGCGCGGGTGGGGCGGGTGATCTGGTCGTAGTTGTTGAGAATACGCTCGAACCCGTTGATCTGTGCGGCCTTTTCCCAGGCGAATTCGTCCAGGTGGCCGTCCACCGCGATCGGGGTGGTGGCCCGCTGGATGGTGTAGCGGGAAACGGGGTCGCTGAGGACCGGTGTGGCCAAGAGCAGGGCCAGGATCAGCAGGGAGGTGAATGGTTTCATGGCGGACGATCCTTATAAGAGGGGGATGGGATGGGCAGAATTTAAGCTCACCCTTTCCTGGGGGCAAGCAGGCAGGAAAGAGCTAGAAGAATAGAAGTTCTTTCCTGCCAGGGCAAATTGGGACGGTGAGAGAAAAACACAGTGGCTTGATTAAAAGAAGATAGGCCCCCGCGCCGCAGGTGGCATGGGGCTTGCTTCCAGAGGAACTGTAATTCTGTCCGTGGGAGTTTATAGATGATCGAAGGATTGTTCATATCTGCGTCGGGGATGCTTCCCAAGACTACCCGACACGAAGCCATCGCCAACAACCTGGCCAACATGGAGGTGCCCGGATTCAAGCGGGACAGCATCTTCATGCGCGAGGTGATGGAGGCCAAGAAAAAGGTCTCCGGTGACTATCCCGACTGGCGCATCAACCGGGCCGGGGTACCTGGACCGATTTTGACCAGGGCAAGCTGCACCAGACCGACAACATGTTTAACGTGGCCCTCAACGGGCAGGGCTTCTTCGCCATCCGCACCCCCGAGGGGGTGCAATACACCCGCAACGGCAACTTTTCCAAGGATAATCAGGGCCGGTTAGTCGACGCCCTGGGCAATCCGGTGCTGAACACTCAGATCCTCATTCCGCCCTGGATCGCCCTACGGTTATATTGGACAGTCTTTAGGGGTTATCTTTCCCCAGGAAAGGAGTCTGTCTGATGACGAAGAAACCCAAGAATACCGCGAGTGGCCGGTTCTCGTCGCGGCGCAAAACGGAAGCGGTGTTACGGCTTCTTC
>SICG01000048.1 GCA_009691525.1 Candidatus Latescibacterota bacterium | reverse complement strand
CCAGTATCATCGCCAAGAAGAGAAAAGTCCGCAGCAACTTGATTTGTTTGGGGCAGTGCCCTAAGAAATCGCGGTGGCGAAGCCATGAATCGGGCGTAAAGCCCTGGCCTTTGGCCGGGGATAGTCCGATTCATGCGATTTCTTTACTGGGGACCCGCGAGCCTTATATACTGGCCGGCCTGACCGCTCTATTGATCGGCCTGCTCTTTACTCCATCCCCGCTACCTCCCCCTGGCCGCTTTCCTGGGGGGTGGCATCGTTTTGCAAGTGCGGCACAGCCCGCAGCGCTGGTCGCTCCTGCGCTGGTGCCTCCCCCTGGCCGGGGCTGGGGCTGTGGCCATTGTGGTGTTCAACTACGCCTACAGCAACGACCCCTTCGGCCCCTTCCTGCCGGGCAACACCTGGGACTCTGAGGCCTTGAAGGGCTCCACCCTGCTGCTCTCCCTGCCCGGTCAGTGGTTGCACGAAACCACCGGCCTGCTCAACTCCTCGCCGGTTTTCCTGGCCAGTCTCCTCGGCCTCGCCTTGCTGGCCACCAGGCGCGACCGCCGCGGTTGGGGTGTCCTGGCCTTCTACCTAGTCACCGCCGGGGTCAACGGCCTGCACCCGGACCGGACCTTCGGCTTCTGCCCGCCGGCTCGTTATCTGCTGACTGCCATGCCCGTGCTGCTTTTCGGTTTGGCGCTCTTCGTACAGGCCTATGGCAACCGCCTGCTGCCGCTTTTCGGCCTGCTCTTCGCGCTGATAGTCAGCTACGACAGTGTGGCCTGTGTGGTGGCCATGCCCGAACAGGGTTATGGCGGCAATCACCTCTCGGTGCGCACCCTCGATGAGTATTACCCTTTCGACGTCCACTTCTTCTTTCAGACCACTGGGGCCTTGCCCCGGGGGGACCTGGCCTTCTGGGCGCTGGCCACTGCCAGCCTGGCCGCTGCCAGCCTTCCCCGGTTGAGCCCCTCCTGGCGCTGGTCCGCCCTGCTGACGGCCGGCCTCCTGCCCTTTGCCTGGGGCCAAACCGGCGCCCCAACCGGACGTCTCAGCGCCAGCGTCTCCCCGTACCTACTGCAACTGAACCCCGCCGGCCAGATCCCCGCTGGGGTACAGTTTTTCAACAGACACATCGAAAAAGAATACCAGATGACCACCGGCCACGCACTGAAAGCCGGGGGCTTCGGCGCGCAATCCACCCAAAGTCCAGCCGGCATTCTGAAATCCTACTACGCCCCGTTGACCCAGCCGGGCATCAGTTCCTATTGGCTTTTGGGGGCAGCAGCCGAAAACGCGCCCGGACAAGCGGCGGGGCACCTCATCGTCGGCCAGCGCCAGACCTTACCGGCCATCGCCGACTGGGGCATCTTCCACGCCTCTGCCATCGCTCTTCCCGGCAAACCCGCGTCCACGGTGAAAACAACCTTCTATTCCGATTTCACCGGCTTGGGTTATGTGTATGTCGAATTCTCGGGCGCCGGCGCCCTCGCCTTCACCAACGCCGAGACGCGTTTCCTCCCCATTCATTTTGGCGCCCGCCGGACCGAATTGCGCCGCTTCCCCGGAAACCCCAAAGCGGACGTCCCCCGCTTCGGGGTGCACTGCGAGAACCTCGACAAAGGGTACTCCCTGGCCCGCTTCGAATTACAAGGCACTGCCGCAGGCACCTTCTTCGAACGCAAGCCCAGCCCGGTATTCCTGGCCGTGTACACTGCCGAGAACAGCCCCACCGGAGCGCCGTCTCTCGAAGCCCAGGCCAGTCACTGGCTCGATGGGTACTACTCCATCCAGGACCCGACCCCACGTCCCGATTTCATCCGGCCCATGGTCGAAAGCGTGCAGGCCCCATGGTGGACGGCCGTGCCGCTGGTAGGCGCCTCGGCCTACCAGTTGGAGTTCCACCTGAACCTGGCGCAGGATATCTGGCTGGTCTTTGATTATCCCGGAAAGACCGGCCTGAAATTGGCGGGCATCACCCTCTTTAGCCAGGAACTGTCCGCCGCTGACCTGACGGACTGAGTTCAGCGCAGGTGATACAGCTCCCCGTATTTTTCCTCCAGATATTCGGCGAAGTACTCCACCTGCAAACCCTCACCCGTCACCGCCTGGACCAACTCGCCGGCATTCAGCCGCCTGCCTTTGGTGTGGACCTGGCGGTTGAGCCAGCCCTTGAGGCAAAGCAGGTCGCCCTGCGCCACCCCTGCCATCAGTCCGGGCATTTCCTTTTGGGCTTGGGCGAAGAATTGGGCCGCATAGAGGTTGCCTAGGCTATAGGTGGGGAAATAACCGATCAACCCGATGGACCAATGGGTATCTTGTAAAACACCTTTGGCCGCATCTGGCGGACGGATGCCCAGGTACGAGACCATTTTTTCGTCCCACAACTCGGGTAATTCTGCCACGCTGACCCGTTCCTCGACCAGCGCTTGCTCGAGTTCGAAGCGGAGCAGGATATGGAGGTTGTAGGTCACCTCGTCGGCCTCCACCCGGATCAGCGAAGGGGCGACCTGGTTGACCGCCGCATAAAAGGCATCGACCTCCACCCCTTTGAGCTGGTCTGGGAAATACTCCCTGAGCACCGGCAGGTAATGTTCCCAGAAGTCCCGGCTGCGGCCGATCATGTTCTCCCACAGACGGGACTGGGATTCGTGGATGCCCAGGGAGACACTGCCCCCCACCGGGGTGCCTTCGACATCGGCGGGCAATCCCTGTTCGTACAGCCCGTGACCCGCCTCGTGGATGATCCCGAAAAGGGCACTGGTCAACTGCCTGGCGCTGTACCGGGTCGTCAAGCGCACATCCTCGGGCGAGGTGCTCGAACAGAAGGGGTGGACCGAAACATCGAGCCGGCCCCGCTCCAGGTCGAACCCCAGGTCCGCCAGCACCCGCCGCCCAAAGGCCTCCTGGCGGTCCACGGGGAATTCTCGGTCCAGGATGCCCACCGCCGGCCTCAGTCCGGCAGCGGCGATGCCCTTGACCAGAGGCACCAGCCGCAACCGCAACTGCTCCAGCAGCGGGGCCACGGTTTCGATGCGGGCATAGGGTTCGAATTGATCCAGGAAGGCGTTGTAGATGCTGCCCTCGAATCCCACCCGGTGGGCTACCTCCTGCTGCAAACCCAGCAACTTCTCCAGCCAGGGTCTGAAGAGCGGGAAGTCCGACTTTTTCCTCGCCTCCACCCAGACCTCGTGGGCCAGGGATTGGGTTTGGCTCAGCTCCACCACCAGTTCGCGGGGTATCTTTAGGGCGCGGCGCTGGTCGCGTTCCACGTAGCGCAGGTTGACCTCCGCGTCCCCCTGGAGATCGCCGGCCCGCAGTTTCTCCACCAGGGCCACCAGGGCCGGGTCGGTGAGTCGCTCATGGTAGATGCCCGCCAGGGTACCCAAGCTGCGGGCCCGTGGTCCGGCACCCCGTGGCGGCATATAGGTCTCCTGGTCCCACGAGAGCATGCCCTGAGCGTGCCCCAGGTCGGCCAGTTCCTTGACCCGCCTGATGAATTCTTCGTAGTGCTGGCCCATCTCACTCCTCTAGTTGCCCACAGGTGCGAGCAGCTATATTTTTTGCAGCGCAACCATAGGGGCGTATAGTGATGCTCCCCTACTACCCCCTTTCGCAGGAGTCCCCGATGAAAATCGTCCGTGCCGAACGCATCGCCCTCAACATCCCTTTCTACGCCGACCGGGTGACCCGCGCCATGCAGCGGGCTTCCACCCACGACGAACGCGTGTACCTGTACCGCCTGATCACCGACAAGGGTGTGGTCGGTTATGGCGACTCCCAGGGCGGCCGCTCGGAAGTCCAACACCTGGTGGGCAAAAATCCCTTCGCGATCATGCACGACGACAGCATCGGCTCTGGCCCGCAGATGGCCGCCTTTGACGCGGCCGGCAAGACCGCCGGTGTACCCGTACACGCCCTGCTGGGACCCAAGTTGCGCCGGCGTTCGCCCATGTCCTGGTGGGATATCGACATGCCTCCCGCCGATTGGGCCGCCGAAGCCAAAGAGTCCATCAAACGCGGGTACACCTGCTTCAAGATGAAGGCCCGCCCCTGGCGCGACATCGTCGACCAGGTGACCACCGTGGGCAAGGTGGTGACCCCGGACTACAAGTTCGACGTGGACTTCAACGGCTTCCTGCTCAATCCGGCCAAGGCCGAGCTGATCCTGCACCAACTCGACGAGCACCCCAATGTGGGCATCTACGAGAGTCCCTTTTACTTGGGGCAGGACGTAACCGGGGCCCGTATCCTGCGCGAGCGGATACGCAAGCCCATCGTCGAGCACTTCAACGAAGCGGTGTTACACGCCCATGCCAGCGACGGTTTTGTTATCGGCGGCGGGGCCACCGAGACCCGCAGGCAGGCCACTCTGGCTGCCGGCCTCAACAAGATCTTCTGGCTGCAGTTGGTGGGTGCCGGCCTCACCGCCGCCTACGCCGTCCACCTGGGCGCCACCCTCTCCCACGCCCAGTTGCCCTACATCACCTGCCACGAGTTGTGGCAGCACGACCTGCTCAAAACGCGACTGCAAGTGGTAAACGGCTACGCCGAGGTGCCCGATGCCCCCGGTCTGGGTGTGGAGGTAGACGAGAAGGCCATCGAGAAATACCGGGTCGATGAGAATGAGCCCACCCCGACCACGCGGTACAAGGCGCGCAAGCGCATCCTGCGCATCAGTTGGCCGGTTTCCGGCAAGCAGCGCCGGGTCTGGGAGTTCACCAACGAGCCAGCGTATCAGCAAACCTTCTACCGGGGGGGTATCCCCGGTTTCGAGCCCGGCGTAAACCTGGAAATCATCGAGGACGACAAGAGCCCAGCCTTCAAAAAGGCCCATCAGAAATTGGTGGAACAAGGCGCGTGATTGGTGTAGGGGCGGACCCTGGTCCGCCCTTACCTCTTCTGCCTCTCGATATCCCCGTAATCGGTTAAGCGATACCCGATCCCCACATAATCCAGCAGGCGCATCAGCGCGCGCAGCGCCACCCCGAAACCATCCGGCCCGCTGTAACCACCAAACTGCCCCCCGCCTTTGAGGTGGGGTTCTAGATCGAGGAATACCCCCGGCAATCCCAGCCCTTTTAGCTTGCGCTCCAGGCCCGGCAACCGCCCCCTGAAATCCCGCAGCACCGCCTCGTGGGCAGCGTCTCCCTGATCTGCCGGCACAAAATTTTTCAATCTCTCCTCATCGACAAATCCCTGCCATTTAAGCCCGGGGTTGAGGTGGTAATCCTTGATGTGCATCCAGCCCAATCCCCCGCGCATGGCGCGGTACTCGGCAAAGGTCTGGTCCGGTTTGAGGTTTTGGCTGGCCAGGTTCCCGCCGTCGAAGACCAAGAGCAGGTGGGCATGATCGACCAGGCGGTGGAGTTGGGCCAACAGACGCCCATTCTGACCCACCAGATTGGCCTCGACCTCCAGGCCGAAAAACACCCCGGCGCGACCGCATTTTTCGGCGATGTGCCGCAACTGCGCCGCGGTCTGTTCCAGATGCTCCTCGGGCCGGCTGCCCCTGGGGTGGTAAAAAGAAAAACCGCGGATCAGCTTGGTCCCAAAGGCCTGGGCCAGCTCAATGGCTCGGGAGACCTCTTCCTTGAGATAGCGGGTAAAGGGGACAAAACGGTTGTGGCTGCCGTCCTCGACATCCTGCAGTTTGACCTTGCCGATGGGAGAGCCCAGGGAGGCGACCTGCATCCCGAACTCGGCGTGCAACTGCTGGAGCTGGCGGACCTCTCCCTTGTTGAGGTGCATGGCATTTTTCACCCCCCCACCCAGGTCCACAAAACGCAGGCTGTAATAGGACAAGCCCAGGGCCGCCAGCATCGTTAGTTGTTCCCTGGCTGGTTTGGCGCCCTCGTCGGCAAAGCCGCTGAGGATCACTTGTGATCCGGGTTTCATCGTTCCTCCTCTAGGTCAGACTCTAGGTCAGAAATCACGCCCTAATATAGCGCGGCGCGCAGCCAATGGCTATATTCTCCGACCTCTATTTCCCCCCTTTATTACCTAAGCGATTGCCGCCTCTATGAAATCACTTTCCACCTTCCATATTCTGCCCGACCTACCCGAAGACCTCGCCCCGCTCTGGGATCTGGCTTACAACCTGTGGTGGAGCTGGAATCGGGATTTGATCCGGCTTTTCTACCAGATCGATCCCGAGGCGTGGATGGCTTCTGGGCGCAACCCCCTGCGCTTTCTCTCTTTGCTGAGCCAGCACCGGCTCGAAGAGCTGGCCCGGGAACCCCGGACCAAGGAAACCGTGAAGAGCATCCTTTCCCAGTTCGCCCGCTACCAGCGCTTGCCCCGCCAACTAGAACAGCAGCCCGGACACCAGAATCTGAAAGTTGCCTACTTTTCCGCCGAGTTCGGCCTCGCCGAATGCCTGCCCATCTATTCGGGCGGCCTGGGAGTGCTGGCCGGCGACCACCTCAAGGCCGCCAGCGACCTGGGGCTGCCCTTGGTAGGGGTGGGACTGCTGTACCGCCAGGGTTATTTTCACCAGGCCCTCAACCCCGACGGGTGGCAACTCGAGAACTACCCTGAAAGCGATTTCGACCTCATGCCGGTGCGCCCGGTGCGTTTTCCTTCGGGCGAGCCGGTGATCATCGAGGTGGCCTATCCCCACGGACCGGTGTGGGCCCAAGTCTGGTCCGTGGAAGTGGGACGGGTCACGCTTTACCTGCTCGACACCAGCATAGAACGCAACCGGCCCGAAGACCGCGACATCACCGCCCTGCTCTACAGCGGCGACCGGGAGATGCGCCTGCGCCAGGAAATTTTACTGGGTATAGGTGGCCTGCGCGCGCTGCTCAGTCTGGAGATCCATCCCACCATCTGCCACATGAACGAGGGCCATTCAGCCTTCCAGGCCCTGGAGCGCATCCGCCTGCTCATGGAGGACCAGGGGTTTTCTTTTGGCGCCGCCCGCGAAGCCACCACCGCCGGCAATATCTTCACCACCCACACCCCCGTGGCCGCCGGCAACGACTGGTTCCCGCCCGACCTGGTCGAAACCTATCTGGGCAGCTACCGCGAGCGGCTGGGGCTCTCCCGCGAGGAATTCCTGGGACTGGGCCGCGTCAATCCAGACGATTGGAGCAGCGACTTCTGCATGACCGTGCTGGCCCTGCGACTGTCGGCCCAGGGCAATGGCGTCAGCCGCCTGCACGGGCAGGTCTCGCGCAAGATGTGGTCGGCAATGTGGCCCAATATCGCCGAGAGCGAAGTTCCCATCACCCATATCACCAACGGGGTACACTCGCCCTCCTGGGCCTCTCTCGAAATGGCCGATCTCTTCGACCGCCACTTAGGTGACAAGTGGCGTCTGGCCCCCACGGATCCCCAAAGTTGGCAGGGTCTGGCTGAGGTGCGCGACGAAGAGTTGTGGAGTGTGCGCGATTACCGGCGCCAGCGCCTGGTCTCCTTTGTGTCTTTCCACCTGCGCAACCAGCTCACCAGGCAGGGGATGGGTCCCACCCCGATCGAACGCCTGCTGCAGGGGCTCAACCCCCAGGCCCTGACCATCGGCTTTGCCAGGCGCTTCGCCACCTATAAGCGAGGCGCCTTGCTCTTTCGCGACCCAGATCGCCTGGCCGCCCTGCTGAACGACCCCAAGCGCCCGGTGCAGATCCTCTTTGCCGGCAAGGCCCATCCCCACGACCATCCCGGCAAGGAACTGATTCGCGACATCGTCTCCCTCTCTCGTCAGGAGCCCTTTGCCGGCCGGCTCTTCTTCCTCGAAGACTACGACATGAACCTGGCCCGCTACCTGGTCCAGGGCTGCGACGTGTGGCTCAACAACCCGCGCCGCCCCCAGGAAGCCAGCGGCACCAGCGGCATGAAGGCCGCCCTCAACGGGGCGCTCAACATCAGCGTGCTGGACGGCTGGTGGGTGGAGGCCTGCGAGTTACATGCCGGCTGGTGCATCGGCCGCGGCGAAACCTATGACGACCTCAATTACCAGGACCAGGTAGAATCCCAGTCCCTCTACGACCTGCTGGAGACCGAGGTGATCCCCCTCTTTTTTGCGCGCGACACCCAGGGATTGCCCACCGCCTGGATCAGCCGCATCCGCGAAACCATCCAGACCCTGGCGCCGGTTTTCAACACCAACCGCATGGTCAGCCAGTACGCCGAAAAGCTGTACTTGCCCAACCAACTGCGTTGGCAGCAGCTCAACAGCGACCAGGAACGCATCCAGGCCCTGAGCCAGTGGAAGAGCCATGTGCGCGCTTACTGGTCGCAGGTCCGCATCGAAGCGGTGGAGGCCACCATCCCCGCCCAGGCCCGGGTGGGCATGCGTTTCCCGATGCGGGTAACCCTCGACCTGGGTCAGCTGGCCCCCCACGACGTGCAGGTCGAACTCTACATGGGCAAGGTGAACGCCCAACGCGAACTGGTCCACACCGAAACCCTAGCCCTTAGCTATCAGGGTATGAGTGAGGGCCACCGCCACCTCTTTGTCGGCGATTTCCCCTGCACCAACCCAGGAACCCAGGGGTACACGGTGCGGGTGGTCCCCTCTCACCCAGACCTGCGCGACCCCCTGGACCTGGGGTTGGTGAGCTGGGCCTAGCCGGCGCTGACCTATGCCGAGACGGGAGTTGAGACCAGGAGGGTCGCTCATCGAAGTTGCGGGGCTGAAAGTGGGCCACTTCACCTCAGCCCGCCGGCCCACCGGCTGCACCGTGGTGCTGGCCGAGGATGGAGCGGTAGCCGGAGTGGAGGTGCGCGGCGGGTCCCCTGGGACCCGCGAGACCGAGTTGCTCTCCCCACTCAGCACCGTCGAGCAATTACACGCGGTGGTGCTTTCGGGAGGCAGTGCCTTTGGCCTGGACACGGCCTCTGGCGTGATGCGTTATCTGGAAGAGAAGGATATCGGTTTCGACGCGGGGGCGGCCCGGGTGCCTATCGTCGCGGCAGCCATCCTCAACGACCTGGGCCTGGGTGATCCGAAGATCAGGCCAGATGCCGACGCCGGATATCAGGCCTGCCTGGCTGCGGCCACCATGCCTCCGGCAGAAGGCAACGTGGGGGTTGGCACCGGAGCGACCTTGGGTAAACTCTACGGCCTGCAACGGGCCATGAAAGGCGGCGTGGGCACCGCCTCGTTGACCGTGGGCGGGATCACCGTGGGTGCCCTGGTGGTGGTCAACGCCCTGGGCGACATCTTCGATCCCCGCACCGGCGAACTAGTGGCGGGGGCGCGCACTCACGACGGCCGGCGTCTGCTCGACACCCCCGACGCCCTCCTCCGGGGCGAGTTGCCCGCTGCCCTGGACCCCGGCCAGGCTACAACCCTGGGCGTGGTGGCCACTGACGCGATGTGCACCAAAATCCAGGTGGCCAAGGTGGCCCAAATGGCCCATGCCGGCCTGGCCCGCACCATCCGCCCCATCCACACCCCCTTGGACGGGGATACTATTTTTGCCCTGGCCACCGGGCGGGCAGGTAAACCGGCCGATCCGCTGCTGGTGGGATTCCTGGCAGCCGAAGCCCTTGCCCAGGCCGTGTTACGGGCGGTGTGGACTGCCGTTGGACTACCCGGCTTCCCCAGTGCCTCGCAGTTGGGGCACTAACCCGGATATTTCAACCGGACCCGCCCGGCGCTGAGTTCCTGGAGGACCCGGTCCAGCGCCTCGGTCCGGTCGCGGCGGAGTTGCAGGCTCAAAGTGATCTGAGCGCCAAACTCCTCTTTTTCGATTTCCCCTTCCGCCTCCCCGATGAGCAATCGCACCCTCGCGTGTAATTCGTAGGGGAGGACCAAGCGCACCGCCGCCACGGCGACCTTCTCCACCCTCGGCAAGACCTCTAGGACCGCCTTGGCCGTGCTGCCATAGGCCTTGACCAGTCCGCCGGTACCCAATCTTGTCCCCCCGAAATATCGGGTGATGACCACCACCACATCCCCCAGCCCAGAGCCCTGCACCACCGCCAACACTGGCCGACCGGCGGTGCCCGAAGGCTCCCCATCATCACTCATCCCGTGGGTAACGCTGGCGCCGGCGCCGACAGCAAAAGCGTACACCTGATGGCTGGCATCGGGAAATTCGCCGCGCAGACGGGCTACCAGGCCACGCGCCTCCGCGACACTGGGCGCCGGTCCGGCCGTGCCGATAAACCGGGAATTTTTGCAGCGCAGTTCGATGCGAGCCTCGCCGGCGGGGACCAGACTGAGCGCACTCATCGGGAGGGGCTAAACGATCCGGCCTTTACACGTCCAGCAGATACTTCATCTGCGGGGTGAGGCGGCGGCTGGTTTCTGGGCGCAGGTGCTGGCGCTGGTCGGTCAGTTGCTTGCGGTGGTTGGGGACGTAGGCCATGTGCATCACCCGGCGCAGGTCATCGGTGCGGTTGAGGGTGCCGCCGTGCCAGCAGTGGGAGTTGAAAGCGATGACCGTGCCGGCCGGAGCCAGCATGACCAGCTCATGGGCATGGGGTGCGAGCGGATCGGCCATCTCGTCTTTGGGCACCTGGCCAGAGCGGTGGCTCCCGGGCACGTGCGGGTAGCCCCGTTTTCCGGGGTGAAGTCGTCGAGCAGCCAGAGGGAATTCATGCCAAAATAAACCCCAATCATCACCTTTGCCCATTCAGCCGGATCGGCAGATCCCCAGTCGGCGTGTAGTTGTTGGTGCCCGTCACCGTCACCGGGCAGGGAGAAACGGGCATTCAGCGAGTCTACCCGGAAACTGGGGCCCAGGACCCGCCGGGCCGACGCCAGCAGGCGCGGATGGGTGAAACAGTACTCGAAGATCGGGTCCTTGTTGATCAGGTCGGCCAGGCGGATAACCCCTTTTTCCTGGTGCGCTTCCTTTCCCGCCTCCTCCCCCTCCTGGGCGGCCAGCTCTTCGAGGCGCAGCCTGAAAGTGGCGGCCTGAGCAAGGGTGAACATCTCCTTCAGGACCACGTACCCCTGTTCGTCCAGCGACCTTTTTTCGGCCTCGCTCAGGGTGTCTTCCCCAACACCTAGATCTGCAAGTACCATCTGCATATCCACCTCAGTATTCTCCCTCCTGCTCCGCCCGCCATCCGGGAGCGAGGTTTTCGTACGAGGCGCACTCCGGATTCCACATCAGCTGCACCGAACCGGTAGGGCCGTTGCGCTGTTTGCCGATGATCACCTCGGCCATGCCCTCCAGGGTGCCCCCATCGGGCGACTTGAGGCCGTACAGGTCTGGCCGGTAGATAAACATCACCATGTCGGCGTCTTGTTCGATGCTGTTGTGGACCACCATACCATCGGCCACAAAATTGTGAACTCCCGGAACCGTCAGATCGAAGACTTCCTCTTCGCCTTCGGGAGTGATGGAGACGATCTGGTCCCAATACAAATCACTATCCGCCAAGAGGGCCAGCTCTTCGGACGCTACTACTTGGGCCAGCCTTGCAGCCCGCTCGCGGCTCAGGTGATTTTTGTGCAGCGAGGTGCCGCAATACTGATTGCCCAACTGCTGCTGCATCTGCCGGTCTGTCATGTCTAGGCGGCGCATCGCCGGCCTGGCCAGAGATTGCCAGACACTGCGGGGGATGATATCCCGGTTGGTATTGGGCCGGCGGCCTTCGAGATAGCGCCTGATCTGCCCCACCTCCTGCTCGCGATAAGAGCCGACCGTTCCAACACACTCGACAAAGCGCTCCACATCCGGTTGGCCACTTAAAATAATGTGATACTGGTCTCGCCCCTTGCCCAACTGAGCGACTCTCTTCAGCCGGGCATTGATCCCCAACCTGAGCAGCAGGGATTGCACATCTCCGGCTAGCCTGAGACTGCTCGAAGCATAATAAATCCTCGGCAGCCTCTCTATCTTGATCGCCCCATCCGTAGCCCACAGATGGCGCAGGAAGAGAGCAATGGCCCTTTCTGGCTGCCTGAACACCTGCTCAGGAACCCGCTTATCAGGAGCGCGAAATCCGGCTATCCCCAGATCTGAAAACCAGCGGACTACCGGATTCCTCCTGCCGTGGGTCATGTGCTGGGCAGAAGAGAGGAAAACTTGATACAGAGGAGTCTGGCTTTTCTGAATCACCTTCTGTATATGCGGCCTCAATGCCTCGCCAAAGACTTCATGAGCCGCGAAGGCTACTGTATTGGCCAGTTCTGGACTCGCGGTCGTGTATTGCACTGCATGCTTGGGCAATACACATCCATCGCCAATCAAATGTCCGAGCAGGGCAAGCTCTGCATCTGCCATGGACTGCCTCGCAGGAGAGGAGAGGTGTCGCGGCAGGCCGATGTGCTGCCCAGCCTTCAGCTCATCCAGCCTACTCCAGCCCTCCATCGTCAGAAACTTATGGTTGGCTGTAGCCCGTATGGACCTGCCCAGCCGAGTCGTTAGCCGGCACACCGGCTTTATCCCCGTGCAGAAAGCACTGCTGACCAGCGCCTTTTCTAGCTTGTGGGTCACGGGATTCACCGCCCAGACCAGCGCATTGGGCACCGCCACCATTTCGCGGATGGGCACCCGCTCCCCGGTATCGGCCCGGGGGATCAGGGTATCGCCAGCCAAACAGCCCGACTCCCTCAAATCCGAAAGCTGGGGCCGGCGGTCGCTGCGGCTCTCCACTGCCCGCGAGAGCTGGGAAAGGGCCAGGACCGGCAGGTCCAATTCCTTGGCCAAGGCCTTGAGACCCCGCGAAATACGCGAGATTTCCTGCTCCCGGCTATTGCTCTGTTCGTGGGTACCCATCAGCTGCAGATAGTCGATGATCACCATGCCGATGCCTTTTTCGCGCTTGAGCCGGCGGGCTTTGGCGCGGGCTTCCAGTACCGTGATGCCGGCGCTATCGTCGATGTAGATGGGGGCCTGAGAGAGCTTGCCGATGTTTTTGGTCAGGTTGAGCCAGTCCTCATCCCGCAGCCGGCCGGTGCGCAGGTTGTGCAGATTGAGGCGGGTCTCGATACACAAGA
This sequence comes from Candidatus Latescibacterota bacterium, assembly GCA_009691525.1. Classification (GTDB taxonomy): domain Bacteria; phylum Latescibacterota; class UBA2968; order UBA8231; family UBA8231; genus SICG01. The sequence continues at coordinate 13,446 of SICG01000048.1, read as the reverse complement.
GGCGCTGGGCCAGCTGGATCTTGGACATCTCCAGGCTGAAAATAGCCACCCCCACCCCTGCGTCCATGGCCGCGTTGCGCGCCATGCTCAGCGCCAGGGCCGTCTTGCCCACGCTGGGGCGGGCGGCCAGGATAATCAGCTCCCCCTTCTGGAATCCAGCGGTCTTCTCGTTCAGATCCGTGTACCCGGTGTCCACCCCGGTGACCGCGCTGATTTGGCGGTGGGCCAGCTCAATCTGCTCGAAAGTCCCCTGCAGCACGTATTCTAGGCTTTCGAAGCCCTGGCTCAGCCGACGCTCGGACAGCGAAAAGATCTGCTGTTCGGCCCAATCGATGAGCTGCTGCACCTCGCCGCGCCCATCGTATGCCCGGGTGGAGATCTGCGCAGCGGTCTCGATGAGCCGGCGACTCAGGGCGCGGTCCAGCACGATGCGGGCATGGTAATCGATGTTGGCCGAGGTCGCCACCTCAGCGGATAGCGAGGCCAGGTACACCACGCCGCCCACCGCATCCAACTGCTGACGCCGCTTCAACTCCTCGCTGACCGTCAGCTGGTCCACCGCCTCGCTGCGCTCGTAGAGCGCGATCATGGCCTGGTAGATGCGGCTGTGCGGGCCGTGATAGAAACAACTGCCGTCGGTGCCCAGCAGTTCTATAGCCCGGCCCACGGCGCGGCCGTCGATGAGCATGGCGCCCAACACCGCCTGCTCCACCTCCACGGCCTGAGGCGGCAGCTTGTCCATGCCCTGGGCACTATCTGGTCTGATCTGGTTCATGATTTCACAATTCCGTCCCGTCGTATTCCCGCCGCAACCATTTGACGTCCTCCCAGGTCTGGCGCTTCCATTCGGCGTGGCGCAGCAAGGCGGCCGGGTGGTAGGTGACCACCACCGGGATGCCGCGGTACTGGTGCAGCCGGCCCCGCAGGGTATTGAGCGGGGCGTTGACTCGCAGCAGGGCCTGGGCCGCAGTCCGGCCCAAGGCGCAGATGATCCGCGGCCGGAGGATCTCGATCTGCCGCTCCAGATAGGGGGCGCAAGTAGCGAGCTCCTCGGCGGTCGGTGTGCGGTTCTCGGGAGGCCGGCATTTGACCGCGTTGCAAATATAGACCTGAGACCGCTGCATCTTCATGGCCTCGATGATCTTGGTCAAGAGCTGGCCAGCCGCGCCCACAAAGGGCAGGCCCTGCCGGTCCTCTTCTTCTCCGGGGCCCTCCCCTACAAAAAGGATGCCTGCCCCAGGGTCCCCATCGCCAAAGACGAAGCGCTGACGGGTCTGGCCCAAAGGACAGCGGGTACACTCGCAGATCTGTTGGCGGAAGACCTCTAGCACCGCAGCCTGATCCTGGACTGCCGGCGCCTCCTCTGCTAGCGGTGCCGCAGGAGCAAGGACCTCCTGAGCCAGCGGCGCGATGAAGGCCCCCTCCTCAAAGAGACACAGATCCTGCAGGTACCGTCTCGCCTGGCCCAGCAACTGGACCCGGTCAGCCTCCTCCATACACTCTCCTATGGATACAACCCTGTCAACGCCTGGCCTTGAGGCGCTGGCCCAGCCAGTCGAGGAGGCGGTCGGCCACCTGGTGTTTGCTCATCTTGGGCCACTGCTCCTGGCCACCCTGATTGTCGACCAAGGTGACGATATTGGTGTCCACCCCGAATCCAGCCCCCTCCTCGCGCAAATTGTTGAGAACCACCAGGTCGCAGTTCTTGCGTTTCAGCTTGTCCTTGGCCCGGGCCACCCCGTCCTCAGTTTCCATGGCAAAGCCGATCAGCACCTGGTGCGGCTGCTTGCTGTGGCCCAACCTCGCCGAGATGTCGGGATTCTCCACCAACTCGATGACCATCTTGCCGGTGCCCCGCTTGATCTTCTGGGGGGCCACCTGTGCCGGCCGGTAGTCGGCCACCGCCGCTGCCAGGATCGCCGCATGCATCTGCGGGAAGAGCGCCTCCAGCACCTCCTGCATCTCCAGGGTTGAGCGCACCGCCTTGAACGCCACCCCAGCCGGGGGCTCAAGCGCCGTCGGACCGGAAACCAGCCACACCTCGGCCCCCCGTTTGCGGGCCTGGGCAGCCAAGGCATATCCCATCTTGCCACTGGAGCGGTTGGTGATGAAACGCACCGGGTCCAGGTCTTCAACCGTGGGTCCGGCGGTGACCAGCACCTTCACACCCTGCAGGTCGCCAGCGGCGGAGAAATGCCGCACTACCTGGCCGGCGATCTCCTCCGGTTCGGCCATACGCCCCCGCCCAAAAGCCCCCGAGGCCAGCTCCCCGGTGGCCGGCTCGGCCCACTGGTACCCCAGGCCCTCCAGCCGGCGCAGGTGCTCCTGGGTAAAGGGATGGTCGAGCATGTGCTCCTCCATCGAGGGGGCGGCCAGCACCGGGGCAGTACAGCCCAGCATCAGGGTGGTGAGCAAGTCGTCGGCCAGACCACAGGCCAACCGGGCCAGCAGATGGGCGGTGGCCGGGGCCAGCACCACCAACTCGGCCCACTGGGCCAGGCCCACGTGTAACACCGGAAATTCGGCAACGGCGGCGAACATATCCATATGGACCGGGTGGCGCGAGAGCACCTCCAGCGTATAAGGGGTCACGAAACGCTTGGCCGCCGCGGTCATCACCACCCGCACCTCGGCCCCCTCTTTTATCAAGGCGCGCAGGAGTTCCGGAGTCTTGTACGCGGCGATGCCCCCGCTGATCCCCAGCAACACCCTTCTTCCCTGCAGTTTCATCGCGGCGGCTCCAGGGTTTCCAGGATCCGGGCCACCACCTGCTCGGGGCTGAGTTCCGCGGTGTCCAGGACCAGGTCATAAATGGTGAGATCGTCGAGATCGATCTGGTGGTGGCGGTGGTACCGCTGGTGCTCGGAGCGCTCCCGGGCCCCGATGTCGCGCATGGCCTCTTCGGCGGCCTGCCCTTCGCGTTGGCCCACCCGTCCGGCGCGCACCTCCAGGGGGGCCTGGCACCAGACCTTGAGCGCCGGCAGGCCCTGGCGTGTGGCCATCCATCCGGTCAGGCGCCCTTCCAGGATCAGCTCCTTTTCCTGCCGGGCAAACTGGACCATGCGTTCGTCCAGCTGGCGGTCTACGTGACCGTCGGCCTCGGCGCGCCGGCCCATTTCGGCCAGGGAGATTCCCTGGTCAGTGGCCAGCAGCCTAAAAAAATCCCCGGCATTCACATAAGGCCAGCCCAGCTTCTCCTGCAGCAATTTGCAGGTAGTGCTGGTGCCGCTGCCCGGCAGGCCGCTGACGGTGATAATCGCCACCTTTCCCTCCTCAGGCCAGGTTCTGCACCTGCTCGCGCAGGCGCTCTACTTCTTCCTTGATCTCCACGGCCAGGTGGACGATCTGGGACTCGCTGGCCTTAGAGCTAATGGTGTTGGCCTCGCGGTTCTGCTCCTGGAGCAGAAAATTGAGCCGCCGGCCCACTTCCCCGCCCTTGTCGAGGGTGGCGAGGAACTGGGCATTGTGGCTGTGGAAGCGCACCACCTCTTCGGCGATGTCGCTGCGCTCGGCCAGGAGCACCACCTCCAGGGCCAATCTTTCCTCGGGAACCTCCCCGGGACGCAGCAGCCCCTCGACCTTCTGGCGCAACTGGGCCTGGAGCCGCTGCCTGGCCGCTGCCGCCCACTCGGCGATCTGGTCCAGGCGCTCCTCGATTAATTTCACCCGGGCGCGCAGGTCAGCGACCAGGGCCGCCCCTTCGGACCGCCGCATCTGATCGAAGCCGTCCAGCGCCAGGTCGAGGGCCTGCAGCACCAGTTCCTCGGCCTCGGGCGCCACCTCCACAGCGGCCGCCACCTTGAACACCCCGGGCAGGCAGGCGACCAGCGCCAGATCCGGCTTGCCATCCAGATCGCCTAGCTGGCGCAGGCGTTCCAGTTCCCGCAGGTAATTCCTGACCGTCTCTTCGTCGAGGGTGGGCAGCGCCGCGCTTGCCCCCTGCTCTTCCCACTCGATGACGACCGCAACCTTGCCCCTGGTCACCCGGCCGGCCACCCGCTCGCGCAGCTGTGCTTCAAGGGCCTGCAGGCGCGAAGGACAGCGCAGCTGAATTTCGCAAAAGCGGCTATTGACTGCCCGCACCTCCGCCCTGGCTGCCAGGCCCTGGCCCTCCGCCGTCCCGCCACCGAATCCGGTCATGCTGAATATCATCGCGCCTTTCCCATCCTATCTCGAGATTCCGGGGTCCACTTCGATACCGCCCAGGGAGGCGAATCCCCCGAGGCGCGACAGCACCTGACCCTCAGGTGTCAGTTTGAGCAACTGCCCCAGGGTAGTCAGCCAGAGGTGGCCGTGCACCCCGTCCAGGGCCAGCCCAGTTAAACCCCGCCCTCCGTCCCACTGGGCCAATGAGGTGCCGTCCAGGGCCAACGAAACCACCCCTTCCGTACCGGCCACCCAACACGCCCCGCTCTGCGGATCGGCTTCCACCGCAACCCCCTCGGCAAAAGGCAGCGCCACCTCGCGAATCCCGCCGTGGGGTTCTAGGTACACCAAAGCCTGGCCCCCGTGCACCAGGGCCCAGGCCCCGCCTTCCGCCGTGGGTGCCAGGGCCGTGGGCCGCTCCACCTCCCACTGCATACGCCGCGCCTCCTCCCTCCAGTAGTGCAGCACCCGACCGGAAGCCCCGATCCAGCAACTGCCCTGCCAGGCCTTCACCACCTTCAGGCCCTCGAAGCGGGCATCCACCACCGCTAGCTCCAGGGAATCTGCCAAGGGGGCAAGGGCGAACCAGGATACGGTCTGGCAGAGATTGTCCACCAGCCACCCCATCTGTTGGTCCGAGTCGATACTCAGGAGGCCGGCCTCCCCGACCGCTGCCGGATGTTCGGTCGCCTCGCCGGTGGCGCTGATCCGCACCAGCCCCCGGAAAAAGCGGTCGCTCACCCAGCAGGACCCGTCCCGCCGGTCCACCCCCAGCGCATTCAACCCCGGAAAACGCCCTTGGCCGAAAAAGGCGGCCCGGTTATCCGGGCTGATCCGCCAGACCACGCCGCTGCCCATGTCTGCCGCCCAGCCCGCCTGCGGTCCTGGGGTGGCCTGCTTCAGGGGCTGCTGCAGGCGTTCGCCCTCTCCCCGGATCAACAGGGCCAGCTGGTACGCATAGGTGGTCCCGTTTTCGACCTGCAAGTCGTCAAAGCTGTGGGCTGCGGAGCCCAGTTCCTGGAACAGATCCCAGCCCCCATCGCCGATACGGCGGTAGAGCCGGTATCCACTCACATCCGCAAAGGTCCGGTAATCCCAGCGCAGCTTGACCTCCCGATTGCCGGCCACCGCCTCCAGCGGAACAAGGTCCAGCGCGGGGTCCACGACTTGAGGGTCCAGCGGATTGCGATGCTGTCGGTCCGAACAGCCAATGCCGGCCCAGACCAGGCAACAGAGCAGCACCCCAAGCTTAGCCATATTAAAAAAAGACCAGATAGGTGGTCAGCACAATTCCCGCTTCCATGAAGACGAAGGCCCCACCCGCGAGTCGGTCGTAGCGCTCGGCCCGGCGGAACTGCTCGTCTTGGTGTTGCCGACCAGCCGAATGAAGATACCGGTCGTAGGCGCGATCGGCCCGGTGCCCACTCCACCACGCCGCCCCCCCAGCCGCCAGAGCCAGCCCCATGCTCCAGTAGAGCCGTGGCCGCAGCCGCGACTCGCGGGGCTTGGCAGCGGAAGCGTTCTGCGCGTCGAGGTCCAACAGAAGTTTATCCCGGAAGCTCCCTGGCTGAGCGGCGTTCCCGGAGCGCTCCCCCAAGGCCTGAGGCCAGAGCTGCGGACTGATTGTAGATATCTCCAAGTCCTGTGCAAGTGTTTCTCCCTGCCAAAGAAGCAACACCACCGCGCAAATCCTACTTGCCAAAGACATAGAGCGTCCCTTCCTCGGTAGCCACTGCCACCAACCCCTCGCCCAGGGCCACCGGCTGCAGTGCCGGGCCGTCGAGCTGGTACTTCCACGCCAGCCGCCCGGTCTCGCGCTCCACCGCATAGAGGTATCCGCCGCTGCTGCCCGCGTAGAAGACCCCCGCACTGCCCGCCGGCGTCCCACTCACCACCCCCTCGGTGCTGAATTGCCAGCGCACCTTTCCTGTCTGGGCCTCTAGTCCGTAGAGGCTGCAGTCCGCCGCCCCCAGCGCCAGCACCCCGCCAACCAGGGCCATGCCCGCGGCCGGGAGTACCTTCAATTCGGTACGCCAGCGGACCGACCCAGAATCTGCGCTGCACGCCAGCACCGTGCCCCTAGCCGTGGCGGCATAAACCAGCCCCTCGCCCACCACCACCACCCGCAACGGCGCCCCCAGGTCCCGCTGCCAGCGCTGCTTACCCCCTGCCAGCTCCAGCGCCACCAACCCCTGGCCGCCGTCGCCGACAAAAACCTCATCAAGGCCCAGCGCCGGCGCCGCCCACAGTGGACCGCCCAGCTGCACCTGCCACAGGCACTTGCCTGTGGCTCCGTCCAGCGCCACCACCACCCCTGAATTCATCGCCGCAACCAGGGTGTCCCCGCGGCCTGTCAACGGGGCACAGGCCAGCCCTTTGTAGGTCCAGGCTACCTTGTTCTCCCGGCGCTCGTAGCAACGCAGGACTGGCTTGGGTCCCGCTTCGCCCATCACCAGCCGGGTGCCCAGCAGCACCCCCGCCGCACTCACCTGGGCGTCCAGACCGCGGCGGCCCAGGCGCTGGCCGCGGTACCGGTCAAAAGATAGCAGCGAGGGACCGGCGCTCAGTTGCAGGATGAGTTGCCCTTCCACCAGGGGGCTGCCCACGGGTGCGGCGCCCAGGGACTGCTGCCAGAGCAGGCGCAGCGGCGCATCAGGGGCCCCCAACACCCGGGCTCGGCCCTCCGGACCTCCTCCCCATTGAGACCACTCCACCACCGTGCCTCCGGGCAGGGGCAAATAGAAGAGCTTGCCAGCACACCCGGCGCTCAGCAGCACCGCCAGCCCCGCGATGATCCCCCTCATCAGAAGTCCCAGCCGAAGAAAAAGTCCCAATGCGTGTTTTTGCCTATGGATTTGAAATCCGTGCGCCGCGTCCCGTCGAGGCGGAAGACGAATACGCCGCCCAACCCCAATCTGATCCCGCCCCCCAGGCTGCCTTTCCAGGACCCGAACTGCCCATCCCAGGCATTGCCGCCGTCGACGAAGAAGGCGCCGCGAAAGGTACTCAAATCGATGTCCCCAATAGGCAGACTGACCACCAGACGGTCCATCAGGGGAAAACGCAACTCGGCATTGGCCAGAGCCAGGTTGCGGCCCCCAAGGGAGCGCCATGGGTACCCGCGCAGGGTCCAACTCCCACCCATGGAGACATATTCGGGCACCTCCCCCCGGCTGTGGCGACCCATCAGGCGCAGGGCCAGGCAGTTGCGCTGGCCCAGGCGCAGGTACTGCCGGTAGTCCCCGGTGAAATTCAGGTTGAAGCGCCGCGAGGTCTTGAAGTCCACGGTCTGCCCCACCCCAAAGCTGTAGCGGGTGCCGGCCAGGGGCCCAGTGAGGACCCACATGCTGCTGTCGTGGGTAAAGCTGAGGGAGTTGGTCATCAGCCAACCCGTGAGCCGCTGGCCCTCAAACTGACGGTCGATGTCGGACTGGCGCAGCGACAACTCGACATCCACCCGCTTAAAGCGGGAGAAGGGGTAACTCAGGTCGACAAAAGCGCCGGTGCGCTTTTCCCGCACAAAACGACCGTACAAACTGGTATAGCGGTCGTTGAGGTGAAATCCGCCCCAGGCGAAGTTGACCCGCCGGCCCAGGTGTACCCGGCTGAACGCCAGGTTCAGGCCGTCGAAAAACCCGGTCTGACTGCCGGAGATGTGGGAGAAGATAAAATAGTACTGATCGTTGCCCAAGACGTCGCTCACCCCCAGCTGGATCCCCCCCGAAGTGCCAAAAAGCGGGTCCTGGGAGATCTGACTCTGGGCCACATCCAGGGACATCTTCCGGCGATAGTCCATGCGGGCATAGGGCTCGGCGGCGCCCTGCAGGGTCCAGCCGGCCACGCTGGGGGCCGATTCCCAGACCGCGCTGTCCGCCTCGGGCACGGCCAGGCGGTAGATCTGAAATCCGCCTTTTTCGTATCCGGTGTAGAGCAACCCTTTCCCATCGGGCAACCACGCCGGATCAAAGGCCCCGCCCAGCACCCGGGTCAGCTGAAGGGGAGCGAAACGCGCCCCGTCCTCCCCCATCTCCACCTGAGCAATCTTGAGATTGTAAATCCCGCCGTCGTCGGCGCGGTAGGCCAGACGTTTGCCCGCCGGGTCCCAGGCCGGCTCAGTCTCACTCTGCCCACCCTGAGTCAGGGGCAGCAGTTGACCGCGGTTCAGGTGCCAGAGGAAGAGGTGGTACCTACCCTGCCGGCCCTTCTCCCCCCGGTCCGAGCTGAAGGCAAGCCACTGCCCATCCGGGGACCAGGCCGGATCGCGGTCGTGGTAGAGGTCGCCGGTGAGTTGCTTGAGTCTGCCACTCTCCACTTCCATCGTGTAGAGGTCGGCAAACCCGCCCCGGTCGGTTCCAGAGAATACCAATTGGCCCCCGTCGGGAGAAAAGGCCGGCGAAGCCAACGCCACCAGGTCGGCGAATTCAAAGCGGTGCACCTCCCGCTCCTGGCGCAGATCCCACACATAGAGGTTGTCCTGGCCCTTGCGCTTGGCGACAAAGGCCAGCCAGCGGCCATCCGCCGATACCGCCGGCCGGGTGGACATCGGATGGAAAGACTCGAAATCCGCCGTCCGCTCCCCTTCGACCACCACCCGTGGCCGACCACCTGCCAGATCGGCCCGGGCGATACAGGTGTAGCCCTGGCGGTTGCTGAAAAAGACGAATTGCACACTGTCGCCGGGCACCACCGCTGGCCGGAGATTGAAGCCGGTGGTCGTCAGCGCCTTGCCCTGCTTGCCCGGCGGGTCGCTTTTGGCCACATCGCCCAGGTACCGCAATCGCAGGTCCCGCTGCCAGGCCTCATCCAGCTCTTCTAGGGTATGGCCGGTGCAGAGCTTGAGGATCTGGTCGAAATCCTCGTCCAGCCACCAGTTCTCGAAGAGCCGGTCGAAAATCTGCTCGCCATAGGTGCCGGCCAGGTACGCGCAGATGGACTGCCCCTCCTTGTACATCTGGTAGGTGCCCTCGATCTGGAACATCTGGGGCAGAGAGGCCAACTGGCCCGAGAAGAGGGCATCGCGCAGGATCATGTCGCCAAAAGGATCCATTTCCCCGGACCAGTACTCGGCCAGCCCCTCGGAAAACCACAGGGGCCCGGCGCGGTGTTCGACGATGCCCCGCCGGCGCAGCACCTGGCTGATCCGGTCATACATGAAAACATGCACGAGTTCGTGATGTAACACCCGCTCGAATTCGGGCAGGGAACTGCTCAGGGGCAGGGCCACCCGTCCCTTGAGAAACTCGGTGAATCCCGCCACCCCCTCGGGCAGCAGACTGGGGATGATATTGGTCTGCTCGAAATACAGGTGGGAGGAGTAGAGGATCAGCGGCACCCTGCGCTGGACGGCATGGCCGAATTTCCGCTCCAGGTCGATGAACTTCTCCTCGGCCATGGTCGCCGCGTACCCCGCCAGTTCCGCCTCTTCGGGGTAAAAATAGAGGTCGAAATGGGGGGTGGCCATCTTTTGCCAGGTAAAGGGGAAGTACTGGACCTTGTTCTTGCCGAAATCGGCAAACTGCCCCTGGCAGGGCAGCGCCCCCAAGAACAGGATGAGGAATATGGAGCGGAGAATTTGCATGGATCAGGGGGCGAGGAGCAGCCCGCCGGCAGTGTCCCGGCGTTCGTGCAGGGGGCGGTGGATGCGCACCCGCCGGCCCTCCTCCATGCCATGCTGGTACGCGACGGTGGCCGCGACACCGCCACCCCGGCGCACCCGCACTCGCGGATTCAGGTAACGGTAATATTCCTGCAGCCGGGGGTCGCCCTTCCACACCACCGCCTGGCTGGCGTGGATCTGTTGCTCCTGCTCGCGCAGGGCGCCGTACACCCCCTGTAATACCCCAACATAGTATGACTGCCGCTGGTGCTCGCCCCGCAGGCCCTGGCGTTCTTTGTACCCGGCCCAGAGCTGTCCGAGCAGGCCGCTGAGAAAGGCGTACACGTATTCGGCCATGTCGAGATTGGCCGGCGTCCCGTAGAGCTGCAGCACCGTGCCCTCGCGGTCCAGCAGCGGCTGGTAGGTGGGCGACCAGAGCACCTCCACGAAAAAGAACTCGTGCAGCAGCATCGGCAGCCACATCTCGTGGGAGGCGTGCCGGGCCTTGACCGGCCCCACGCTGCGGCAGGCAAAGCCCCGTTCCCGATCCAGTTCGACGATATCCAGGTTGTATTGGAGCAAGAGCAGGCGGGCCTTGTTCACCGCTGCCTGGGCCTCGTGTTCGTTGGGACTGGAAGCCAGGGAAAGTACTTTTTTCAGCACCCGCAGGATCCGCTCGTCCTCGGTCTTCTCCTCTCCCTGCTGGTAACTGGCCCTCGGACTGCAGCGCAGGCGTTGGCAAGCCTGCCTAAAGGCCGGCCCGTGGGGGGCCTCTGCGGTGACCTTCAGCACTTCCTGGACGTACTGGTGGGCCATCTCGTGGCGCAAGGTCTCCATCACTTCCAGCCAGGGGTACTCTTGCAGATGGTGCAGCGCGATGGTGAGCCGCCGGCTGCGGCCCTCCCACAACCCCAGCTGCTCCCGGCCTTCGCCCAAGCGTATCAGGGGCGGTTTGAGCGCACTGCCCAGGTATCCCTCGTTGTAATGCCCCCACCACTGGGCCAGTTTGCGCAGCCAGACCCGGTGCAGGCCGGCAGCCAGCTCCCCGCTTCCGCTCATGCGCCTAGGGTGCGGATAAAGGACGGGCTGAAGGCGCCGCGGGCCACCTCGGCCACCGGCCCCTTCATGGTGAGGTCGAAGTCCGCGCCCACGGTGATATGCAGATTGCCGCCCGGCGCCTTGACCGTCACCGGGCTCTTGACCAGACCCAGGCGCACCGCCGCGCTGGCCGCCGCGCAGGAGGAAGACCCGGAAGCCAGGGTCTCCCCCGCCCCCCGTTCCCATATGAGGATATAGATGGCCTTGGGCCCCACCGGCACGGCCAGCTGCACATTGATGCGTTTAGGAAAGAACGGATGATGCTCGAGTTGGGGACCCAGGGCCAGCAATTCCTCCCGGCTCCACTCCTGCCCTTTTTCCTTCCACACCACACAATGGGGATTGCCCACGCTCACCCCGGTGAAACGCAGCTTGTGGCCCGCCGCCTCTATAGGTTGCTGGATCAGTTCCGCAACCTTGAGGTTGCAGGGCAGGGCCTCGGGCTTGAAGGTGGCCCGTCCCATTTCCACCGTGGCCGACGCCGGATCGCCGTGGCCGTCCAGGTGCAACTCCATCTGGACGATGCCGCCTTTGGTCTCGACGCTGAACACCCGCTTGCGGGTCTGCCGGGTGGCGTAGAGGTACCGGCCGAAGATACGCAGGCCATTGCCCGATTTTTCCGCTTCGCTGCCATCGGGATTGTAGATGCGCAGGCCAAAATCCGCCTTCGTGGAGGGTGCCAGGGCCAGGATGCCGTCGCTGCCCACGCCCCAGTTGCGGTCGCAGACGGCGCGGATGATGCGCGGGGTGAGTTTGAAGCCCAATTGCCGGGGGTCCACAGCGATGTAATCGTTGCCCAGGCCGTGCCCCTTGAAGAATTCGTTTTTCATGCTCGTCTCTCCGTTTTTTGCCAATCCGCCATGAAGGTAGAGACTGGGCCGGGGGTGGTCAATATCCGGGCATCTGATCGAAACCATCGGCGAATCCTGCCCGGCACGCAGGCTGATTTCCTTGTTGGTTGACAGACTGAGACCCTTTGCTGTTCATTCTGCGCGTTGCCACCACCGCCCCGGCCGCTTCCCCCGACAACTGAAACCGGCCCGCCCCTGAAAGCACGTGCGATCCGTTTCTACTTCGACGACCACCATGCAATTGCCGTCCTCTGAGGAAGACGATGAATAACCCCGACATCGCCGGCAGCAAGACGTTGGCTGACCTGGCCGCTCGGTTCGAAGCCCCCGGTCCCACCGCCCGTCCAGTGCCCTTCTGGCTCTTCAACGAGCCGGACCGCGCCGGCCCCGAGGAGTTGCACCGGCAGCTGGAGGAGTTCAGGCGCCAGGGCACCGGCACCGTTTGCACCCTGCCGATGTTCGACGGCGGGGACACCTATCTGCGCGATTCCTATTGGGCCTTCATGGGCCATATCTGCGCCAGTGCGCGCCGGTTGGGCCTGCAACTGTGGATCGCCGACGAGTGCGGCTGCCCCAGTGGTTCGGCGGCGATGACCCTTTCCGGGGAGCCGGGCTTTGCCTCGGTGGGTCTGCAGGCCTCGCGCCTGCAGGTGCGGGCGGGCCAGGCCCTTGAACGGGAACAGCTGGTCGGCGCGTACACCCTGCCCGGCTTCGAACCCCTGCCGGCCTCGGCGTGGAACGCGGTGCCCCGGGACGGTGAGCTGCTGCTGGTGCGGGTCGGCACGACCCCGGGACGGACCGGGGCTCAGCGAACTGGTGCAGGCAGGCCGCCGCCAGGCGCCGGTAGCGGTACTCTATCCCACGGCCACGGTGTGGGCCCAGACCGTGTACCCCGAGGGCATCTGGCCCAAACCACCCGTCAACCCCCTGCCACCGCTGCCTGAGTTGGACCGACTCCGGGCCCAGGTGGAAGCCGTGGCCGCCTTCCTCACCGAACACCAGATCGACTTCGATTTCATCGACGAGCAGGCCCTGCACCAGGCCGCGATCGGGAAGGCCTTACTGACTATCGGTGCGGCCCAGTATCGGGCCGTGGTGCTGCCGCACACCTCCATCTGCCAGCTGCAGACCCTCACCCAACTGGAAGCCTGCCTGCAGGCCGAGGTCGGGGTGGTGGCCTTGGCGACCTGCCCACCGCCTCGCGAGACGCGGATCAGCCCGATACCGCCCTTGTTGCCGCCGTAGGCAGGCTGCGGCAGCACGGGCTGGTCGAAGCAGGGCCGGACTGGTCCAGGGTACTCGGGGCGCTGCCCGTTGACCTGCGGGTGGAAGGAACTGCCGGCCTGGGCCCGGAACGCAATCTCTACTACCAGCAGCGGGTGCTGGATCAGGGCCTGCTCTTCTTCCTCAACAGCCATTCCGCCCAGCCGGAAACCGGGCGGGTCTGGTTCAGGGCCGAGGACGAAGCCCAGCTCTGGGATCCGGAAACCGGGAACCACCATGCCCTGCCAGGCGGCACCCCGGACCAGGGGGGTACCTGGCTCGACCTCTGCTTCGACGCGTACCAGGCGTACGCCGTGGTCTTTGGCGCTGCCTCTCCAGCGGCGCCCCCTCTGCCCGCTCCAGCAAAACCCTGGGCCCAGGTCGAGGGTGCCTGGACCGTGGAGTTCCTGCCCAACACCGACAACCCCTACCTCGGCCCCCACGACCACCACTACAACCTGAGTGAGCGCCCCATCGGGCCCACCCAGCGCC
>SICG01000047.1 GCA_009691525.1 Candidatus Latescibacterota bacterium | reverse complement strand
TCCTTTCCTGCGCACCCCCAAATACGGGGTGGTGGCTGGCAACCGGCGGGCCTGGCAATACTCCAGCCGAACCACCCTGCTGGTGCTGGCCGAATTGGCCATGGCCGGATACTTTGCCTGGCTGGTACACCAAGCCTGGAGCATCGGCCTCTACGCCGGGTTGCCCTTCCTTCTGCTCTTCCTCGCCGGGTTCCTCTACACTGGATTGGCCTCTGCCTGCCAAGGGTGGGGGTCGGGGAAACACTGACCCGCCCATCTTGGGCTATAATGGCCCAAACCCTTGGATTTAGCCTCATTCGCACCTAATCTCCTGTAAAACGTTTGTTTATCTGCATCCACCCCCGACACTGCGGGCTATAATGGCCCCTTGGTCTTTCTCGGGCTTTCTCCTTTCAACGCCCCTCCCTTCATATTGTTTCACCTGAGTTTAAATCTCATCACCCCATGCCGACGGCCAGTTGGTGCATCTTTTGCTAATCTTCTGGATACTCGCTTGAGAGACGAGTGCTGAGTTGCCTGTTTGAAACGATGCGGCGGAGCGCGATCCCTTGAAAGGGGGTAGCCTACCCCCTTGAAACCTTGAACACCCTGGCTGAGGGGTCCACTCCGCCGCATCTCAAAATAACAGAAATTAAAGGAGAAAACGGATGCACCTGTCGAGCAAGATGGTCAAGGGTATTGTCGCCGGGGGCCTGCTCCTGGCCGCCACCCAGGTCTGGGCCGGCGGAGCATGGGTACCCGAACCGGGTAAGGGCAGTATCCAGTGGGGCTACAGCCGCAAGACTGCGGGCCAAGTGTGGGACAAGGACGGCAAAACCACCCCCGTCAAAGTCATCCCCACCACCAGTCTGCACGATTTCCGCTACGGATACCTCTCCGGAGAAGTCGGTCTGTACAAACACCTCTCCGGGACCTTTGTCTTCACCTACCTGTGGGGTTTTGAAGGGCAAAAAGGTGCCCAGGAGAAGAATTTCGGCTTCAGCGATACTTGGCTGGGTGCCAAATACCAGGTACACGGCGGCAAATGGCTCCAGGCCGTGCGCGCCAACTGGCGCACCCCCTTTATGTATGACCAGCAGGGGCCGTACAAGCGCCATCTTTACAGCGTCAAGATCGACCACCTCACGGAGGGAGGCCGGCCTGGTGCCCAGGACACCACCATTGCGAGCGGCACCAACAACAAAGGCCGGGTCGTCTCGGACACCACCTACTTTGTGATGAACAACCCCGAATGGCGGGGACTCAACCGCAACGACCTGGCCTTTACCTACACCCTGAGCCATTCCTTTGAGCGTTTCCCGGGGTGGATGAACCTGGAAGCGGGGTACAACTTCCGCCAGGGTTCCCCCTCCGACGACATCCCGGTGAACTTCGGCATGGGCTACACCTTCTCCGTGAAGTCCCACCGCCCTTCTCTCAAGGGCTTCTTAAATCTTGTCAAAAGCGTGGGCAACAACTCTGCCTCCGAGCCACACGACCGCTTTGGCACCACCTCTACCTTTCAGGACGCCAGCATCCTGCGCGCCGGTCTGGCGCTGCTGTGGCCCATCGGCAACTGGAATATCGAAGCCGGCTACGACCAGTGGGTGTGGGGCATAGGGGCGCGCCAGTACCAGGAGCCCTTCTTTGGCATCACCCGCAATTTCTGAGCTGGTCGCCAGCAGCAGTTAGCAGTTGAACAAAACGTTTCCTCGACTCCAGTTCCCACACCCTCTACCTGGGCATGACGGGACCTGGGGTCTTTTCATTGGCTCAGGTGAAGGACGCAAAGGACCCTGATGGAATGCCAGACCGCACTGACATTTTGCCTGATCCTGGGCGCTTCGGCTGCCAGCGCGGGGGGAGGCTGGGTATCGGCCCCTGGAGCGGGGTACCTCCAGAGCGGGATCTCCTGGAAGGACCAGCCCGGCGCCCAGCGGCGCGACATCGAAGGGCAGAGCTATGTGGCGCTGAGCCATCTGAACCACACCCTGAGCTTCGCCTACCTCGCCGGCCAGGTCGGCCTCTATCCCCGGTTGAAGGCGAGTTTCTCGCTCTTCTATTTGTGGGCCAGCGAGCGCTTCGACGATGCCGCCGAGGAGCCCGATATCACCTTTCAGGGGTTCAGCGACCTGTGGGTGGGGCTCAAATTATGTTGTCATCGGGCCCTTCGACGTGCCCTCGGGCCAGGAGGTGCAGAGAAACTACTACCAGAAACTGCCTATAGATCAGGACATCTATGTCACCAAGATCGAGCTGACCTATAACGTCGGCAGCCACCACCTGAATATTTTCAAGAGCGATGACTGATCCTGCCCGGTGAAGCGGACGGGCGCCTGCGCGCCGCGTACGAGGCGCAGCGCTCGCTGTACCCGGAGGAATACGCCACCCCGGTGCCCGCTGCCAGCGCCGCAGGGGGAGGGGGGATCGTCGCTTCTCATAGCCTCATCCCCGAGGCCTTGCACCACGCCTTTGCCACCTTTGGTGTGCTCCTGTCTCCCGACCTGCCGCTCACCCGCCGGCAGCAGGAAATGATCGCCACCGCCGTTTCGGCCGCCAACCGCTGTGTTTACTGAATAACCTCCCACGCAGAGTTTCTGCGTCGCGTCACCTTAGACGAAGAACTTGCCCGCACCCTGCGCGAGGACTACACCCGCGCTCCGCTCGACGAGCGGGATCGGGCCATGCTGGACTACGCGGTGGCGCTGAGCAAGGATGCCACCCGGATCACGCCTCAAGACCACGCCCGGCTACACGCCGTCGGCTTTGACGACCAGGCTATTCTGCAGATCACCCTGATCGCGGCCTGGTTCAATTCCATCAACCGCGTGGCGGATGCCCTGGGCGTGGGCCGCGAGGGGTAATAGTTATACCGGACAACCCTTTAACATTCTTGAGCCCAAGGATCATCGCGTGTTCCTCCTCAACTGCGGACTTCTGCCTGGAGTCTACAGCCCTTCTTTTGTATTTTAATAGGTCGCTTTTTGAAGAAGGAGGAAGGCCGATGAAGCCAATCATCGGGGCCATCGCGGTGGCCCTGAGCGCTGGTCTGGGCGCAGCATACGCGCAAGAGCTGGAAATCACCGTCGCTCTGCCCGGTGGCACCACCATGGAAATGGTGTGGATCCCGCCGGGCACTTTCACCATGGGCGCGCCTCCAGGGGAAGCCAATCCGCAGAAGTACGAGGACCTACAGCATCAGGTGACCATCACCCAGGGCGGGTACATGGGCAAGTACGAACTCACCCAGGAGCAATGGGAGAGTATCATGGGCACCCGCCCCTGGGCCGGCCTGAGTTTTATCATCGAAAAACCCCGGGCCCCGGCCACTTACCTGTCTTGGGACGACGGCCAGGAGTTCATCGTCAAACTTAACGAGTCCAAGGGCACTCAGCACTACCGGCTGCCCACCGAGGCGGAATGGGAATACACCTGCCGGGCCGGCACCATCACCCCCTGGTCCTTTGGCACCCAGGACAGTTTGATCACCGAATATGCCTGGTCCCACAACAACACCTGGCCTTTTGAGCCCTGGTGCCACGAGGTGGGCCAGAAGCTGCCCAACCCCTGGGGGCTCTACGACATGCACGGCAACGCCTGGGAGTGGGTGCAGGATTGGTACGGAGACTACGAAACCGCTGGTGGCTTCATCGATCCCAAGGGCAACCCCGAAGGGAAGTTTCGCGTGACCCGGGGCGGGATCTTCATCGCCCCGCCCAGCGGCCAGCGCTCGGCCTCGCGCGACGCGGGCTACCCTTTCTATAGAGAAGGGGGCGCCGGTATCCGTGTTTGGCGGGAGGGCGCCGTGTACACCGCCGTCGAAGACCATAGCTGGGGCGTGGTGAAGGCCGGCAAGCGCTGAAGCCCGCCCCCTTCAGGAGTCAGACCATGAGCGCCATCGACAAAGGCCCCCGGCAGGAACCCAGCCGGCTCAACCACCGCCAGAAGCGCCTGCTGCTGCTGGTCGTCAGCATGAGCGTCTTTATGCTGGCCGACACCCTTTACCTGCTCATCAACCGCCTGGCAGACCTGCTGCGAGTGGGCTACTTCGCCGTCACCGAAACCTCCTTGCCCAAGTTCTACCAGGGCATGGTCCTCTTCCATACCGGGGTCGGCCTGCTCCTGCTGGTGGTGGCGGTGGGCTTTGTGATCTGGCATTTGCCGGCGGTGTGGCGCCGCAACAAGGTCCGCGCCATCTACACCGGCATCCTCACCATCGGTTTGGGTCTGGCGCTGGGGGTCACTGGTCTCTTTATCCTCAGCGCCGCCAACAGCCGCGAGAACGCCTGGGCCTTCTGGATCCACGCTGGTGCCGCCGCTGCCCTGCCGCTCTTCTATCTCTTGCACCGCCGCGCCTCCCTGTGGAAACCCTCGCCGAGCAGCTACCGCCTGGTGCCTGCCGCCATCGGCGGCCTCACCCTGCTGGCGGTGGCCATGCACGGCCTCACCTACGACCGCGAGCAGTACACCAGCGCTGCCGAGAAAGCCTTTGCCGCCGGCACCGACCAGGGCCCCGGCTCCAAAAAGCGCCAGGTCGAGCAAGAAGCCCGCTCCACCTATGGTTTTGTGCCGGCCAATTTCGTGCCTGCCCACAGCCCCTTTTTCCCGGCGGCCACCACCACCACCACCGGCGCGTACCTGCCCTCGCGCATCATCACCCGCGGCGATTTGTCGATGCCGGAAAAATTGCAACACGACATCGAGCGCTTCGGTTTTGTGGCCACCGAGAAGATCGGGGCCGAGACCTGTGAGCGCTGCCATGCCGACATCGTGGTGCAGTGGTCCAAGTCCGCCCATCGCTTCGCCTCCTTCAACAATCCCTTCTACGAGGCCACCGTCACCGATATGCGCCGCACCTCCAACCACGGCAACCCCGAGGTGAAGGCCCATATCGCCGGTTACCCGGAACTGGCGGGAAAGGAAGCCAAGATCAAGTCCAAGTGGTGCTCGGGTTGCCACGATCCGGCGGTGATGCTGGCCGGCCAGATGACCGAGGACTTCGACCGCAATTCGCCCCAGGCCCAGGCCGGCCTCACCTGCCTGGCCTGCCACGCCATCGATCAGATCCACAACCGCACCGGCAACGGCAACTACAACATCGCCGACGAGCAGGAAGACCCCTATCTCTTTGCCGAGGCCCAGTCGGGCGCCGGTGCCTTACTCCACGACGCGGCCCTCAAAGCCCGGCCCCTGGTACACAAACGCCAGATGCTCAAGCCCTTTTTCCGCACCTCTGAGTTCTGCGGCACCTGCCACAAGGTGAGCCTGGACACCCGCCTCAACGGGTACCGCTGGGTGAGGGGCCAGAACGAATACGACAACTGGCACGACAGCGGCGTGGCCCTCAATGCCTCGCGCACCTTCTACCTGCCGCCCAACAAGCAGCTCTGCCAGGACTGCCACATGCCCCTGGAGGAGGCGCCGCTGGGGGATGTGGCCGCCAAGGAAGGCAAGGTACGCTCCCACCGCTTTAATGCGGTCAACACCGCCCTGCCTTTCATCCGCGGGGACCAGGAGACCATTCAGCGCATCGAAACCTTCCTCCAGGACGAGAAGTTGCGGGTGGATGTTTTTGCCCTGCACCGCAGCACTGGCGAGGTGGTCCACGCCCTCAACCGCAGCCGGCCCGCCCTCAGCGCGGGCGAGGAATTTCAGCTCGATGTGGTGGTGCGCAACAAGGGGGTGGGCCACACCTTTCCCGGGGGCACCAACGACTCCAACGAGAGCTGGCTGGAGGTCTCGGCCCTCGACGAGCAGGGCCGACTTATCTCCATGAGCGGCAGCGTCAGGGCAGACGAACACGTAGACCCGGAGGCCCATTTCTACAAGGCCCTGATGGTGGACCGCTTCGGCAAACCCGTACACATGCGCAACGCCCAGGACATCGTCACCCCCATCTACGTGCGGGTCATCGGCCCGGGCTCCGCCGACGTGGCCCATTACAATTTCCGCCTGCCCCAGGCTTACAGCGGGTCCAAGGTCACGCTCAAGGCCCGGCTCCTGTGGCGCAAGTTCGACCGCGAGTATACCGAATTCACCTTCAACAACAACCGCCAGGGTTTCCGCGCCTTCGACCAGGTCCCGGATCTGCCGGTCACCATGATCGCCCAGAACGAAGTGACCCTGCCGGTGGGCGCCCCAGACGGCCAGGCCGAAGCACCCAAGCCAGAAGACTGGGTGCGCTTCAACGATTACGGCATCGCCCTGCTGCTCCAAGAAGACACCCAGGGGGCGAACCGGGCTTTTGACCAGGTGGCCGCCCTGGCACCCAAGCGCCTGGACGGGCCGCGCAACCTGGCCAGGACCGCCTTTCAGGACGGCAATCTGGAAAAGGCCTACGAACACCTGCGCCGCTCCGAGGCCCTGACCCCCGGCGACGCGCAGAGCGCCTGGGTATGGGGCCTGGTGCTGCAGGAGGACGGGCGGTACGCCGAGGCGGCCCTGGCCTATAGGCGGGTGTTACACTCCTTCCCCGAGGACCGGGCCTCCTGGCGCAACCTGGGCCGGGTGCTCTACTTGGACAGCCGCTTTGCCGAGGCACTCGAAGCCCTGGACCAGACCCTGGCCATCGACCCGGAAGACCGCATTTCCCACTACCACCGCATGCTGGCCCTGCGCGCCCTGGGCCGCCAGGAGGAGGCCACCCAGGCCGAAGCCGCTTACCAGTACTTCCAGATCGACGAGTCGGCCCAGGAACTGACCCGCGCCCATCGGCTGTCCCACCCTGCCGACAACCGCGAAACCCAGAACATCCACGTCCACCCCCTGACCCAGGAGGGCTCCGCCCAGAGCGGCTCATGAATCGGCTCATACTCGCCAGCGCTGGCCTGGCCCTGATCCTGGCCGCCTGCGGCAAGGAAGCGCCCAAGTCCCAACCGCCGGCCCCTACCTACACCGAGGCACCCAGCACCGCCTACACCGGCGTAGGCGTGCAAAAAAACCCGCCCAAAGTCGTCTTTACCGACATCACTGCCGCCGCCGGCCTGAAGTTCCACCACCAGACCGGGGCCTTTGGCCAGAAGTGGATGCCCGAGACCATGGGCAGCGGCTGTGCCCTCTTCGACTACGACGGCGACGAGCGCCTCGATATCTTATTGATCAACAGCTCCTACTGGCCCGGCCACGCCCAGGCAGACCAGCCCACCTGCAAACTCTATCGCAACCTGGGCAAGGGCCGCTTCGAGGATCTCACCCGCCAGGCCGGACTGGATTTTGTCGCCTACGGCATGGGTGTGACCGTCGCCGACTACGACGCCGACGGCGATCCGGACTTCTTTCTGACCACCCTGGGGCCGAATCTGCTCTTGCGCAACGACGGCGGGCGTTTCTCTGAGGTGGCTGCCCAGGCCGGGGTGCAGGGCAGCCTGTGGACCGACGACCAGGGCCGCGGCCATCCCGAGTGGTCCACCAGCGCCGCCTGGGTCGACGCCGACGGCGACGGCTGGCTGGACCTCTTTGTCACCCACTATGTACACTGGTCTCCAGAAACTGACTTTTTCACCACCATGGACGGGAAGGCCAAATCCTATGCCACCCCCCAGCAGTATCCCGGTTCCACCTGCCGACTCTATCGCAATCTGGGCAAGGGCCGCTTTGCCGAAATCACCAAGGAGGCCGGCCTGGTGCTGCCGGATGCCAAGTCCCTGGGCGTGGCCCTGGCCGACTTCGATGGCGACCGCGACATCGACTTGGTGGTCACCAACGACACCCAGCCCAACTACCTGCTGCGCAACCTGGGCAGCGGCCACTTTGAGGAAGTGGGCCTGGCCGCCGGCATCGCCTACGACGAGGCAGGCCGGGCCAGGGCCGGCATGGGTGTGGATGTGGCCTCGATGAAAAACGACGGGGTGCAGGCCATCGCCATCGGCAACTTCAGCCGCGAGCCGGTGTCGCTCTATCAGCAGACCCCGGAAGGAGTGTTCATCGACGGGGCGGGCAAGGGTCGGCTGGTGCAGCCCACGCTGCCCAGCCTGACCTTTGGCCTGCGCTTTTTCGACTACGACCTAGATGGATATCAAGATTTGGTGCTGGCCAACGGCCATATCGAACCCGAGATCAACACCGTGCAGCGCGAGATCACCTACCAGCAGGTGCCCCAACTCTTCTGGAACGACGGCGAGGGTCAGTTCCACGAAGTCTCGCAGCAGACCGGCGGCCTCTTCACCCAGCCCATCGTCGGCCGCGGCCTGGCCGTGGGCGACCTCGACGGGGACGGTGATCCAGACTTGCTCATCACCACCAACGGCGGGCCGGCGCATCTATTGAGGAACGACGGGCCGACCGGCCACGCCGTGGCCCTGCAGCTGCGCGGGGCCTCCCCCAACCGCGACGCCATCGGCGCCCAGGTCATTGCCGAGGCGGGAGATCTGCGACAGCAGCAACTGGTGCG
Organism: Candidatus Latescibacterota bacterium; assembly: GCA_009691525.1. Taxonomy (GTDB): domain Bacteria; phylum Latescibacterota; class UBA2968; order UBA8231; family UBA8231; genus SICG01. The sequence goes on along the minus strand of SICG01000047.1, from coordinate 18,247 downwards.
CACCGGCTCCTCCTACCTGAGCCACAGTTCATCGGTGCTCTGCTTCGGCCTGGGCAATCACCCGCAGGTGGACCGGCTGAGCATCCGCTGGCCCGATGGCAAAACAGAAGAGGTTGCCGGATTGAAGGCTGGTGCCGAATATTGGATAGAGCAGGGCAAGGGTTTGACCAAAACCCGGCCCTTCGCCAAATAATCCCTATCTTCTAGGAGCACTGCCCTTGGAATGGCTCTCCGATCCGCAGGCCTGGGTGTCCCTGGCCACCCTCACCGCCCTGGAGATCGTCCTGGGCATCGACAACGTCATCTTCATCGCCATTCTCTCCGGCAAGCTGCCGGCCCACCAACAGCAGACGGCCCGCACTCTGGGGCTGGGCATGGCCCTGATCACCCGCCTGCTGCTGCTCGCTTCGCTCACCTGGATCATGCAATTGACCCAGCCCCTGTTTACGGTGCTGGGCCAGGAGATCTCGGGCCGCGACCTCATCCTCCTGGTCGGCGGGCTCTTCCTCATCGCCAAAAGCACCCTCGAAATTCACGAAAGCCTGGAAGGGGGGGAAGAGCAGGAGGCCCGGCGCGCCGCTGCTTCTTTTGCGGGAGTGATCGTGCAGATCATGTTTCTGGACATCATCTTCTCCCTCGACTCGGTGATCACCGCCATCGGTCTGGCCAGCCAGCTGGCCGTCATGGTGGTGGCGGTGGTCATCGCCGTGATCTTCATGATGCTCTTTTCCGGGGCCATCAGCGCCTTTGTGGAGCGCCGTCCCACCATCAAGATGCTGGCCCTCAGCTTTCTGTTGCTGGTGGGCCTGGCGCTGATGGGCGAGAGCTTCGATTTGCACATTCCCAAGGGCTATATCTATTTTGCCATGGCCTTCTCGGTTTTTGTGGAATTGCTGAACACCAAACTGCGCAAACCCTCCAGCCCGCCCGTACATCTGCGCCACCCCTATCCCGGACAGAACCCCAGCGACCCGCCACCCCCCAGGACCCCATGAGCCGACTCGACCCCGGACCACTGGAGTTCTTCGCCCGCCAGGGGTACCTGATGGTGCCCGACCTTTTCCCCCCCGAGGCGCTGGCGCCCCTGCGCACCGAATTAACCGAGCTGGTCCACCGCGAGGCCCTGCGCCTCTGCGCCGAGGGCCGGCTCAGCCGGGTCTACGAGGAGGAACCCTTTGAGCGGCGCCTGACCCGCCTGTACGCCGAGGTGGGGGACGAGATCCTCAAGGCCATCACTGGCCGTGGCGGCGGCGGGCACAGCGGCCGGGCCCTCTTCGAACTGATCACCCACCCAGGCCTGCTGGCGACGGTGGAGTCCTTCATCGGCCCGGAGATCGTCGGCTCTTCGGTGTACCGCATCCGCCCCAAGATCCCCCAGATGGACCGGGGGGTGGTGCCTTGGCACCAGGATTCGGGATACTTCGCCCCGCACTGCGACCAGAGCCTGGTGCTCACCTGCTGGATTCCGCTGGTGGACGCCACCGTCGAGACCGGCTGCCTGCAGGTGCTACCCAGGGTGCATGACCAGGGCGTCTTCCGGCACTACACCCACGGGCCTGGGGGGTACCTGTTCATCCAGGATCAGGACCTGCCCTCCCAGGAATGGCTCAGCGTGCCGGTGCCCGCCGGCGGGGTCCTCTTCCTCACCAACTGCACCCCCCACCGCTCCCTGCCCCACCACACCGATGTGGTGCGCTGGAGCCTGGATGCCCGCTACCAGTCGGCCGAGGTGCCCAACAACGCCGGCCAACCCCCAGAGGACTTCGACGCTTCCCTGCCGGCCTATGAGCAGGCCTGCTACCCGCCCGAAGCCGACTTTGTGGTCCAGAGCCGCCTGCATCCCGAAAAGGTGGTGCGGCACTGGGAGGAATTCGACCAGCTGCGCCAGCGCTACGAAAAATTGCGCCCCCCCTCCCCCCAGCGCGGCTGGGTGCCGGCCCCCCAGGATTGACCCGCCGGCCTGGAAGCAGGTACTTTTTTTGGGGTGTGTTTTTGTGAGCAAACTAGATCGGAGGGAGGTTTATCCATGACCAAATGCGCGATGTGGATCTCGGCCGGCATCCTGACCCTGGCCCTCTTGGGCTGCTCGGGAGACGGCACCACCCTGGGCCCCGATGGCACCCCGGCCATGGGCACTGCCCCGCCCGACACCACCAGCACGCCTACCGCCCCCACCCTGACCCAACTGAGCCGGGAGATCTTCACCCCCAACTGCGCCTTTTCCCGCTGCCACAGCGGAGCGGGTGCTGCCGCCGGCATGTCCCTGGCCGCCGACCGCATCGGCGCCCAACTCATCGGCGTGGTCAGCCCCACCAGCGGCATGAAGCGGGTGGACCCGGGCAATCCCGAGGGCTCCTATCTGCTGAGAAAACTGCGGGGGGATGCGGGCATCAACGGGGCCCAGATGCCCTTGGGAGACGCCCCGCTCAGCGGCGCACAGATAGCATTAGTCCGCGCCTGGATCGCGGCCGGCGCGCCCCTGTGAAACCCCTGCTGCTCACCTACTTGATCGGGATATTATCCGCCATGAGCGCCGACGCCCAAAAACCCTTCGTTTTCCCCTGGCCCGAGGAAAAGATCGCCCACTACACCGCCCACCGCGCCGCCGGCCCCATCAGCATTGACGGCCACCTGGACGAGCCCTCCTGGCAGGCGGCCCCCCGCTCGCCCCGCTTCGCCGACCTGATCAGCGGCGGGCGCGCCGTACACGACACCCGCGCTGCAGTGCTGTGGGACGATCAGTACCTATATGTGGGATACTGGGTGGAGGAGCCCGACGTGCAGGCCACCTTGACCGAACGCGACGCCCTCATCTACATGGACAACGACATCGAGTGTTTCATCGCCGGGGCAGACGGGTACTACGAGTTCGAGATCAACGCCCTGGGGACCATCTACGAGGTCTACTTCCTGTGGGACGAGGCGTACCAAAAAAAGGGCTACGACAAATTACCCGAGTTCGACCGCAGCCATCCACAGGCCAAGCCCTTCCCTGGGGTGGGCTTCACCGAGCACCCGCGCGGGTCGCGCACCGGGTTCTGGAACTGGGACTTCCCCGGCCTCAAGACCGCAGTGCAGGTGGATGGCACTCTCAACAACAACAGCGACCGGGACCGGGGCTGGACCGTTGAGCTGGCCTTCCCCTGGGCCAGCATGAAAACGCTGGCCCAGGGCGATGGCCGCGCCCTGCCACCCAAAGACGGGGATGTGTGGCGCATGGACTTTTCGCGCTTCAATACGTACAGAGAAGCGCCGCCGGCTGGCGACTCCGGCGGCTGGGCCTGGAGCCCGCACGGCGTGTGGGACTCCCATGTGCCCGAATGTTTTCCCTACATCCACTTCTCGACCCAAGCAGTGGGCTGCTAGCGGATCTCAGTAGCTCTTGCGGCTCCCCAATCCTACGGTCAGGCGCACGTACGGGCCGGCTACACTGGCCTGGGGGCCGCCCGCCACATCGGTCTGGTCCACCTTCCAGGCGCCGGTCAGCGGCGAGAGCACGTAGCCCAGGCGCAGGCCGAAGATCACCCCGTTCTCGCGTTTCTCGTCGCCGCTGAGACTGAGCATGTAGTCGAGGCCCAGCGAGGGGTTGAGCAGAAAGCCGCCGGTATTCAGGTCGACGGCCTGATCGGGGGAGGCCACCACTTGCGGGAAAGAAAGGGTGCGGCGCGAGGCCATCCTGAGGTGCACCCCGCCACCGCCGATGCCGATCATGGGATAGATGTCCAGGCCCTCCATCGAATAGGCCAGGTATCCCACATTGACAAAGCCGTACCCGCCGCCCAGCGTGACCCGGTAGGTGCTGGCCGCGTTGGTCGTCTCCCGGCTGGTGAGGCCGTTTAATTCCCAACCGATCAGCACCCCGTTGATCACCCCATGGGTTCCCAGGCCGAAGGAGATGTAGCTGTTGGACATATCATTGAGGGGCGAGCGAGTGAGCACCGAATAGCCGGCCTTTCCCAAGATGGTGTTCAGCTCGCCGGTATCCATTTGGCCGGCACCGAGTTGAAAGTACCACTTGCCGCTCTCCTTTTCGGCCCAGGCCCGGCTCAACTGCGCCTGGGCGGCGCCGCTAAGACACAACTGGGTTGCCAATAACAGCAGTCCCGCTTTAATTGCTCTGCACATTGAATTTCCCTTTCGGATGATGGGCCAGTGAGTTCCGCCCCAATAATAACACACCACCCGCCACCCTGCCAAGCACAGGAGCGCCTATGAGCACCGCGCCGCAACACCTCCGCCAGGAATTCGACCGCCAGGGGTACGCCATCTACCGCCAGGTGCTGGACCCGGAGTTGATCGGAGAGGCCAGCCAGCACGTCGACTGGCTAGCCAAACGCCATCCCGACCTGCGGCCCGAACGCCTGGGCCACAATCTGATGACCGACGACCCCTTCTGGGTGCGGCTGATCAGCGACGACCGGCTGCTGGACATCGCCGCCCAGTACGTGGGGCCGGACATCGCCCTCTTCGCCTCCCATTATCTGAGTAAGCCACCGGGGGACGGCATGCCCGTACTCTGGCACCAGGACGGCGCCTACTGGCCGCTGGAGCCCATGGAGGTGGTGACCCTGTGGCTGGCCGTGGATGACTCCACCCCCGAGAACGGCTGCATGCGGGTTATCCCCGGCACCCAGGGCATGGATCTGCAGCAACTGCAGAGCAAGACCGACGTGGCCAACGTGCTCAGCTCCACCATGGACACCGCCCTGGTAGACGAGTCCAAGGCGGTGGACATGGTGCTGCAGGCCGGCGACGTTTCGGTGCACCACCCCAACGTCATCCACGGCTCCAATGCCAACACCTCGGAGCGACGGCGCTGTGGCCTGACCATCCGCTACATCCCTGCCTCCACCCGCATCCGCACCGAAAAGCAGTGGCCCAGCGCCTTCCTGCTGCGCGGCCGTGCCGTGCCGGGCGTCAACACCTACCTGCCCTGGCCCCGCTACGTCGAGGACCGACATCTGCATTTTCGCGGCTGCCAGCAGTGGGCCTGACCGGCATCATCCACTTCCGCGACCGCCAGAGCGGCCAGCTAGTCCCCGAATCCATTCCCGCCGAAAGTGCGCTGCGCTGGTTCTATCAGAGCCGCCTGGGTTTCCTCTGCACTCTCTTTTGCGCCCGCCGCGCCTCCTTCTGCCAGCTCTACGGCTGGTGGCAGGAACGCCCCTCCAGCCGACAGCGGATCACCCCTTTTGCGGCCCGCTACCAGCTCGACCTGACCGAGGTCGAGCTGCCCCCCGACCAGTACCCCAGCTTCAATGCCTTCTTCTCCCGCCGCCTCAAACCCGAGGCGCGGCCTTTTGCCCAAGAACCCGAGGCCCTGTGTGCCCCTACCGACGGCAAGGTGCTGGTCTGCCCGTGTCTGGGTACCAGCACCCTCCTGCCGGTGAAAGGGGCCCTGGTTTCGGTAGCCCAGATCCTCGACTCCCAACAGGATGCCCGGCACTACGCCGGTGGCTCGGCCCTGGTGGTGCGCCTGGCCCCCTACGACTACCACCGCTTCCACTTCCCCGACAGCGGTCAGGCCGGCCCGGCCCGTTATCTGGGCAGGAAATATCACTCGGTAAACCCCCTCGCTCTCGAACGGGAGCCCAGGATCTTTGCCCTCAACCGCCGCGTCCTCACCTTTCTGGACTCGGATCATTTTGGCCGCCTATCTTATGTGGAGGTAGGGGCCTTTGCGGTGGGCAGCATGGTGCAGACCTACACCCCCGGATCGGTGGCGCGGGGCCAGGAGAAGGGCTATTTCCAGTTTGGCGGGTCCACCCTGGTGCTCTTCTTCGAGCCGGGCCGGGTGGTCTTCGACGCAGATCTGATCTGCGACAGCGCCCAGGGCCTGGAGGTGCACGTCAAGACCGGAAGCCGGATCGGGCAGCAGCCTTAGCTCAGCTGCAACTTCTCCCAGGGCGCCGGGTCTAGCCCGACGCTCTTGGCCGCCTCGCAAATCCGCGACCAGGTGGTGTCATCGACCGGAATACCCTCGACCTCGCGCCGGCGGGCGCTGCGGAACTCGGGCTCGCCGGGCACCAGGATCTCCCCCACTCGCGGATCGATGCGGCTGGTGTGCACGTGGCCGATGAGGATCTCCAGCTCATCGTAGTAACTGTCCAGATCGGTAAACTGCTCCAGGTCGTACACCGTCAGCAGCACCCCGTTGCTGTGCATGATCCTTTCACCTGCCGCGCAGCCTTCCCCACTCAGCGCCCCGCCCAGAATCTCGACGACGAAACTCAGGCAGTACCCTTTGTACCCGACCACCCCGCCCAGGGGCAGGATGGCACCCGGCGGCTTGCCGGTATAAGCGCGAGGGTCGGTAGCTGGCTGGCCCTGGTGATCGATGATCCAGCCCTCGGGCAGTTGGTGGCCGCGGTTCTGGTACACCCGGACCTTGCCCTCGGCCACTACCGAAGTGGTCATATCCACCATCACCGGATCGGCGTTGCGGCGCGGGGCGGCAAAAGCAATGGGGTTGGTGCTCAGCTTGCCGTCGAGGCCCCCGTACGGGGCGATCTGGCGGCCCAGCTTGCCGGCGTTGACAAAAGCCAGGCCCAGCAACCCCTCGCGGGCAGCCATCAGCGGGTAGGCCCCAGCGCGGCCCACATGGGCGGTGTTGCGCAGCGCCACCACCCCGACCCCTTTCTCGCGGGCCTTGCTCATCGCCAAGCGCGCGGCAAAAGCCGCCCCCACCTGCCCCAGGGCGCCGCCTCCGTCCACCACCGCAGTGCAGGCCTTCTCCTGGACGATCTGCGGCGTGCCTCTTGGATTGAAGCGGCCTTCCCGTATCTGGTTCACGTACTCGTAGTAGCGGATCGTGCCGTGGGAGTCGTGGCCGTAGAGGCTGGAGTCGACCAGGTGATCGGTCACCGTGCAGGCGTCCTCGGCAGAGCAGCCGCACTTCTCGAAGAGATCGTATCCTAGCTGACGCAAATCCTGGGGTCTGAAATTGGGCATATGATGGCGCTCCTTTATTAGGTGGCGGTGAGCACCCGTTCCAGTTCCCGCTCCCAGGTGCCGGCCACTTTCGTCCCGTACTCCTTCTCCCCCCCCGTGGCCTCAGGGCCGCTCAGGTGGGTGCGCAAAAAACGGGCCTCTTCCGGAATGAAGTCGGTGCGCAGAAAGTGGAAGGCGATGCCGGCCCGCTCGCGGTCGGTGTGATTGGCCCCGGTGCTGTGGGCTGTGCCGTAGCAGAAGAAGACCACCCCGCCCGCCTCCAGCTCCACGGGCACTGCCCGCTCCTCGGGGGGATAGCAGCGGATGTGGTGATCGCTGTGGGGGTCGCGGCTGTGGGGGTATGCCTCTTTGAAACTTTCGGGAACCACGCAGAGGGTGCCGTTGGCCAGGGTGGCGTCGTGGGCGGCGATCCACATGGCCGTGCCCTTGAGCGGGTCGGCGATCTTGAAATAGGCGTTATCCTGGTGCCAGGAGGTGCCCACCCCATGGCGAGCCGGCTTGAGAAACATCTGGTCCAGGTGGAGCACAAAAGGCTCGCCGATGAGCTGGCCCACTGCCTGAGTCACCTTGGCCTCGAAGGGCAGGGCCCGCAGCAGATCGCTCTTGTCGAAAAGCGGGATGAGTTGGAGGTTGGCCTTGGTGGCCGAGTGGGTCTTGCCGTCCCCCTCGGTGGCCACATTGCGCAACCGCCCCTCTTGCTTGAAACGCGCGATCTCGGCCTGGAGGGCAGCCACTTCGCGGGCAGTGAAAAAATGGGGTAGATCCAGGTACCCCTGGGTGCGGAACTGTTCCACTTGCTGATTGGTGAGCGGCATGAACGACTCCTGAATAGGTTGAAGAAAACTACCGGGCGCACGATGATGCGTCCTAGCCGGATACGATATGCCTAGCCCTCCCCCAGCGCACAGAGCAGGGCGGCGCTGGTGCGAATGCCCCGGTGAAAGTCGCGCAGGCTGAAGTGTTCGTCCGGGCCGTGCCAGTTGTCGGTGATCTGGCCAAGACCCATCAGCAGCACGGGCGCCCCGGTGTGCTGGTGCAGCTGGGTGACAATGGGGATGGAGCCGCCCTCGCGGGTGAGCAGCGGCTCCAGGCCGAAACCAGTGCGGATGGCCTGCAGGGCGCGGGGTACCAGCGGGTGGTCCGGATCGAGGTGGTAGGCCGGCGAGGAATGGCTGTTGCCAAATTCCACTTCGGTGCCGGCGGGCAACTGGGCGCGCAGGTACTGCTGGAGGGCGGCCTCGATGCGCCCGGGGTCCTGGTCGGGCACCAGGCGGCAGGAGATCACCGCTGTTACCCGCGCCGGGATCACCGTGCGCGGGCTGCCGCCGCTGAGGTGGTTGATCTCCAGGGTGGGCCGGGTCCAGCGCCGCTCCAGGACCGAGTATCCCGGCTCGCCGATCAGCTGCTTCACTCCCAGGTTGCGGCAATAGGCCGCCTCGTCCACCTCCAGGGCGTCGTAGATCGTCTGCTCGCGCCGCGACAGGGGGCGAACCTGGTCGTAGAATCCGGGCACCAACACCCGCCCCTCGGCGTCGTGCAGCGTGGCCAGGGCGCGGACCAGCAGTTGGTTGGGGTTGTGGATGATCCCCCCAAAAAGTCCCGAGTGTACATCCTGACGCGGGCCGTGTACGGTCAACTGAAAAAAGAGGATGCCCCGCAACCCCAGGGTCAGGGAGGGGCGGTCTGGGCCGTACATGCTGGTATCGGAGATCACCACGCAGCGGACAGGGCCAAAATCCTCCAGGCCCCCCCCGGCGATGAACTGGGAGAGGGCGCGGCTGCCGCACTCCTCCTCACCTTCGATCAGGAAGACCAGATTCACTGGCATTTCACCCCCGGCGGCGCGCAGAGCCTGGACCGCTTTAAGGTGGGCGAAACAGGGGCCCTTGTTGTCGCTGGACCCGCGCCCCAGCAGGTAACCCTGCTTTTCCTCAGCGCCAAAAGGATCGCCGGTCCAGGCCGAGCGCGGATTGTCCACCCCCTGCACATCGTAGTGCCCGTACACCAGCACCGTGGGACGCCCTGGCGAAAAGGAGGGGGTGCGGGCCACCACCAGGGGGTTGGTATCCGGACTCACCTGTACCTTCTCGGCGCGCAGGCCGAGGCCCTCGCACTGAGCCACCGCAAAGCCGGCGGCCTGGGCCAGCGCCCCGGTGCTGTCCTCCTGGGCGCCGGCACTGATGCTGGGGATGCGCACCCATTCTTTCAGTTCTTCGGTATAGGTGCAGAGCTGCGCGTCGATGTGTTTCAGTGCCCGTTCGAGTTGAGCCACCGCAACCTCTTCCTGTGGGGCGGGGCAGGATAACCCCTTGCCCATTCATAAATGAGTTGTATATAATAATACTTGCAAGGTACACTTCAAAAACTAGCCAAATGACAGGATTACCATGACAGCTATACCTGTAGCGATCAATGGTTTTGGCCGCATCGGCCGCCTGGTGCTGCGCGCCGCGCTCACCAGAGGCAAGGTAGAGGTCAAGGCGATCAACGACCTGACCGATGCCGCCACCCTGGCCCATCTGTTCAAGTACGACTCCATTCACGGCCGCTTCGCCGGCACGATCGAGGCCGGCAAAGACCAGCTCATCGTCAACGGCAAAGCCATTCGTATCACCAGCGAGAGAAACCCGGCCACCCTGCCCTGGAAGGAACTGGGTATCCAGGTGGTGCTGGAATCCACCGGCCTCTTCACCGAGCGCGACAAAGCCGCCGCCCACCTCCAGGCCGGGGCCAACAAGGTGCTGATCTCGGCGCCGGCCAAGGGCGAGGATATCACCGTGGTCCTCGGGGTCAACGACGCGGCCCTCAAACCCGAACACCAGATCGTCTCCAACGCCTCCTGCACCACCAACTGCCTGGCCCCCATGGTTAAGGTGCTGCACCAGCACTTTGGCATCGTCAGGGGCATGATGAATACCATCCATTCCTACACCAACGACCAGAACATCCTCGACCTGCCGCACAAGGATCTGCGGCGGGCGCGGGCGGCAGCCATGTCGATGATCCCCACCACCACCGGAGCGGCCGTGGCAGTGGGCAAGGTGTTACCCGAGCTGAAAGGCAAACTCGACGGCCTCTCGATCCGGGTGCCCACCCCGGATGGCTCGCTGACCGACTTAACCGCCGAGCTGGGTCGCAAGACCACCGTGGCAGAGATCAACGCCGCCTTTAAGGAGGCCGCCAGCAACGAGCTCAAGGGATATCTCGAATACTCCGAGGAACCGCTGGTGCTGGCCGACATCATCGGCAACCCGGCCTCCTGCATCTTCGACGCCCTGTCCACCAACATGGTGGACGGCAATTTCATCAAAGTGCTGGGCTGGTACGACAACGAGTGGGGTTACGCCAACCGCTGCGCCGAGCTGCTGGAGCGGCTGGGCTAGGCCCTAAGGAGCGCATATGATGGACAGCTGGTTATATGGTGGGTGCTGACTTGCGCCTTCAGCCTCTACTTTGTCATCCTCCTGCTCGAATTCAACAAGCCGTCCAAGAAGCTCAACGAGCAGATCGATGCCCAGGAAAAACGCCGGATCGACATGGAGCAACGCCTGGGCAAGATGCGGGAGGGTGCCGCCACCCTGCGCGGCAAGCTCGAAGCCCTGGAGAGCGAATGGGACGAGCTTGAGGACCGCCGCAAGGATCTGCTCCCCGATGCCAATGTCCGGCGCATGGCGGAGATCAAGGCCGGGCCCTTTCCCATGGGTTCCCGTGCCGATGACAGCCCCAACAACGAGCGGCCCGTACATGTGGTCTACCTGCCCATCTACTATATCAGTCCCTTCCCGGTGACCAATCTGGAATACCGCGAATTCGTCAACTGCACCGGGTACAAGGCGCCCATGCACTGGCAGCGCGGCTCCTATCCCACCGGCACCGGGCGGCACCCGGTGACCAACGTCTCCTGGCACGACGCCAAGGCCTACGCCGAATGGCTGGGTGCCCGCCTGCCCACCGAGGCCGAGTGGGAGAAGGCCGCCCGCGGCACCGACGAACGCCTCTACCCGTGGGGCTCGCGCTTTGGTGACGATCGCTGCAACTGCAACAACATGATGGGCGGCACCCTGCCGGTCGACGAGTTCCCCAATGGCCGCAGTGCACACGGGCTGTGGGACATGGCCGGCAACGTCTACGAGTGGTGCGAAGACTATTATGACGAGAACTACTACAAGAACTGCCCCAACAACAATCCCAAGGGGCCCGAAGGCGGTCAGGAACGGGTGATCCGCGGCGGCAGCTACCAGGAGAACCGGCCGGTGGTGCGCACCACCCACCGGGACGGCACCGGCGAACATATCACCCGCGAGGTCCAGGGTTTCAGGCTGGCGATGAGCGAGCCGCGCAACAACAACCGGTCGTCCTCCCCGCGGGATGAACCGCGGTCCGAGGAGTCCCGGGGAGAAGACGCCGAAGCAGAAGTATCCTGAGCAGTTCATCACAGGGGGGCCGGTCATGTTCCAGGAAGTCTGGAAAACCTACGAGGAAAACGAGCTGACCCACAGCGCGGCGCACCACCTGATGGCCGTGCACGAACTGCGCACCCGCCACGGCTACGCCCGGATCTCGGATATCGCCCAGCACCTCAAGATCACCAAGGGCAGCGTGTCCTCGGCGATGAAACTGCTCAAGGAGCGCGGCTACGTGTGCGAGGACCACAACAAGTTCCTCGAGCTGAGCGACAGGGGCGCCACGGTGGTCGCCGCGATCGAGGCTGCCCGGGTGGCCTTCCAGCGTTTCCTCACCCACGCCCTGGGCATGGACGAAGACGACGCCGAGATCGACGCCTGCAAGGTGGAGCACCTGGTCAGCGCCGAAACCCGCAGCCGCCTGACCCACTTCCTGAATTTTCTCTACTCCGATGAACCGGCAGCCCAGGCCTTCCTCGAAGCCCTCCGCACCCACGCCCTCGAACACGGGGCGGTGATCGCCACCGAAGAGGTCTTTGCCGGCGCGCCCCCCGCAGGGGTCCGCGACAGGACCTAGATGAACCGCTTGCCGACCTTGCTGAAAAAACATTTCCTTCCCATTGGTCTGGTAAGCGTCGCGCTGCTCGGCCTGAATTTTCCACCCCCCGGCATCTACATGGCCGGACTGCCCACCCAATACCTCGCCGTCAGTATCATCTTTATCTGCTCCGGGATGCTCTTGCGCACCAGCGAGGTCCGCACTGCCCTCAGCGCCTGGAAAGCCACGGCCTGGGGCTGTTTCTCGATCCTCTTCCTCACCCCCCTGGTCGGCATCTTAGTAATTTTCCGCCTGCCCCTGGACCCCGAATTTCAGGTGGGTCTGGCCCTCTTCTGCTGCGTGCCCACCACCCTTTCCTCGGGTATCGCCCTAACCACCCAGGCGCGTGGCAACATGGCCCTGGCCCTGCTGCTGACGGTGCTGACCAACACCCTGGGCATCTTCACAGTGCCCTTTGTATTGGAGCGGCTGCTCGAAGCCACTGGCAAGGTCGAGCTGTCGGGGGGCGAACTCTTTATGGACCTCTGCCTGTCCATCCTGCTGCCCCTGACCCTGGGCCGGCTATTGCAACCGTTCCTGGGCGAGTGGATCGGGCGCAACCGGACGCGGATCACCATGGCCAGCAACCTGGCGCTGATCTCCATCCCCTGGATGAAATTCAGCCAGTCCGCCGACCGGCTGGCCCACACGGCCTCCGCCAGCCTGGCGCTGGTGGTGCTGGCAGGGGTGCTGATCCACCTGCTCTACCTGGGAATCAATGACGCGGCCAGCCGGCTTTTGCGCCTGCCCCTCGAGGTGCGCAAGGCCCTGGTGATCCTGGCCAGCCAGAAGAGCCTGCCGGTGGCCATGACCGTGTTGGCCTTTCTGCCGGTGCCAGCCGAGACCAAGGGCCTGATCGCCATCCCCTGCATCACCTCCCATCTGACCCAGATCTTCCTCGACGCCTTCCTCGCCACCCGCTGGGGCCACACCGCCTGAGCCCTGCCATGGCCCACTATACCGGCCAGCTGATCTATACCTGCAGCGATGCGGAGGGCACGATCGAGGTGGTGGACGAACCCACAGCCCGTTCCCTGCACTTTGGCACCCGGGCGCGCCAGACCACTATGTTCCTGCACGACCCGCACGCCCTGGCCCTCAACTACACCCAGTGCCTGATGAGCGCCCTGCTCTTCACCGGCCCGCCCAACGCCGCCCTGATCCTGGGCCTGGGCGGGGGCGCCCTGGCCCGCTTCCTGCTGCACTCCTTCCCGCAGTGCCAGGTGGCGGCGGCGGAAAGACGCGCCCTGGTCATCGACGTGGCCCGCGCCTTCTTCCACCTGCCCGAGGATCCCCGCCTGCAGCTCTATCTAACCGATGCCGCCGCCTTCCTGGGCGGCCCGGCAGCGGCATACGACCTGGTGCTGGTGGACCTGCACGACCCTGCCGGCATGGCCCCCCTGGTGAACCGGCCCGACTTCTTCGACCAGTGCCGGCAGCAGTTAGCCCCGGACGGGGTGCTGGCCATCAATCTGTGGGCCGGCAGCCGCGAGGACGACCTCAAGCGGATCATGCGCAACCTGCGCCTTCACTTCGATCACCAGGTCCTCTATCTGCCGGTGGCCGGCAAACGCAACTGCGTGGCCCTGGGCCTGAACCAGCCCCCCCCTCCCCTGCCAACCCTGCAGGAGCGGGCCGCACAGGCGCAGGCCGCCCTGGGCATCGACTTCCCGCGCCTGCTGGCCGAACTGGTGCGGCTCAGTCCCCACCTGCTCTTGGGCGATGCCCCCCCATGAGGCCCTTTGCCCTGCTCTCCGGCCCCGGCCAGGTGCGCCGGCTGCGCCTCCTGGCCCTGCAGGCCCTGGAGGCGTACGGACTGGCTGGGGCCGCGTTGCGCCCCCTCAAGCACTGGAACAACACCACCTTTGCGGTGCAGGCCGGCACGCGCCGCCTGGTGCTGCGCCTCAACCGGCCCGGCTTTCAGGATGCGGCCGCTATCCGCTCCGAACTCCAGTGGTTGCAGGCCCTGCGCGTCCTTGGCCTGCAGGTGCCCGAGCCAGTGGCCGCCCGCAATGGCAACATGGTGGTGACCGCCCGTGTCGCCGGTGTGCCAGAACCTCGCGACTGCGCCCTCTTCGCCTGGCTGCCCGGCCGCTTCCTCGACCGCCGCCTGGGCTTGGGCCAACTAGAAGCCGTGGGACGTTTCGCCGCCCGGCTCCACGCCACACCCTTTGTCCCTCTCCCCGACTTTGCGCGCAAAAGCTGGGACCTGCACACCCTGCTGGGAGGAGACCCGGGCATCGACCAGAGAGGGATCAGGTCCTATCTGAGATCTGGAGAGGAGCAGGTGATCGCCGCCGTGCGCACCCGCCTGGAACAGGCCTTTGTTGCCCTGGGCCGCAGCCCGGAAGCCTGGGGGCTCATCCACGCCGACCTGCACCCAGACAACCTGCTTTTCCAGCGGGAGAGGGTGGGGGCCACCGACTTCGACGACTGCGGCTGGGGTTGCTTCCTCTACGACTTGGCCGTGACTTTGTCCGAGTTGCGCCGTCGGCCCGCCTATGCCGAGCTGCGCCAGGCCCTGCTGCGGGGCTACCGGCAGGTGCGGCCCCTGCCTGCCGACCACGAGCGCTACCTAGACACCCTGATGGCCGGCCGCTGCCTGGGCCTGGCTATCTGGACCGCCGGGGTGGCGGACCATCCCGAAAACCGCAACCAGGCCCCAAGGGTGGTAGCGGCGACCATGGACCAATTGGCTATCTTTGTCAAAACCGGAAGGATGCCATGACCGACATCTACAGCTTTCTCGACCAACACCAGATCCCCTATGTTCGGGTGGACCACCCGCCGGTCTACACCTGCGAGGAGGCCGAACGCTTGGTCCCTCCCCTGCCGGGGGTCCACACCAAGAACCTCTTCCTGCGCGACAGCAAGGGAAAGCAACACTTTCTGGTGGTAGTGGGCTGGGAGAAGCAGGTGGACCTCAAGGCGCTGGCCGCAGTTCTCAAGATCAGCAAACTGGGCATGGCCTCTCCCGAGCGCCTGCTCAGGTACCTAAGTGTGGAGCCGGGCGCCGTCACCGTTCTGGGCGTCGTCAACGACCAGCAGCATGCCGTGGAGGTGGTGATCGATATCCCGATCTGGCGATCTCCGGCCCTGCACTGCCACCCCCTAGTGAACACCGCCACCCTGGCCATTGCCAGCGAAGACCTGGAGCGCCTCTTCAAAATCTGCGGCACCCCCTTCAGGATCGTCAATATCCCCAGCCGGACAGCGGAGACCCCCTAGGTTTGGCCGGAGCCGGCCCAGTACCTATTTTCGACAGAGGACGACATCACATGCGAGGAGCGCTATGACCACCCTGACCCAGCGAGAGAAATACCAACTGACCCGCGAGCAGCGGCACTTCTACGGCCAGAACGGCTACCTCAGGGTCGAAGGCCTGCTCACCCCTGAGGAACGCCTCGAACTAGATCAGCACTCCATGAATCTGGCCCTCGACAAGGTGGATCTGGGCAAGGTCGAAGGCCTCAACCCCCGCAACGAAGGCACCACCCCCGCCGACATGGAGGACAAGTATTTTCGCTTCATCCAATTCCACCGGCACCTCGAAATCCACGAGCGCTACATCCTCCATCCCCGCATCCTCGACGTGCTCGAAGCCCTCGTTGGCCCGGATGTGATGGCCATGCAGTCCATGCTCTTTCTCAAGCCGCCCGGCAAACCCGGCCAGGCCTTCCACCAGGACTCCTACTATATCAAAACGTACCCTGACACCCTGTGTGGGGCCTGGATTGCCATCGACGATGCCACCGACGAAAACGGCTGCATGGGATTCGTCCCCGGTTCCCAATACGACGCCATCTCCCAGGAGATCGCCCTGCCCGAGAACACCACCGACTTCCAGTCCGGCCTGACCGAAGTGCAGGGCGTAGACACCAGCGGCGAGATCCTGGCCGAGGCCAAGGCCGGCGACGTGGTCTTCTTCCACGGCCACCTCTTACACCGCTCGCGCCAGAACCGCAGCCGCGACCGCTTCCGGCGCTGCTACGTGTGCCACTACGCCAATGCGCGGGCCTACACTGAATGGGCCGGGGGCAATGTCAACCATCTGCTGGCGCGCGGCGCCACCCACCTTCCCTTTGCCAAAGCGAAGTTCAGCAACTTCGAACCCGAGCCAGCCGGCGGCATCTGAGCGCAGCAGAAGGCAACCCGCTCTGCCGCAGGCGCGGGCAGCCGTAGGAGGACCTATGCAGGGCCTTTCCTCCAGCCAGATCGAGCAACTCCAGCAGGCCACTGAAGACCTGCTGGCCACCACTGGCTTCCGGGTGCAACACCCCGAACTCCTGCGCCTGGCCACTGCAGCCGGCGCCTAGGTGGAGGAGACCAGCAGCCTGGTGAAGTTGCCCGCGCCGCTGCTGCGCCAGTTGCTGGCCCAAGCCCCCGCCCAATACGAAATCGGCGGGGCCACGGGCCGGCGCTACCTGATGGGCGGCGGCGAGCAACATTGCCTGGCCATTGTCACCGACCCCTGGATTCTCGACTACCACTCCCGCCAACCCCGCCATCCGGTGCGCAGCGACATCGGTCGCCACACCCGCATCGCCCAGCAGTTGGACCCGGTGGCAGCCATCAGCCTGATGGACTACCCGGTGGCCGATTTTTCCGGACCCGCCTCCAGCCTCTGCGCCCTGGAGGAGCACCTGCTCCACCACGACAAACACTGCTGCGTACTGGCCGCCTCGATTGAGAGCCTGGAACGCTGGCTGCGCCTGGCCCCGCTGCTGGCCGGGGGGCTCCCCGTCGAGGAGAGCCGGCTGATCACGGTGAGCGTGGCCATGCTCTCCCCCCTGACTCTCACCCACCTCAACGGTGACCTGCTCTTGCAGGCCACCCGCCACCATCTGCCGGTGGTGCCCACCGTCTGCCCCATGGCCGGGACCACTGCCCCGTACAGCAAGGCCGGCGCCCTGCTCTTGGCCCACGCCGAGGTCGTTTTCCTGGCTGCCCTCACTCAGCTGGTCCGGCCCGGCCATGCCTTCCTCTACATGATGGGTCCCTCGCGCACCGACCTGCGCAGCGGCACCGACCTCTACTACACCCTTGACAAAGTGCTGTGGAAACTGGCCAGCGTGCAGCTGGGCAAGGCCCTGGGCCTGCCCACCGGCGCCGAATGCGGCGGCACCATGCGCTGCACCTATGATCTACAAAGCGGCGCCGAAGGTATGCTCTTCATGCAGGCTACCTGTCAGTCCGGAGCGGATATGATGTCGGGGATCGGTTCCTGCGGCAATGCGGTGGCCATGTCCGGGGAAATGATGGTGGTGCAGAGCGCCTGGCTGGAGGCCGCCCGTTTCCTGGGTGCGGGCCTGGACACCGAAACCCACCTGGGGTTGGCGTCGATCGAGGCACGAGGCCCGGGCGTCCACTACCTGGAGGACGACCTGACCCTGGAGGTGATGCGGGGGGAGGAGTTCTTCACCAACGAGCTCTTTGGCTACGGGGAGGAGGAGAGCGCCCCGCTGCTGGAGCGGGCCCACGAACGGGCCGAAGCCCTGGCAGCGGAACGCCCTTGCCCACTTCCCGGCAAAACCCAGGAGGCCCTGCGGCGTTTCTTCGCCGACGAGCGGGCCCGCCTGGAACGCTGAATCGGCGGCCAGGCGACTCCTACCTCCTCCTACGACATGGGCTTTGCACTGGGGGCAGGAGCCGGCTGAGTTCTCAGCACAAGGTCGATTTCGTAGTTGAGGATGTGTAATAGTGCCAACAGTTGGCGCATGGACTTCGTGTAATTCGTCTGGTCGAGCAGGCGATAGAACTGTGCGGGAGAGGTGCCCAGCCTCCTGATGATCTCCCTGACACCCAGCCCAGACTCCTTGACGGCCTTTTGGGCCCCCAAGGTCAGCTTGTAGAAAACCAGGTCGGCCATGTAGGCCGGATCTCGGTTGTACTCCAACACGTGATCGATATGGATCGCGCCCTGCTCGCCTGAGCTGAGACAGTAGACAAACCCCTCGCCACCCATATCCTCATCCACCTGCGCCTCCACCACCCGGTTGTCTCGGGTGGGCGTTGGTTTCAGGATCGCGTAAGGCAAGGTGTGGAGCTTGCCTCGGGTATGGACCTCAAAAGCTCGCTTGCGGTTGTTGGGCACGACCTTGGTGATTCTCACAGCCGACCCTCCCGCTGCAGTTCATGGATATACCTGAGTAGCTGTTGGCTGATCTCGCCTTTCATCGGCTTGCCATTCTCCAGATCCCATTTCAGGAGCAACATGCCGTCGCGGTAGACATGGACGTGACGCGGTGGGTGATCCCCCTCCCAGAAAACAAAGATGAAGTTTCCCCGCCGAGTC